>CAKZJB010000212.1 GCA_936940865.1 uncultured Asticcacaulis sp. | reverse complement strand
GGCCAGCTGGCCGAAGGCGAGATCCGCGACGGCGTCGTCAAGAACATCACCGACTACGGTGCGTTCGTCGACCTGGGCGGCATCGACGGCCTGCTGCACGTCACCGACATGTCCTGGAAGCGCGTCAGCCACCCGTCGCAGGTCCTCAATGTCGGCGACCAGGTCCGCGTCCAGATCATCAAGATCAATCCGGACACGCAACGCATCAGCCTCGGCATGAAGCAGTTGCAATCCGACCCGTGGGAAAACGTCGACGTCAAGTATCCGGTCGGCGGCAAGTTCTCGGGCCGCATCACCAACATCACCGACTACGGCGCCTTCGTGGAGCTGGAATCGGGCGTCGAAGGCCTGGTGCACGTCTCGGAAATGTCGTGGACCAAGAAGAACGTCCATCCGGGCAAGATCGTCTCCACCTCGCAAGAGGTTGAGGTCGTCGTCCTGGAAGTCGACGCTTCGAAGCGCCGCGTCAGCCTCGGCCTGAAGCAGGCCCAGGAAAATCCCTGGGATCAGTTCCTGCGTCAGCATCCGGTCGGCTCGACCATCGAAGGCGAAGTCAAGAACGCCACCGAATTCGGCCTGTTCGTCGGCTTCGAAAACGACATCGACGGCATGGTCCACCTGTCGGATCTCGACTGGAACGTGCCGGGTGAAGAAGCCATCGCCAAGTACAAGAAGGGCGATGTCGTCAAGACCAAGGTCCTGGACGTCGACGTCGACAAGGAACGCATCAGCCTCGGCATCAAGCAGCTGGGCAACGATCCGATGACCGGCGACACCTTCAAGAAGGGCCAGACCGTCACCGTGACCGTCACCGAAGTCACTTCGGGCGGCATCGAAGTCCGCTTCGGCGACGACGACGCCCCGATGTCGGCCTTCATCCGCAAGTCGGACCTGTCGCGCGACCGCAACGAGCAGCGCGTCGAGCGCTTCGCCGTCGGCGACCGCATCGACGCCCAGGTCACCAATGTCGACAAGGCGGCCCGCAAGGTCTCCGTGTCGATCAAGGCCCTGGAAATGGCGGCCGAAAAGGAAGCCATCGAACAGTACGGCTCGCAGGACTCGGGCGCTTCGCTCGGCGACATCCTGGGCGCCGCCCTGCGCGACAAGGCAGGGAGCTAAGCTCCCTGCACCCGGACCCGCGACGGTGTGAACGCATTCACACGGCCTGGGTCAGTGGCCAAAAAGACAGAAGCCGGCGCTGGAAACAGCGCCGGCTTTTTTCATGCGCGCCTCGATCACACAGGTGTGACCAGCCGCTGCCGGCCAGGCAGCGAGGCCGGCGGCGTGTCTTCATGGATTGTGCGGCGCAAGATATTCGGAACCGGCCGGAAATATAAGCGACAGAAGCACAAGGATTTTTCGTACATTTTCTTGTTTTCAGGGAAAATCGGCCGCTCGTGGAGGAAAAGGGCCGGTCAAGCCTCACATTTTTTGCCTGTTATCGCTATCAGAATGGTTAATATGCCAACAAGCCCTTGATCGCTTTTTGGTTTTCGGACATGGTGCGAGTCTGATCGGTTCACTTGTTGGGGGATACAGCAATGCTGAAATCAGAGCTTATTGAACAGCTGGCGGCTGAGTATCCGCACCTCACGCAGAAGGACGTCGAACGCGCCGTCAATCTGATCTTCGAGTCCATGATCAGCACCCTGGAAAAGGGCGGCCGCGTCGAATTGCGCGGCTTTGGCGCCCTTTCCGTCCGCTCGCGGCCCGCCCGCGCCGGACGCAACCCCAGAACCGGCGAATCGGTTAAAGTGCCCGCCAAGCACGTTCCTTTCTTCAAGAGCGGCAAGGAACTGCGTGAGCGGCTTAACCTGTCAGGCGACGACACGTCCGTAGACTGACCTCAAACACCCCCCGGGAGGGCTAGCCCATGGGTATCGTTTCCGAATTCAAGACCTTCATGATGCGCGGCAACGTCGTCGACCTGGCGGTTGGTGTTGTCATCGGCGGCGCCTTCGGCAAGATCGTCACCTCGCTGGTCGACAACATCATCATGCCGCCGATTGGTTTCCTGACAGGCGGGGTCGATTTCTCCAGCCTGGTGCTCAAGCTCCCGAAGATCGATCCGGCCAAGGCCCAGGTCGTCATCTCCTACGGCCTGTTCATCAACACCGTCATTCAGTTCCTGATCATCGGCGCCGCGATCTTTATCGTCGTCAAGGCCATCAACAAGCTGATGCCGCCGCCTCCGCCCGTCGTCGTCGAACCGGGCCCGACGCAGGAAGCGCTTTTGGCCGACATCCTGGCCGAGCTGAAGAAGCAGAACGGCTCGAAGGCTTAAACATTAAAAAACGCCGGCTCGCGGATTTCGCAAGCCGGCGTTTTTATTACCAGGGGGGCGGACCGTCAGTCGAACAAGGTCTGGAGGCCTACGATCTCCAGATCCCGGGCCTGCGTCCGATAGACCGGAATCTCGGATATGTAGTGACTAAGCCGGCCCTTGTCGGCATAGCGCCGGCAGAAGGCATCGGCATCGAACACGTCGGCCATCAGATCCATGAGATCGCCGGTCAGATAGATGCCGCCGCGCGCACCAAGGACCAGCGCCACGTCCGACGCCATCGCCGCCAGCCACGCACTGCACATGGACAGGGTCTCGACGGCCAGCGGATCGCCGATATTGGCCAGCGCCATGATTTCCTCGGCCGTGGTCGCCCCCGTCTCGGCACCATGGATTTCGGTCAACGCCTTGAACAGCTCGACCAGGCCCACGAAGGAGATGGCGAATTCGCGCGGGACGTGACCGTGGCGCTTCTGCAGAATCTTGTAGACTTCCCATTCCCGGTCGGTCGCAACCGGCAGGTCGGAATGACCGCCTTCGCAGGGCATGGCCGTCCAGCCGCCCACGCCATCCGGCGCCAGCGCCGCCTGGCCCAGGCCGAAGTGGGGCCCCAGAACGGCGATCACCTGCTCTTCCATGGCCTCGCCGCCACATACCTTGACCCGCTCGTCGGCGCGCAGGTGCGGTATGGCCAGGGCGCGCGCCACGAAATTGTTGACCAGGTTGACGCGCTGAACGCCCGCCAGTTGCCGCAGGTCGTCGCGATCGAGCGTCAGCCCCTTTTCCGGCAACTGGATCTTGCCCTTGAGTTCCCAGCCGCGCGACGCCAACGCCGCCCCGATCAGACGCGGATTGCCGTGCGCGCTCAGGAAATCGGTGACGGCATCGTCGAAATCCTTCCGGCTCTCGATGGCATAGAGCGACGGTTCACCCGGACGGAGACCCGGCGTGCCCATGGCCAGCTTCATGTAGGAGCCGAAAGAGAAATCGCAGAGCAGGACGTGGTCGGTCATCGGTATCCAGCCTAATCGAAGAGGGTGGCCAGGCCGATGACCTCCATGTCTTCGGCCGTCGCCCTGTAGACCGGAATTTCACCGACATAATCTTTGAGTCGTCCCTTGTCGTGGTATCGGGCGGCAAAGGCGTCGGCGTCGAACAGGTCTCCGATCGCGTCGAGATATTCCCCGGCGATGTAGACGCCGCCGCGCGCACCCAGGATCAGGGCGATATCGCTGGCCATCACCGCCAGCCAGCCCATGGACAGGTTGATCGCCTTCAGCGCCCGGTCGTCACCACCGGCGGCATGCGCAATGACCTCTTCCGCCGACAGGCGCGGAGACGGGTCTTTTTCGAATTCCGACAGGATGGCGAATATATCGGCAAGGCCCGGAAAGGAAATGACGCGCTCACGCGATACGTGTCCGTATTTGCGCGACAGCGCCCGCATCACCTGGAACTCAAGCTCGGTGACGCAGGTCAGGTCCGAATGGCCGCCTTCGCAGGGCATGGCTGTGTAATTCCCCATGCCATCGGGCGCCAGACCCGCCTGGCCCAGGCCGCGATGGGAATTGATGAGCGCGATCACCTGCTCTTCCACCTCTTCGCCGCCGCATACCCGGATCTTTTCATCGCGTCCCAGGCGCGGGATGGCCAGGGCCTTGGCGACGCAGTCATTGACGAGATTGAGCCGCTGCACGCCCAGGAAGTCGCGCATCTCGCTTCGGCTGATCTTGAACCTGTGGTTGGGCATGGCCATGACGCCATGTTCCTCCCAGCCGCCGGCCGACAGGGCCGCCCCCTTGATGGGCGGATTGTCGCAACGCTCGAGGAAGTCGCGCAGCGCCGACTTGAACTCGTCAAGCGTTTCGCAGGCATAGTGCGTGCTATGCCCCGGACGCTCGCCGCGCTCGGCCAGCGCGACCTTCATGTACATACCGTTGCTTATATCCGTCAGGAGGATGGTTTCCGCCATTCCCGTCGTCCCTCGCATTTCCGGACTTTATCTTTTCGTTTTATTTAAGAGCAACGTTTTAGGCGCAAAGTCTTGATTTTTGCTAAAGTCCCGCTTCATTACACCAAAATGACACAGCCTGCGGCCATCAACACGAAAATTTGCGGTATTTCCACCCTGGAAGCCGCGCGGGTCGCGGCGCGCGAAGGTGCGGCCTTCCTGGGATTCATCCATTTTGCGAAGAGTCCGCGGCATCTGACGCTGGATGCCATGGCCGCCCTGATGCAGGCCATACGCGATGACGGTATCGTCCTGCCTCTGGTCAGCGTCACGGTGAACCCCGACGAAGCCCAACTGACGGTTCTGCGCGACACCGTAAAGCCCGACATGGTTCAGTTGCACGGCCACGAAACGCCGGAACGCGTCGCCGAGGTCAAGGCGCTGACCGGCCTGCCCGTCATCAAGGCGATCAGCGTGTCGGACGCCCAGGATCTTGTCGCAGCAAAGGCCTATGAATATAGCGCCGACTATCTGCTGTTCGACGCCAAGGCGCCCAGGGACGCGGCCATGCCGGGCGGCCTGGGCCTCAGTTTCGACTGGACGCTTCTGGCCGGGCGCCAATGGCAAAAGCCGTGGTTCCTGGCGGGTGGTCTCGATCCCGACAACGCCGCCGAGGCCGTGCAAATCAGCGGCGCGAAGTCTGTCGACGTGTCGTCGGGAGTCGAAAGTGCGCCGGGCGTCAAATCGACTGAACTGATTTCCCGCTTTCTTCGTAATGCAAAAGCGTTATAAAGCCGGGTTTTCGCCGCTCCGACCTGCGGCGGCGGTGCCCGGATGCATCCTGCAACCGGTTTAGGAGGACCCTTACGGTGAACGAACCGTTCCAGCGACCCAACAGCTATCACCAGCCGGACGCAAAGGGCCGGTTCGGTGAATTCGGCGGTCTCTACGTGCCAGAGACCCTGATGCCGCTCGTGCTGGAGCTGAACGAAGCGTGGCAAAGCGCCCGTAAGGACGAAGCCTTCTGGGCCGAATACCACAGCCTGCTGAAATTCTTCGTCGGCCGGCCAAGCCCGCTCTATTTCGCCGAACGGCTGACCGAGCATTTCGGCGGCGCGAAGATCTATTTCAAGCGCGAAGAGCTGAACCACACCGGCGCGCACAAGATCAACAACTGCATCGGCCAGGTCCTGATGGCCAAGCGCATGGGCCGCACGCGCATCATCGCCGAAACCGGCGCCGGCCAGCACGGCGTGGCCTCGGCCACCGTCTGCGCACGCTTCGACCTGCCCTGCATCGTCTATATGGGCGCGCTCGACGTCGAACGCCAAAAGCCGAACGTCTTCCGCATGAAGCTGCTCGGCACCGAGGTCGTGCCGGTGACCAATGGCAACGGCACGCTGAAGGACGCGATGAACGAAGCCCTGCGCGACTGGGTGACCAACGTCCACGACACCTACTACATGATCGGCACCGCCGCCGGCATGCACCCCTATCCGGAGATGGTGCGCGAATTCCAGACCGTCATCGGCAAGGAAACGCGCCAGCAGATCCTGGAACTGGAAGGCCGCCTGCCCGACGCCGTCATCGCCTGCGTCGGCGGCGGGTCGAACGCCATCGGCATGTTCCATCCCTTCATCGACGACGAAACCGTGAAGATCGTCGGCGTCGAGGCGGCGGGTCATGGTCTGGACGTCTATAACGGTCACGCCGCGTCGCTGAACGGCGGCCGCCCGGGCGTGCTGCACGGCAACCGCACCTACCTTCTGCAGGACGAAGACGGCCAGATTCTGGAAGGCCACTCGATTTCGGCCGGTCTCGACTATCCCGGCATCGGTCCCGAACACGCCTATCTGTTCGACCTCGGCCGCGCCCGCTACGTGACCGCCACCGACGAAGAGGCGCTGGAAGCCTTTGCCCTGACCTCCAAGCTGGAAGGCATCATTCCGGCGCTGGAATCGTCGCACGCCATCGCGCGCGTCGGCGACCTGGCAAAAGAGGTCGGCAAGGGCGGCATCGTCGTGCTCAACCTGTCGGGCCGCGGCGACAAGGACATCTTCACCGTCGCCAAGGCGATGGGCGAAACCATGGGAGGCCTGTGATGGGCGTATCACGCATCGATGCGCGCTTCGCCGCGCTGAAAGCGCAGGGCAAGGCCGCCTTCGTCGCCTATGTCATGGGCGGCGATCCCGATCTCGAAACCTCGTTCGAAGTGCTCAAAGGCCTGCCGGCCGCCGGCGCCGACATTATCGAACTGGGTTTTCCCTTCTCGGACCCCATGGCCGAAGGCCCGACCATCCAGCGCGCCGCCGAACGCTCGCTGAAGGCCGGCACCAAGATCAAGGACATCTTCGAACTGGTCCGCCGTTTCCGCGAAATCGACCAGGACACGCCGATCATCCTGATGGGCTATATGAACCCGGTCGAGCAGCGCGGCTATGAGACCTGGGCCTCGCAGATGGCCGAAGCCGGCGCCGACGGCGTCATCGTCGTCGACTGTCCCCCCGAAGAGGCCGACGGCCTGACCGACGCGCTCGACGGACAGGATCTGGCGCTGATCCGCCTGGCGACACCGACCAGCGACGACAAGCGTCTCGAAACCCTTGTCCGCCGCACGCGCGGCTTTATCTACTACGTCTCGGTGGCCGGCGTCACCGGCGTCAAGGAGGCCGATGCCGACGCCATCGCGGGCCCGGTTCAACGTGTCCGCGAAAAGGGCGGTTTGCCGGTCGCCGTCGGCTTCGGAATCCGGACTCCCGAACGTGCGGGCGCCGTCGCCAAGGTCGCCGACGCCGCCGTCGTCGGCTCGGCGCTCGTTGAGGAAATCAAGAATTCTTTACCTGAAAAAGCGATGATCCCGGCGAAAGTGCTGGAAAAGGCCGAGAAATTGGCCCACGCTGTCCATTCGGCGCGATGAAGATCCGCAGGAGTAGCAAGATACATGGCCATGCCTGACTCGACAAAAGGCCCCAAGCTTCCCCCCGCCGCCAAATCCGCTGAACGCCGTGAGCGCGGCGGCTGGCTGGCCAAGATCGCCCCCGGCGTTTCGAAACTGGTGAACCGCCGCGGCGACACGCCCGAAAACCTGTGGGTCAAGGACCCCGACACCGGCGACATGATCTATCGTCCGGACCTGGAAGCGGCCTTGTGGGTGACACCGTCCGGCCGCCATATGCGCATCGGCCCGTCGCTGCGGCTGAAATTCACCTTCGACGACGGCCAGTGGGAAACCCTGCCGACCCCCGACGTCTTCGAGGATCCCCTGCACTTCTCGGACGGCAAGCCGTATTCCGAGCGTCTGAAGGCCGCGCGTTCGGCGACCGGCGCCCGTGACGTCATGACGATCGGCTATGGCAAGGTCCAGGGTGTCGACTGCGTCGCGCTGGTCCAGGATTTCGCCTTCATGGGCGGCAGCCTCGGCATGGCCGCCGGCGAGAGCTTCATCGCCGCCGCCCGCGCCGCGATCCAACGCAAATGCCCGATGGTCGTCTTTACCGCTGCCGGCGGCGCGCGCATGCAGGAAGGCGCGTTGTCGCTGATGCAGATGGCGCGCACGACCCTGGCCATCGAGGAACTCAAGCGCGCGCAACTGCCCTATATCGTCGTCCTGACCGACCCGACCACGGGCGGCGTCACCGCGTCCTACGCCATGCTGGGAGACATTCACCTGGCCGAGCCGGGCGCCCTGATCGGCTTTGCCGGCCCGCGCGTCATCGAAACCACCATCCGCGAAAAGCTGCCCGAAGGCTTCCAGCGCTCGGAGTACCTGGTGGAAAAGGGCATGGTCGACCGCGTCGTTCCGCGCACCGAACTGCCGGAAGTGCTGGGCGCGCTGATGTCGATGCTGATGGGTGGACGCAGACGGGTGGCTTAGCGCGCTACAACACGCATGGTTGGGGGGACCATGAAAATCCAATTTCTGCGTTTTTTGCGAAGTCTTTCCGGACTTTTTGCCGGTTCTGCCGCAGCCGTGGCCGTCTATCTGGCAACAGAACGGCTACTGGGATTCTATTCCGATCTGGACACCGATCCGACTCTTGAGCTTGCGTTGCCGGGCTTTATCGTGATTTTCATCCTAAGCCTGCCCTTTGGCTTTGCCGGTCATGCGATTCTGTACCCGACGAAGCGGCGGCCCATATGGGCCTATTGCCTGGTCGCGGCCCTTGAGGCCGCCGCTTTCTTTTTTATTACAAAGATTGGTGATCTGAGCCAGTTCGACCTCAAGGAGGCGATGTCTCTGAGTCTGGCAGCGGCCACCTGCGCCGCTGTCGCCTGGCTGATCCGCCGGCCCGACCGCGATAATGTCGCACTGCCGAAGGCCATAAAGACAGCATAATTGTCTCCTACCCCTTATTCGGGTATCCGCCGGAGTCCTTATGCGCCCGATTGCCGTCTCGCTTCTTCTGCTGTTCGTGGCCGGTCCGGCCACCGCCCAATACGACACCATATCGTCGCCCCAGGCACCGGCGACGGGGACGGCCGCGGACGAATGGGATGTCGTCACCATCACCCACCATTATCCGGGCCCGGCCCTGTGGCGGGTGAAAAAGGGCAATTCCGAGGTCTATATCGTCGGTGGCCTGCCGGTCATGGAAAAGCGTCTGGACTGGGACCGTTCGCGGGTCGGCAAGATCATGGGGCAGGCCAATGTCCTGCTGACCAGCCCCAAAGCCAAGGGCGGGATCATGGGATTCGCCGCCTGGCAAATGGCTAAGGGCAACGGCCTGTTCAAAAGCCTATTCGATGTCCTGCCATCGGATGTCGGCGGGCATTTCTGGCGCACGGCCAAAAAGAACGGCCTCGACCCCAACCATTACGCCAAGGATTCGCCGATCGTGGCCGTGATGAAGCTGCGCGAAGACATCTACGAGAAGAACGGCCTCAGCACCAACGACCCGGAAAAGATGCTGATCTTCCTGGCGCGCGACCATCATACGCCCATGAAGCCGATCGCCACCTATTCCGCCGCCGGCCTGATCGGCAAGCTGAACGGCATGGACAAGACCGACAAGTTCGACTGCGTAACCGCGACGCTCAACGAGATCGATTTTGCCGTAGGCCATGCCGTGACGGCGTCACGCGCGTGGGCGGTCGCGGACCTCAGGACCGCGCGCGCCAATTCGCCCAATTCCGCGACCCTGGCCTGCCTGGAGGGCGCCGGCTCGACGCGCGAAATGCTCGACCGCGCCACCGACGACACCGTCCAGGCGATCAACGACGCCCTGGCGAAACCCGGCAAGAGCGTCGTGGCCTTTCCACTCAGCATTCTGCTAAGGCCCAATGGTGCGCTCGATCGCCTGCGTGCCCAGGGGCTGGAAGTCGCGGAACCGGAATCCTAATTCGTGGACCCAAGGCCGCATTTGGCCTAAAGGGTCGGGCATGACCGATCGTCTCCTGCCCTTCGACGCGCCGCTGGAGCGGCTGAAAGCGCTGCACCCCAAGCGGATCGACCTCAATCTCGACCGGATCCTACGCGTCTGCGAGGCCTTGGGCCGCCCCCAGGACAAGTTGCCGCCGGTCGTCCATGTCGCCGGCACCAACGGCAAGGGTTCGACACTTGCGCTGCTGCGCGCCATGGCGGAGGCGCAGGGGTTACGCGTCCATGTCTACACCTCGCCGCACCTGGTACGCTTCGCCGAGCGCATCCGGCTGGCGGGCACGCTTATTACCGATGACTATCTCGGCGAGGTGCTGAACCGCGTCGAAGACGCCAATGCCGGCCAGCCCCTGACCTTCTTCGAATCGACGACGGCCGCCGCCTTCCTGGCCTTTGCCGAGACGCCGGCCGACCTTCTGCTGCTGGAGACCGGCCTCGGCGGCCTGCACGACGCCACCAATATCGTCATCCACCCAAGGCTCACCATCATTACGCCGATCGACTACGACCACCAGGCGTTCCTGGGTACAGAGCTCAGCCAGATCGCGCGGGAAAAGGCCGGCATTTTCAAGCGCGGCACGCCGGCCATCTCCGCGCGCCAGGCCGACGAAGCGCGCGCGGCGCTGGAACGGCAAGCCTTGAAGCTCGGCGTCCAGCTCGAAATCATGGGCGAAGGCTTCAACGCCAATTCCGAAAACGGCCGGCTGGTCTTCCATGACGAGGACGTCCTGCTCGACCTGCCGCTGCCGCGTCTGCCGGGCGAACACCAGGTCGGCAATGCCGGCGTCGCGATCAAGGCGGCGCGGATGCTGGGGCTTTCGCCCGAAGCCATCGACAAGGGCCTTCAGGCGGCCGTCTGGCCGGGGCGGCTGCAGGCCATCAAGGCCGGGCCGCTCCACGCCGTGCTTCATGACCCCGCATCGGAACTCTGGCTCGACGGTGGTCACAACCCCCACGCCGCCGCAGCCTTGCGGCGCTTCATCGACAGCCTGCAACAGCGCGACCCGAAGCCCCTGACCGTCATATGCGGCCTGATCAATACCAAGGATTCGGCGGAATTCTTCGCGGCCTTCGAAGGGCTCGACGCGCGATTCCATTGCGTGCCATTCTCGTCCGACGCCATGGTTGTACCCAGAGACCTGGTCGCCGCCGCCAAAACAAAAGGACTCGACGCCATTACGGCCTCGAGTCCTTCGGATGTCATCGCGCGTCTGCCGTCCGGACCGCAGCGCGTGCTGATCTGCGGGTCGCTTTACCTGGCCGGCGATGTGCTGGCCCTAGGCGAGGAAACCTGGCCCACCTGACTGCGGCGCAGATCGCGAAATTCAGGCGATGCTGTTATCGCTAAGCCATTCCAGCAACTTCGCCTTCGGCATGATGCCGGCCTTCATCGCGGTCATCTGGCCATTCTTGAACAGCATGAAGGTCGGGATGCCACGCACGCCGAAGCGCGACGGCGTCATCGGCGAATCCTCGATATTGAGCTTGGCGATCTTGACCTTGTCGCCGAGACCTTCGGCCACTTCTTCCAGAATCGGGGCGATCTGCTTACAGGGGCCGCACCATTCGGCCCAGAAGTCGACGAGCACCGGCGTGTCGGACTTCAGCACGTCGCTTTCAAACGATTCATCGGTAATCTTATGCGTAGGCATGATGGCCTTCCTTCCAAGCGCATCCCGAAAAGTATGAAGCGGTTTTCGGATGAGATGCGCGACAAACAAAAACCAGCGACTCAAAAATCGCCATAAAAAATGGTGTCCAATACTTAGTAAGGTGCCGGTGAAAAATCAACGCGACGAAATTTCGGCCAGCCTGAGATTTACTAACGTCTCGCTTAAGGGGGTCAGCTTCGGCCCGTCGGTCCACAACAGCGCCGCCGAAACCTCGCGATCCGGATAGACCTGGCGCAGCAGGCCGACATAGCCGGCCATCTGGCGCTGATAAGCCACGGCTGCATCCTCGGCGCGGTCGGGCGCCGGGCGGTTCGACTTGTAGTCGATGACCAGGACTTGCCGCGGGGTCACCACCAGCCGGTCGATCCGCCCCGACAGCATGATCGCGGCGCCGGTGTCGGTCGTGGCGATCTGGCCGGCCAGGGCCACTTCCGCGCGCGAATTGGGCCCGAAGGCTTCGGCAAAGCGTGTGTCTTCAAGCACGGCCATGACCGCACCGCGAATCTCGGCGCGCTGGGCGTCGTTCAGGTCGGGCTGACGGTCGAGATAGCGCGTGGCGATCGCCTCGCGACTATCCGGCCGGATGTCGGGCAGCATTTCGAACAGCTTGTGGATCAGGTTGCCGCGGCGATAGCGCCCGAGGCCGTTGCGGGTCTCGAGCGGCGACGGCGACGGGTCGCTTTCGGTCCGGTCTTCGTCGCCCATGTGCGAAATGGCCTGCCAGACCTCCGATTCCATATCGGCTTGCGCCGGCATCCGGGTAACGAAATCAGGCAGGGCAACCCGCGCCGCGGCGATGCGCGCCTCCGCCGCCATGACCGGCGGACGTTCACCGAAGGTGCGGATGGTCGCGACCTCGCGCATGTCCATTTCGTCGAAGGGGGCCGCCAGATCCATCAGCTCGCTTTGCGAATCCAGGCGGTCGAAGCCGGCATCGGCCATCTCATACCAACCGGGAAAGCGTGTCCGCGCCGGCTGGCGCTTACCGCAAAAGCCGCAGATCGTCAGGCGGTCGCGGGCGCGCGTCACCGCCACATAGAACAGGCGCAAGGCCTCCTGCTCGTCACGCTGGGCGATGCCGGCGCGGATGCGCGACACGGCCTCGACCTCGGCCTTGCGGCCGCCGGCGCTCAGGTAAAGCTGGCCGTCGTCCGATGTCAGCAGCAGGTCGTCGCGACGGCTGGAGCGGTTCTGCGGGCCGACGGGAAGGATGACCCACGGCGCCTCAAGGCCTTTGGAGCCGTGCACCGTCATGACACGCACGCTGCGGCCGCCCTCTTCCTGTTCGCGCTTGATCTCGGTGGCGTTGAATTCGAACAGGTTGAGCGCCGCCGAAAGGCCGATGGCGCCGGCGCCCTCGCCCTTCAGCGCCAGTTGCAGGGTCTCATCCAGCACGTCCTCGCATTCGTCGCCAAGGCGCGTCAGGAAACGCTGCTTCATGCTGCGGCCACCCGCGTCGCGGCGGTTGAGCACGCGAGACAGGAAGTCGAACGCGGTCAGGCGCTGCGACGCCCCGACCGCCCACAACAGGAAGATTCGCGCCTCGGCATAGGCGCCCTCTTCGCCGCGCACGTCGAGCAAGGCCCGCCACAGCGAACCGCCGCGGCCATTGGCCAGGGCGAACAGCTCGTCCTCGCTGACATCGCACAGGGGACTTCTCAGCACGCAGGCCAGGGACAGGTCGTCGCGCGGGCTGAGGCAAAAGCGCATCAGGGCGCGCAGATCCTGAAAGGCGATGTGTTCGCCCAGCTTCAGACGGTCGGCGCCCGACACGGCGACGCCGGCGATCTTCAGCTCGCGGATGACGTGCTCGAACAACAGGTCGCGTTTGCGCACCAGGATCAGCACATCGCCGGCGTGCATGGGCCGCCTTTGCCGCGTATTGCGATCCCACACGGTCCGGCCGGCGTCGATCTCGCGGCGGATCGTGATGGCGATCTGCCGCGCCAGGCGCTTGGCCGGATGGGCGCGGCCGGGCTCATCGAGCGCGGCGACATCTTCCTCCTCGTCGGCCGAGGCTTCGGGCGCGTCTATCGGCAGCACGCGCGGCCACAACTCCACGAAACCAGGCGCCTCGGAACGGCGCGGCTGGTGGACGATCGTCTCGCCGGTGAAATTGAGCGCATACGCCAGGTCGGGGTCTTCAAAAACCGCATCGACGAACTTCAGGACCTCCGGCAGGGAGCGCCAGCTTTGCGTCAGGGCGGGCGTTACGAACGTCTGGCCGGCCTCGACGACCCTCTTCAGATAGTAATCGCCTTGTTCGAGAAACTGCGCGGGGTCGGCGCCCTGGAAGCCGTAGATCGACTGCTTTTCGTCGCCGACGGCAAAGACCGTGCGCGGATCGACGCGCGACTGCCCCGCCCCGGCCAGGAATTCCTCGGTCAGGGGCCTTAAGATCGCCCACTGATCGCCCGATGTATCCTGCGCCTCGTCGACCAGGATGTGTTCCAGGCCGCCGTCGAGCTTGAACAGCACCCAGGCCGACATCAGGTGGCGGTCGAGCAGGTTGCGCGTGCGCGTGATCAGGTCCTGGAAATCGAGCGCGCCATCATTGCGCTTGGCCGTGGTGAACAGCGTGCTGAAGACGGCAAAGAGGCGTAAGCCATCGAGCGTATTCGAGGCGATATCGACCGCCTTCAGCCGCTCGGCCAGAGCCACGACCTCGGCACCCAGCTTGTCAAGCAGGATGGCGTCGGACGCGGCGGTTTCCTTGGCGTATGGGCTCTTGCGCAGTTCGCCCGCCTTGGTGAAGAAGACAGCCTTGAGGCAGTCGAAATCGAAGACGCCGTCGTCGCGCCAGCGCATATGCAGGTCGAGCAAGGCGCGTCCCGCCTCCTGGTTGGTCTTGGTGCTGCCGAGGCTGAGCGACTTGGCCAGGTCCGTGATGATCCGCCATTCGATGCGGTCGGCATAGGCCTCAAGACATTCGTCCGTCGTGCACGGCGTATCGAGACCCAGGCTTTTGAACAGATGTCGCGGCCAGTCTTCGTGGCGCGCCTGAAGTGCGTCGAAGGCTTCGGCCAGGTCGTCGTGCTGGTAGACGAACTGCGCCAACAGCTTTTCGAAACCAGCCGTCTTCAGCCGAACGATCAGCCGGTCGCGCGCCGCCATGGTTTCGGCAAGCGAAGGCAGGTCGAGCGTCAGCAGGTCGGCCGAGGCGCGCTCCGACAGTTCCGCCCCACGGAAATCGTCCAGGATTTCAAAGGCCGGCGACAGGCCGGCTTCGAGCGGAAAGCGGCGCAGCAGCCGCTCGCAGAAGGCATGGATGGTCTGGATCTTCAGCCCGCCCGGCGTTTCCAGCGCCTTGGCGAACAGGGCGCGGGCAGCAGCCAGGTCGCGCGGATTTTCATCGATCGCGGCCAATTGACGCGCCAGCGCGTCGTCCTCGGCTACCGCCCAATGCCCTAGCCTTTCGAACAGACGTGCCTGCATTTCGGCCGCCGCCGCCTTGGTGTAGGTGACGCAGAGAATGTGTTCCGGTTTCGCGCCCCGCAGCAGCAGCCGCGCCACGCGATTGACCAGGGTGGACGTCTTGCCCGAACCGGCATTGGCGGTGAGGAAGCACGAGGCGCGCGGGTCGGCGGCGACGTTCTGCGGATTGATCATCCCGTCATCCATCGTGTGCCCCATCCGCCTCGGGCTCGGCGGTTTCGTCGTCGCCCAGCACATACCATTCGTAAAGCCGGGCCAGCTGGTCGTAATCGCCGCCGCGATTCTTCAGGAACTGCGGAGCGGTCCACGACAGATAGGCCTTGGTGGGCCGTGCATAGGCTTCGAGACGGCGGCGTAGGCTGTTGAGCGCATTTTCCGCCAGATCGTCGTTCGGCACGCCTTTTTCGTAGACGTAGCGTTCGGAAACGTCATCGGGCGCGACCCGGATATAAATCATATCGCCGACCGACTTGCCGCGAATGCCTTTGAAGCCGCCGTGCCGGATGATGGCGCCGGTAAGCGTAAGCTGCGGATAGAAGCCCGCCAGGACCTGCTTCAGCGACGCCGGATAACCGGTCTTGAAGTCGAGGATATCGACGCTTCCGTCGCGCACCTCCAGCCGGTCGGCCTTGGCGACCAGGGCGAATTCCCGGCCCATGACGGGGAAGCGAATTTCGCCCCGGCTTTCGATGACCAGGCGCGGGTGGCGATCGCGGCGGCGCGCTTCGAAATCGACAAAGGCCCCGGCCATGTGCGGGATAAGCGGCCGTTGCAGCGCGATCTGCGCCGGCGACATATGTGTACCGGCCAGTTCTTCTTCCAAAAGCCGGTTGAGCGTTTCGACCCCGGCACGGCCAAGCGGCGCGTCTTCGGTGACGAAACGCTCGAGGCTCTTGTGGATGGCGGTGCCGCGCTGCCGCGCCTCGACCGGCTCGTTCGGGCGGTCCAGCGGCCGCACCTTCAGAATCTTCTTGGCGTAGATGGCGTAAGGATCGCGAACGAAGACCTCGACTTCGGTGACCGACAGATTGTCGGGCCGGACGTGGACGGGCGGGCGCGGCTCCGGCCGTTTGGCAGGCCTGAGCGTCGCGGGCTTGTCCGGCAGTCCGCAGTCGAGCGCACGGGCCCAGTCGAGCACTTCGTGACGCGTCGGCAGATGCTTTACGCCGGCGCCTTCGCACAGGGTCTTCAACCGCCACAGCCAACGCGACTGCACCTGCGGCTCGCCTTCGCGGCGGCGGCGCGTGACCATATAGACTTCAGGCGCCGCTGCCGTCTGGACGAAGTCGTGCGCCGACAAGCCGGTGCGCCGCTCCGGCGCCGGCAGGCCCAGCGTCCTGCGCATCGGCCGCGACAGGAAGGGGTCATTGTCGGGAACCTGAGGCCACACGCCCTCTTCCAGCCCGGCCAGGATGATGCGGTCAGCCTTGATAAGACGCGCTTCGATGGCGCCCAGGACCTGGAGACGCGGATGGTTGTTACCACCGGTGCGAACCTTGGTCTGTTGCAGGATGGCGTTGAGAATCTCGGCGAATTCGCGCGGACTGTCGATGACGTAGCCCTCGCCCTCGCGCATCAGTTCGGCCAGCAGTTCGGAGGCCGACGACCCGGCGGCCCCCGCCCACAGGGCGTCGGCGCCGATGGCGAGACTTTGCGCAACGATCGAAAACAGGGTCAGCGAGGCGCCGAGATCGACGAACGGCTGGTCGATCATCGGCCGGATAGCGTCGACATATTCGCGCCACTGGGCGATCGCCTCTTCGCCGACACGCTCGTCGGCGTGCAACATCGCGGTGATCGTGCCCAGGTCGTTCGGCCGCGCGCCCCGCAAGGCGCACCGTTCGATATCGGCCATGGCGGCGATATCGCAGAAGCGGCAGAGCGGATTGCGCCACAGACTCAAGAGCAGCACGGGATCGTGCGGCTCCAGCACCAGGCCCAACAGGTCATGCAGGAAACGCCCTGTCAGGCTGTTGAGCAGCGGTTCTCCCGCCGAAGAATCGGCGATCAGCCCCCAGCGCGTCAGGCGCGCCGACACTCGCCGCGACAGGGCCAAGTCCGGCGTCACCAGGGCCACGGTCTTGTCCGGGGTCTCCAACGCCTCGCGCATCAGAAGCGCGATGACAGACGCGGCCTCTTCGTCACGCGCCGTCTCGATCTCACAAAGCCCCTCCAGGCCGTCTTCGATCGTCGTCGGGCCTTCCTCGCGCAAAATGGCGATCTGGGCCCGCCAGTCGCGCGTCGCTTCCGCCGGACGCAGGGCTTCGTTGAGCAGGCGCCGCCGTGCCTCGGCCTTGCGCTCGGGATCGAGCGAGGCTGGCCATACCCTGACCACATCGCGTGCGACCTCATGCCGGTCGAGCAGCCGCTTCAACGTATTCTGCGGATGGGATTCCTCAATCTGCGCCCACGCGTCTTCCGCCAGCGACAGGTCGAGCCCCGGCAGCACGGCCGCGCCCATGGGAGCGTTGGCGACGACCTGGATCAGGTCGGCCGTCGATGGCGCGGAGCCCGTGGTCCCGGCCATGACCAGCGGCGCCGATGGCGGCCGGTCGCGCCACTGATCGACCAGCCGGCGGATCAAGGCAACCTGGCGCTGGGACGGGTCCATGGCGCCGAGCGCCTTCAGGCGTTCGGGCCAGGCGGTGACGGCGATGCGCAGGAACTTCGCGGAAATCTGCCAATGCTCGGCCCAGCCTTCGAGGCTGTATTGCGCGTCGCCTTCGCCGAGAACCAGATGGTCGAGCTTGTCTTCGGCATCGATCTCTTCCAGGGCCAGCGAATCGAAAAAGGCCGCCAGGCTGTCGGCGAGGTCCAGCGCAAGCTTGCCGCGCGCGCCGGCAATGCCTTCATAGCGCTCCGACACCAGACGGGCCAGCTCGAAGCGCCGCCGCACGCTCGACAGAGCCGGCGGAAGATCGAGGGCCAGGGCGTCAAGATCGAAGGGCGGTTCGCCTTCGTCCAGATCGCCGATGGCGCGAACCTGCGGCAGGAGCAGCGGCCGTCCCCGCGCCTGGTGCGAAAAGGCCCGGGCCATGGCGCGCGCGCCGCGCCGGGTCGGCGTCAATATGGTGGCGTCGGCCAGTTGGCCGTCGAGCGATCGGCACAGGCCGAGCGCCAGGTCGTCAAGAAAACAGCGGCCGGCGGGGATGGTGTACCAGCGCGGGCCTGGCCGGGAGAAGATGTCGTCTCCGGCGGTCATTCCATCGGGCTCATGGCCTTCAGGCGGGCTTCGGCCACGTCGCGGGCGTGCGGATCGCCGACATGCATCCAGTCGCCGTCCATGACGACGCCCGTCAGACGGCCCCGCGGCGCCAGCTGCCGCCAGATCTTCGACAGCGAAAAGGCGGCGTCGGACACGCCATCGACAATCGATGGTTTGGTAATGTGCACGCCCATATAGTTGAACGGAGCCGACGGCGCATCGTTGCGGAAGACGAGATGGCGGGCGTCGTCCATGAAGAAGTCGCCGGCGCCGTCGAAGCCGGTCGTGCGCTCCATGCGCGCCAGCAGCAGGGCCGCATCCATCGTGTCGGGATTCCACGCCGCCGCCAGATCGCGCATGGATTTGCCGCTGTCGGGCTCGATCCACACGCTGTCGGTATTGGCGACCCATATGGGATCTTCACCCACCAGCCGCCGCGCCTTTTTCAAACCGCCCCCGGTTTCCAGCAGGGCGTCGCGTTCGTCCGAGATGACGATGTCGAGGTCGGTGCGGGTTTTCAGGTGCGCTTCCAGCTTGTCGGCGAAATAGTGGACATTGACGACGAAGCGCCTGGCGCCGCCTTCGGCCAGGCGATCGAGCATATGGTCGATCAGCGTCCGGCCGCCGACCTCGACCAGGGCCTTCGGCCGGTCGTCGGTCAGGGGACGCATCCGGGTGCCGAGACCCGCGGCCAGGACAAAAGCGGTTGTGGGTGCCGTCGTCATGCTATCAGTTTGTTGCCGAAGCCGTTTTTCAGGAACCAGTCATAGAGGCCTTCCATGCCCGGCGCCTTGAGGTTGCGGCCGAGGTGGTGCCACATGCGCGGCATGAAGGCTTCGTAGCGCGGCTTCTTGTAGTGGACGACCAGGCGCGCGAATATGCCGAGGATGCGCGCCTCGTTCAGCGTGGCCAGCGCCGTGTAGTCGCGCATGAAGGCGTCGCGGTCCACGTCGCGGCGAAGGCTGAAATAATGGTCGAGCGCCGCCCGTTCGATCTCTGGGGAAACGTCGCGGCGGGCGTCCTGCAGGAGCGAATGCAGGTCCCAGGAAGGATGGCCGCGCAGGCAATCCTGGAAATCGATCATGCCGACGCGCGCCACGCCGACTCTGGCTGGCAGCCACAGCAGGTTTTCGGCGTGATAGTCCCGGTGAATGAAGACGCTGGCGCCCGCTTCCGCGCGCTGGCGCAGGGGCGCCCAAAGCGTCTCCCATTCTTCGAGCGCCTGGTCGCTCAAAGGATAGTCCGGATCGAAACGCGGATACCATTCGACGAAGAGGTCGGCGCCGGTCTTCAAAGCCAGGTTGTCATAGGTGAGGAGCGGCCAGCCGCCCGGCAGCTCTTCGGGCGGCGCCAGGACATGGAGCCGCGCCAGCGCTTCGACGGCAGAGAGATACAGCGGCAGGGGCTCCTCGCCGGCCTCGATCAGCCGCGCGAACAGGCCGTCGCCCAGGTCTTCGCTGACCAGCAGGCCATGCTCGGCATCGAGCTCGAAGACTTCCGGCGCCGAGAGGCCCTGTGCCCGCATATAGCGCGCGGCGCCGACGAAGGCGTCGATACGGCCGGCTGCCAGGCGCGCCATGGCGTTATAGCCCGAGGCCTTGCGTTCGGCCTCGGTCTGGCCGGCCCGGCACGGCTGGGTTTCCAGCGCCGGCGGCTGGTCCATCAGCATGAAGGTCCTGCCGTCGCGGACCAGCCGCTCATAGCGGCGCGTCGACGCGTCGCCGGGAAGGGGATGGCGCTCGGCATCGGCAAAGCCGGTTTCGGTCAGAAAACGGACCTTCACCGCCTCCCGGGTGTCGGCCATACTGTTGGCATTCATACGCGTTTAACGTCCCCTGAATCCGCCGTGCGGCCGCAGACGCGCCACGCGCCCGCCCGCCGGCGGAAAATTGGTTATATCCGGCACTTCTAGGCTAATGTCGAGACGATCGTCAAAGCCCAAATGACCAAGGCGATCCGGCCATTCGATCACAAGCACGGCATGGGACCTGGCCTCGTCCAGCCCCAGTTCGTAGGCTTCCTCCGGATCGGTCAGGCGATAAAGATCGAGGTGCAGGATTTCGAAGGCCTGGGTTTCGTAAGACTGGACAAGCGTAAAGGTCGGCGACGGCACCTCCTGGTCAGGAGTCGTAAGCGCCCGGATCAATCCGCGCGCCAGGGCCGACTTGCCCATGCCGAGGCCGCCATGAAGACAGATCACATCGCCGGCTTTCAGCTGCGGCGCGATCAGCGCGCCCAGCCGCGCGGTGGCGGCTTCATCGGGAAGATGGAAGAGCTGGGGTTCGGCGATGGAGAAAGGAGCAAGCTTCATAGGTGACTCCTCTTCGCACCTCCCCGTCGCGAAGCGATGGGGAGGGGGACCGCACGAGGAGCCGAAGGCGACGAGATGTGGTGGTGGGGTTTCTTACTTTCGTTGAACCACCAGCGCCTGAAAAGTAAGTAAGAAACCCCTCCACCGCACCTCACTCGCAACGCTGCGCGATTGCTCGCTCGTGCGGTCCCCCTCCCCATTGCTGCGCAACGGGGAGATGCAAGGAACGCAGTGTGGTTTGCGTGTCTCATCCCGCGAACCTCTTATCCGGATCGGCGGCCAGTTCAAGCTCGACATGGCGTTTCAGCGCTTCGCACAGATCGCCGGCGTCCAGATCGAACGCATTGGGATCGACCGCATGCCCGATCGTCAAACGAAACCGCTTGCCCTGCTTGTTCAGAAACTCATGGAAAAGGGTGATATCACGCAGTTCCTGCGAAAACGTGTGAAAGGTGTGGAACCAGAAGCTGTTCGGGCCTTCGAGGCGGATCGGCACGATGGGTGCCTCGTACTTTTGCGCCAGCGACACCGCCGTCGCCGCCCACGGCGGATCGACCAGTCGCCCCTCGGCGTTCCGGCGCGCCAGCCGTCCGGCCGGGAAGATGACGACGCAGCGCTCGGCCTCGAAGGCCGACTTGGCCGCGGTCAGCGTCACCCGCGCCTTTTCGCGCGTCCTCTTGGCCTCGACCCACTCGACCGGGATCAGGCTCTCGGCAAAACGCGGATTGACGCGCAGAGCGTCGGCATTGGCGAAAAAGATGGCGTCGTCGCGCCGCTGCCGAATGGCGTCATGGACAGCCAGTCCGTCCGCAATGCCGGTCGGGTGGTTGCACACGACGACGCATCGTCCGTTTTGCGGCAAACGATCGATACCCGTCATTGCGAGCTTCAGCGACAGGAGATTCGAAACATAGCCCAGCGCTTCGGGGCCGCTTAAAGGCGCGACGGCATCGGCCATGCGCACGGCCTTGTCATAGCCGAGAATGGCGTAAAGCACCGGCTTCGCCACCCACCACAGGGGCGATTTGACCAGCCGGGGCGCGCGTTCGTAGATCAGTTCGTCGACAATGTGCAGGTTTCGCATCGCATATGTTCAGACCTCAAGTCGCGGCCTCTGGCAAGAGGGCACACCCGATGCTATGGCAGACTTCATGTCCGATACGCCTCCCGTCAACGAAGACCGCCGCCGTCCGAAATCGATACCGCTGTACGCTATGCTGTGGGGCGTCTGCGTGGCCGCGGTCGTCTTCACCCTGCTCGCCATGGGGTTCCAGGGTTAGGTTAACGGGCCGCAAACATCTTCCATGCACAAGTGGCGCAAGCCCCAATCCGATCCAGGTAAAATCGTGTCCGAGATTTCTGAGACCAGCGCCGCCCCGGCCGAGCCAAAACGCAAGTCGTCCGGCCTGATCCGCAACTCGCTGATCAATTCCGGCTTTACCCTGCTCAGCCGCTTCGCCGGCTTTGCCCGCGACCTGGTCATCGCCGGCTATATGGGGGCGTCCGGCAATATCATGGCCGACGCCTATGCCACGGCCCAGCAATTCCCCAACCTGTTCCGCCGCATCTTCGCCGAAGGCGCCTTTTCGACGGCCTTCGTGCCGTCCTATTCCGCGGCGCTCGAGCGCGATGGAAAAGAAGCCGCCGACAAGATGGCGCACGACGCCATGGCGACTCTGGTCTTCATCACGGTCGCCTTTACGCTGGTATGTGAACTGGCCATGCCGTGGGTGATCGCCATCTTCAAACCGGGCTTCACGGCCGATCCCGAAAAGCTGAAGTGGACCATCGTCTTCACCCAGATCACCATGCCTTACCTGCCGTGCATGGCGATCGTGGCGCACCTGGCGGGCGTGCTCAACGCGCGCGGACGCTTCGTGCTGTCGGCCGGAGTGCCGATCCTGCTCAATGCCGTAACGCTGATCTGCGTCGTGCCGCAGCATACTCCGTTCGACTCGGCGCTTTGGGGCACGATCGGCACCATTATCGCCGGCGCTTGTCAGGCCGGGTTGCTCCTGTGGGGCGCCAACAAGACCGGCGCCCATGTCAGCCTGTCGATCATCCCGGTGTTCAGCAAGGACATCAACAAGCTTCTAATGCTGGCCGTGCCCGGCGCCCTGGCGGCCGCCGCGACCCAGCTCAACGTCTTCGTCTCGCAGAATTTTTCGTCGACCGTCAACGGCGCCACCATGTGGCTGACGATTGCCGACCGCTTTTACCAGTTGCCGCTGGGTCTTGTGGGCGTGGCCATCGGCACGGCGCTGCTGCCGGCCCTGTCGCGCGCTGTCCACGCCCAGGACCACGAACACGCCCAGCAGACCATGGACCAGGCCGTCGTCTTCTCGATGGCGTTCAGCCTGCCGGCGGCGGTCGCCCTGTGCGCCATGCCGTTCTTTCTGGTCGACGGCATCTATACGCGCGGCAGCTTCCATGTCTACGACGCGACCTGGACCGCAGCCTGCCTGTTCCATTACGGCTGGGGCGTGCCGGCCTTCGTGCTGACGCGCATCCTCAACCCTGCCTTCTTTGCCCGCAAGGACACGTTCGGGCCGATGAAATTCGCCATCGTGTCGGTGATCGTCAATATCGCCGCCGGCCTGACCATGTTCCATTTCATCGGCGTGCCGGGCCTGGCCATCGGGACGTCGGCCGCTGCCTGGGTCAATGTCGTGCTGATGGTCGTGACCCTGGCCCGCCGCAAGACCTGGATCATCGGGGCCGCGGCGCTGCGCAAGGTCCTGTTGCTGCTGGTCGCGGCCGCCGGCATGGCAGCGTTCTGCGGCTATTCGTCCTATATGCGGCCGGCCATCGAAGGTGTTCTTAACGGCATCCTTCCGGCGGCGCCCGGTGGGGGCCACGCCTTGTCGATCCTGGGCCACAAGGCCATCGGCGCCAAGGAAATCGGCATTGTGGGGGTTTCTCTTACCGGCGCAGTCCTCTATATCGGTCTGCTCTTCGGCACGGGGGCCATCCGGCCCTCGGAACTCAAGGCGGCGCTCAGGCGCAAGTAGATTCGGGCGCAAACAACAATGACGACCAAACCCATGCGCATCCTGTCCGGCATCCAGGCATCCGGCTCGCTCCATCTCGGCAACTATCTCGGCGCGCTCAAGAAGTTCGCCGACATGCAGTCGGTTGACGCCGAGCGATTTTACATGATCGCGGATCTGCACGCGATCACCGTCTGGCAGGACCCGGCGCAGCTTCTGTCGCAGACGCGCGAGATCGCGGCCTGCTACCTGGCCGCCGGCGTCGACCCGGCAAAGTCGACCATCTTCCCGCAATCGGCCGTGCCCGGTCATACGGAGCTGGCGTGGCTGTTCAACTGCGTGGCGCGGCTCGGCTGGCTCGACCGCATGACGCAGTTCAAGGACAAGGCCGGCAAGGACAAGGAACGCGCCTCGATCGGACTTTACACCTACCCCGTGCTCCAGGCCGCCGACATCCTGCTCTACAAGGCGACGCACGTGCCGGTGGGCGAAGACCAGCGCCAGCACCTGGAACTGACCCGCGATGTCGCCAAGAAATTCAACCACGACTTTGGCGTCGACTATTTCCCGGTCCCGGAGACCCTGTACCAGGGCCCGGGCGCGCGCATCATGAGCCTGCGCGACGGCATGGCCAAGATGTCGAAGTCCGATCCTTCGGACAATTCGCGCATCAACCTGACCGACACGGCCGACGTCATCGCCGGCAAGATCAAGAAGGCCAAGTCGGACGCCGATGTGCTGCCCGAAAGCGAAGACGGTCTCGGCGACCGTCCCGAGGCGAAGAATCTGGTCGGCATCTATGCCGCCCTGTCGGGAAAGACCGCGCAGGAGGTCCTGAACGAATTCGGCGGCAAGGGCTTCGGCGCCTTCAAGCCGGCCCTGGCCGACGTCGTGGTCGACAGGATGGCGCCGATTTCGGACCGCCTGCGCGACCTGCTGAACCATCCAGCCGAGATCGACGCCGTCCTCAAGGCCGGCGCCGTTCGCGCCAATGCCGAGGCCGAACCGGTCGTCAGGGAAACCAAGAAGCTGTTCGGCCTCTGGGGCTAATTCCATACGGGAGACCGTCATGAAGCGTTTTATTGCCGTATTGAGCCTTGCGGCCCTGGCCGCCTGCCATCCCGCGCCGAAGGGCGAAACCGGAAGTAAAACGACCGTCAGCCAGGAAACCAGGGCCGACGGCATGGTGACGCACGACGCCATGGAGCTTACGGCCTACGCCATGCGGCCTACGCTGGGCAACAATACGACGACCGCCGCCTACGTCACCATCCGCAACAGCGGCGACGTGGCGGACAGGCTGGTATCGGCATCATGCGCCTGCGCGGCGTCAGCGACGCTGCATACCATGACCATGAAGGGCGGCGTCATGGAAATGGCCGAGCAGACCGACGGCTTCATCATCGCCCCCGGCCAGTCGGTCGTCTTCGCGCCCGGCGGCAACCACATCATGCTGGAAGGCGCCAAAGGCGTCATCGAAGGCAGCCACGAGGAGCTGGTGCTGCATTTCGAAAAGGCCGGCGATGTGAAGTTGAGCGTACCGGTGACCAACGACATTCCAGCCGGCCACGCGATGTGACTATACTAACCTGGCGTCGATCATCGTCAGCATGGCGTTGATCGAGGCCTGGGCGGCGTCCGGCGAATAGGCCATGACGCCACGCCTGAAATCTTCCTCGTCGAAGGCATGCGTCGCAGGCAAGGCCAGGGTATCGACGCTGCCGCCCGCCGCCTTGAGACGCCTGAAGATCTTCTGCGAATGGGCGAACGGCGTTAGAGCATTTCCCGGTCAGTCTGACTCTGTTGGGATTCCCTTTGGGATCGAAGC
>CAKZJB010000211.1 GCA_936940865.1 uncultured Asticcacaulis sp. | reverse complement strand
ACTGGTCACCGGCCGGGGCGTCCGGCGCGGCTGGTTGGGCGCGGCCTTGCAGCCGGTCGCCGTGCCCGAGGTCGGCGAGGCGAAGAGCGGGCGCGGCTTCATGATCATGTCGACCGCGGCGGGCGGGCCGGCCGAAGCGGCGGGGCTCCTGCCCGGCGATATCGTCGTCGCGGTCGACGGCCGGGCGCCCGGACCGTTGGGCGCGCTGGCGGCCGAACTGGACGCCGACAGCATCGGCAAGGGGCTTCCGCTCGGCATCCTGCGCGGGGGCGCGGTCCAGGCCTTCGAGGTGACCGTCGGGGAGCATCCGAACCCATGAGCGCCGCCCTGCAACAGACACTGACCGGCCTGCCGTCGGTCTATATCGTTCCAGGACTGGATCGGCGGCTGGCCGGTCCGGATATCGTGGTCGTGCCGCATCCGGACCTCGCCGATGTCGTCCTGGCTGGACCGGACGGCTGGCCGGGCGAGCAGCCCGTGGTCAGCCTTGGCGGCAGCGAACGGCATGCCGGGCGGTTATCGCGCGATGCATCGCCCGGACAGGTCGCGGCGGCCGTGCAGGCGGTGGCGGCCGGGCTGATCGTGCGCATGCCGGACGCGGCGCCAGGCTTCGCGCCGATGGAGGATCCCGTGTCCGCCGATCTGCTCACGCCGCGCGAACTCGATGTGCTCAGGGCGATGGGCGAGGGCGGGTCGAACAAGGTGATCGCCCGGCAGCTCGGCATCTCGCTGCATACGGTCAAGTTCCATGTCGAGGCCTTGTTCCGCAAGCTCGATGCCCATTCGCGCGCCGAGGCGGTGGCGAAGGGGTTGCGGTTCAGGCCGCTTTAACCGGCCCTGAGCTGGTCGACGAAGGCGTCGACCTCGGATTTCAGCCGGTGACATCCTGGGGGCGGGCGGCGGCCAGGACAGCGGCCGCCGTGATGGGGACGGAAACCCAAGGTTGGTCAGACCTTGATGGCCGATAGGTCAGGTGGTGGGGCGCGTCCGGGAAGGGGGAACGGCATGGCTTGTCATATTTCCGCTGATATTTTTGAAATATCTGACCAATCGGAAGGCGGCTGGCCCGGCGGCGCTTCGCAATAAAAATCAAGATAAATTACAATATTATACTAGCTGAAATATGGCGTTGCGGCCTTGGCCTTGACTTTCCGGGAAAATTTAAGGTTTGGCCTTAATGTGTCAATTCGGTCACGATTTGCGAATTTAGGTCAGACCACTCTTGATCTCTTTTCCGGACGGTCGCTATAGTCCGTGTGAGCGGTAACAGGATCATGCGGCGAAAAACGCCGGGGCGCTTCACGGCGTCATGCTGCTTCGGGACAGGAAAAACAGGAGGGACAAGATGTCCACAATTTCGCAAAACGGCCGGAGTCTGCGCATCGCGCTGATGTGCGCGACCGCATTGACGGCGGCCGTGGCCGGCGTGGCCCGCGCCGAGGACACGGCGCAGGCGGTCGCGACGCCCCCGGCGGACAGCCAGGTCGTCGTGGTCACCGGCTATCGCGCCTCGCTGCGCAGCGCCACCACGGCTAAAAAGGATTCGACGAATTTCACCGAAACCATCTTCGCGGAAGATCTCGGCAAGTTCCCGGACCTGAACCTGGCGGAATCGATGCAGCGCGTTCCGGGCATGGTCGTGCAGCGCGATCCGCTGACAGGTGACGGCGCGCAGATTTCCGTACGCGCCCTTCCGTCCAGCTTCACCCTGGTCAGTATGAACGGCAACCGCGTGGCGGTTGCATCCGACTTCGGCTTTACCGGCCAGAGCTCGCCGAACCGTCAGGTCGACCTCGACATGTTCCCGACCGGTCTGTTCAACCGCATCGATGTCGCCAAGACGCCCAGCGCCGATACACTGGAAGGCGGCATCGCCGGGACGGTCAATATTCAGAATGCCCGCCCGTTCGACCGCAAGGGCGAACATCTGGTTTTCGCGGTCCAGGACAGCTACAATCAAAATGCGCGCAAGTTTTCGCCGCGTCTGACGGCGGTAGCCTCCAAAACCTGGGACAAGTTCGGCGCCCTGGTCGGTTACACCTCCTCGGAGAAGAAGATTTTTTCGGACGGCTTCGAAACTGTCGGGTGGGGCGATCCGAACCTGTCCAACTTCTGCTCGTCATGTGACCCGGGCGCATCTTTCCCGTCATCGGGCGGCTTCAATACCGGACAGGTCATCAATCCCGCGGGTTCGAACCAATTCCGCTTCAGCAACACGGTCTACGGCTACACCGGCCACGGCCTGACGCCGGGCGCGCTGTCCGAATCGCAACTGCTGGGGCTTAACCCGGGCCTGACCGAAAGCCAGTTGAAAGGCGCGCTGCTGCCGCGTCTCGGCCGGCCTTATTTCCTGAACGGCACCAGCAAGAACCAGGTAGGCCTTGTGGCTCTGGAATACCGCCCGTCTTCCGACCTGAAGTTCAATCTTGATATTCTGGGCGGTGGCGCGCAACGGGGCGCCGAGCGTTCGGACATGATGTGGTCGGTGCGTAATACCGGTCCGGGCGACGATTACAATGGCGGCATGATCCCGCTGAATATGAAGGTCGATTCAAACGACGTCGTTACGTCCGGCACCTTCCTCAACTCGAACTTCTTCGAGGAATCGAACTTCTACCGCGACCGTACCGCCTATGCCAGCGTCAACGCCGGCTTCGACTGGCGGATTTCGGACAGCCTGAAGTGGGATGGCGAGATTGCCAGGATGCACTCGACTTACGAGCGCGATGTCACCTTCTTCAAGATGCGGACGGCGTTCCAGACGACGCTGGACGTGACCTATGCCAATGTCGACGGCAATGACCTGCCGACCATCAATTCCAGTGTCGACCTGAACAATCCGAACATCGGCTGGCGGATGTTCGTCAGCAACATCTTCTTCCAGCGCGACCGCCGCACGGTCGATTCGGATTCGATGCACACCAACCTGACCTGGACGCATGGCGACTGGACGCTCAAGGGCGGCTGGGCTTCGGACAAGTTCTCCCGCGAAATCAACGTCTACGACAATTCCCAGGCGCTGCGCGACGCCTATACGGCCAAGGTTACGGACGCGACCCTGCCGCAGTATCTGAAGGTGATGTCGACGCCGCTGTTCCGCGACGGCGTGTCGGGCGCGGGCTTCACCAAATTCGTAACGCCGGACTTCGACAAGCTGGCTCCGGCCATCGGCTACGATGCCATCGCCAATGCGAAAGGCAATATCACGACGGGCACCACCTACAACGGCGCCGGGGCGACCAGCATCGAGGAAAAGATCGATGCGGCCTATGCCATGCTGTATAATCGTTCTGACATCTTCGGCATTCCGACGAAGACCAATCTGGGCTTCCGCTTCCAGACGACGAACCAGACCATCACCTCGCCGTCGAGCGTCAACGGCCAGATCGTCAACATCACGACCGAGCGTCATTACAAGGACGTCCTGCCGTCGTTCAACACGGTCGCCAATGTCACGGACAAGCTGAACATCCGCTTTGCCGCGTCGAAGACCATGACGCGCGCCAACCCGTCGCAGATGACGTCGCAACTCGGCTTCAGCGATCCGAGCGCCCAAAGCGCCAGCCAGGGTAATCCGGCCCTCAAGCCGTATTATTCGAACAACCTCGACTTCGGCGGTGAATACTACACCGGCAAGACGGGCTATATCGGCCTGACCCTGTTCACCAAGCAGTTGACGAACTTCGCGATCACCCAGAACCAGGTCGTGCCGTTCTCGGCCCTGGGAATCCCGTTCACTTCGCTCAGTGGTGTCCAGCAGTGCGCCATGGTCCAGGGCAAGACGACGGATCCGTGTACGGTAGTGCAGGCCAATCCGGCCAACTATGCTGCCCTGGCGGCCAACAACTCGATCAACCTGTCGGCGCCGATCAACATCGCCAAGAAGGTCCGGCTGTCGGGCCAGGAGTTCATGTGGGTCCAGCCGCTCGACAACCTGGTCGACGGCCTCGGCTATACCTTCAACTATACCAACTTCAAGTTCTCGGACGTCCATATTCTGACCGGCATCCCGGATCACACCTACAACCTGACCGGCTACTATGAGCACGGCGGCTTCTCGGCGCACATCTCGTACGTCAACGTGGGCAAGATGACGATCGGCACCCTGCCTTCGCCGAACAGTATCCCCTACGACTGGTACCAGAAGGAGCGGCATCAGATCGACCTGTCTGCTGCGTACAAGTTCAAGGCTTTTGGCTTCGACCAGAGCATCACGCTGGATGCCACCAACCTGGATAACCAGGGCTTCAGAAGCTATCTCGGCTTCGAGAACGTGCCTTACCAGTTCAACAATCCGGGCCAGACGGTCATCCTCGGCTGGCGCGCCACCTACTAATCCTGTCGCCGGCGGGTGCCGCTGCCCGTGTACCCGCCGGTTCTTTTCCAGCCTTGAGGCTTTTTCCTCTTCACGAGGTACGTCCCCCGGGCGTACCACTCTTTCTTTGAAGGGGCGCGCCACTCCCCGCAAAACGAAAAAGGAAAAGCCATGCGGTTTCAACGTGCTCTTGCTCTCGCCGCGTTCGCCATGACGGGCCTTTCCGCCGAAGCGCAGGCCGCGACCAGGGCGCCCGCAGCCATCGAGGCGCCGCGGCTGGTCGACCACGGCACGACGAAACAACTGACTGTCGGTGGCAAGCCGTTTCTCATCCTGGGCGGCGAACTGGCCAATTCCAGCGCGTCGAGCCTTGATTTCCTGCAAACCACCTGGCCGACGCTCAAGGCCGCGGGGCTGAACACCGTTTTCGCGCCGGTGGAATGGGACCAGGTCGAACCCCGGCCCGGACACTACGATTTCACCGTGCTCGATGGCATGGTCAGGCAGGCGCGCGACAACCACATGCACCTGGTGCTGTTGTGGTTCGGCGCGTGGAAAAATTCCATGTCGACCTACGCCCCGCCCTATGTGAAGCACGACTACCGGACCTATGCGAAGGCCCAGGACGACAAGGGCCGGCCCCAGGACATCCTGTCGCCCTTCGACCCGGATACGCTCAAGGCCGATGCCGCGGCTTTTACGGCCATGATGGCGCATCTGAAGGCGACCGATGCGCGGCGCACCGTGCTGATGATCCAGGTCGAGAACGAGATCGGCATGCTGCCGGTGGTGCGCGACTACAGCCCCCAGGCCAATGCCGCCTTTGCCGGGCCGGTGCCGTCCGAGCTGATCGCCTGGCTCAAGGCGCATCATGACACCCTCAACCCCTATGTCCGCACCTTGTGGGAAGCCAATGGCGCGCGCGAGGCCGGCACCTGGGCCGAGGTCTTCGGCAGCTCCACCGAGGCGCAGGAGGTTTTCCAGGCCTGGTACTATGCCCGCTTCGCCAACGAACTGGCCAGGGCCGGCAAGCGCGCCTACGACATCCCCATGTACGTCAACGCGGCGCTCAACCGGCCGGGCAAGGCGCCCGGCCAGTATCCCAGCGCCGGGCCCTTGCCGCACCTGTTCGACATCTGGAAGGCCGGCGCGCCGGACATCGACGTGCTGGCCATCGACATGTATTTCCCGAACTTCACCGACTGGGCGGACAGGTTCAAGCGGCCGGACAATCCCTTCCTGACGCCGGAGGCCAACAATGCCGGCAAGCCAGAGGCCGGCGCCAACGCGTTTTACGTCTTCGGCCAGCTCGACGGCATCAGCTTCTCGCCCTTCGCCATCGACCATCTCAAGCCGGACACCAGCGCCAATATCACCTCGGCCTACGATGTCCTGACGCAGCTGACGCCGCAGATACTCGATGCGCAAGGGGAGGGCCGCATGCGCGGCTTCCGCCCGAAGGTGTCCTATGACGGCGTGGTCGACGAGACGCCGCAGTCGTTTACGCTCGGCGGCTACCGCTTCACCGTGACCTTCACCGACCCGTGGACGCCGAAGGACCAGCAAAATATCGCCGCCAACGGCGGGCTGATCATCCAGACGGCCGACAACCACTTCATCGTGGCGGGTTCGGGCGTCGTCGTGACCTTCGAGGACGCCGATCCCTCCGGCATGGCGGTCGGCATCGAACGCATCGTCGAGGGCAAATATGTCGATGGCACGTGGGTGCCCGGCCGGTGGCTCAACGGCGACGAGGCCCACCAGGGCCGCCACCTGCGCATTCCCGCGGGGCCTTTCGCTATCCAGGACCTGACCCTATACAAGTATAAATAGATAGGACGCGACCTTACGGAGGGGCGATGGCCCGGTGGCCGGAAATCCTGTTGTGGGCGGGCCTGGCGGCCGTCACCGCCGGGGGCGTCGCCGGCCCGTGCGCCCAGGGGGCGGGCAGGGCGCATCCCCTGTTCCATGCCGATTTCGACAATGACGCCGCGGGCCCCTATGGCCGTGACGCCGTCGCGCGCGATTTTGCGCCGCCCTGGGCCGACGGTATGGACGAGGGCCTGGCCGATATCGTTCCGTCGGCCTGCGGGAAGGCCCTGCGCGTCCGTTATCCGGCGGGCGCCGTGGGAAAGGGCGTGATCATTCCCGTCCGCCTGCCGCGGCGCGATGCCCTTTACCTGGCCTATGACGTCTATGTCCCGGCGGGGTTCGACTTCGTCAGGGAAGGCAAGCTTTCCGGCCTGTGTGGCGGGACGTGCAACAGCGGCGGAAACAGGCCGACGGGCCGCGACGGCTGGTCGTCGCGCGTCATCTGGCGCGCCGGCGGGCAGTTGGCGCAATATGTCTACGCGCCCGGCCAGGGCGGGCAATACGGCGACATCCTGTATTGGAAGGGCGCCGTGCTGACGCCCGGGCGCTGGCACCATATCGCAACCTATGTCCGCGTGAACCGCCCGGGGCGGGCGGACGGTGTCATCCGATCCTGGTTCGACGGGCGCCTGGCCTTCAGTGGCCGCCATGTCCGCCTGCGCGACACATCGGCCCTCGCCATCGACACCTTCAAGTTCGAGACCTTCTTCGGCGGCGGCTCGGCGGATTTCGCCCCAGGCCGGGAACAATTTCTGCTGTTCGACGCGATCACGGTCGACGACCGGCCGGTTCCCGCCGGCGCCTGCTCCCGGTAGCCGCGTCCGAAATTTTCGCGCCGCTCCCTTTACAAGCCTTATTGCGGATAATAAATATCCTTATGGATACAATATATCCGTAATTAGAAAATGGAGCCCGTCATGTCCCAGCGTATCGATTATTCCAAGGCCGCGCCGGCGGTGTTCAAGGCGTATCAGGCGTTCAGCCAGGCGGTGAAGGCGTCGTCGCTGGACAAGACGCTGCTGCACCTGGTCGACCTGCGCGCCTCGCAAATGAATGGTTGCGCCTTCTGTGTCGACATGCACGTCAAGGAGGCCCGGCTGCATGGCGAACGCGAACTGCGTCTGCACCACATCATCGTCTGGCGCGAATCGCCCCTGTTTTCGGCGCGCGAGCGCGCGGCGCTGGAATGGACCGAGACGTTGACGCGCCTCGACGGCAAGCCCGTGCCGGACGCCGCCTTCGACGCGGCGCGCGCGCATTTTTCGGAAGCCGAACTCAGCGAGCTGACCTTCGCCATCATGGCGATTAACGGCTGGAACCGCATCAGCTGCGCCTTTACCAGCGTGCCGGGCGCCCTCGACTCGGTTTATGGTCTGGACAAGGCCGGTCTGAATTGATGGAGTAAACGCGGATGATCCTTCGCAACCAGGTGGAATGGGCGCTGCATTGCTGCGCCGTCCTGGCCGGATTGCCGCAGGATCGCCGCCTGTCGACCCGGACGCTCGCCGAATTCCATGGCGTGCCCAAGGAATATCTGTCGAAGGCGCTGCAGGCCCTGTCGCAGGCGGGGATCGTGTCGGGGACGTTGGGGCCGGCGGGCGGGTACCGGCTGGCCAGGCCGGCGGACGACATCACCTTTCTCGATATCGTCGAGGCTGTGGAGGGGCGGCGGTCGACCTTCGCCTGCACCAATATCCGTTTCAACAATCCGTGCCGCCAGCCGTGCGCCGACGACGGGACGAAGGCCTGTTCGGTGGCGCGCATCATGTGGCAGGCCGACGAAGCCTGGCGCGACTCGCTTCGCGGCATCACCCTGGCGGCCCATGCGGCGATACTGGCGAAAGATCTTTCGCCCGAGGTGCTGGAGCGCAATCGGCAATGGCTGCTGTCGCGGGGATAGGTAATCCGTGCACGGTGCGATTTTGCGAACACCGTGTTGCCGCCGTCAGGGATTGTCCGCGCCCGGCGATGCGATCATAAGCCCGCCTTGCCGGCCCATCCCGGCGTCCCCGACGTCTTCCCCACCCTTGGGCCGGTGTCTCTGCAACCATCCGGCGCGGCCTCGACCCGGCGGTCGCGCCGGATGGTTTTTTTGTGGGCCGCTGCGCCGCAATACGGCGCGAACATGGCTAAGTGTCGGAATTGAAACCCTTTTGGCGAATCGTGTTATGCCGTTGCCGGGGTCATCTTAACGGACGATTCATCCTTAACATTATCTTTACCCGTCAAAGGGATAGTACGCTCGAAAGCAGTGCGCGCTATGGCAGGGGCATCTAACGTGACATCCATTTCAGGCCTTTCGGCCCTTCAGGTCTCGAAGCTGAGCTCGACCTTTATTTCCGGCCTGACAACGACCCAGATTTCCGCGCTTGCGGCAACGCAACTGGCGGCTCTGTCGACGTCGGGCGTCAACGTCCTGTCGACGACGCAACTCGGCGCGCTGTCGACGACCCAGATCAAGGCCTTTACCGGCACGCAGGTCAAGGCGCTGTCGACCACCCAGGTCGGCTATCTGGCGACCGGCCAGTTGGCCTTCACCAGCGGGCAGCTGTCGGCCCTGCTGACGGCGCAGCTTCAGCAGCTGTCGACGACGGCGGTCTCCGGCCTCGATACGACCCAGCTCTCCGGCCTGACCGCCACGGAAATCGGCGGCCTGTCGAACTCGCAGTTCCAGTCCCTGACCTCGACCCAGCTCGGCAAGCTCCGCGCCGACCAGGCCAAGGCGATCACCACGACCGACATCGGCCTGCTGACGACCACCCAGGTCGGCGGTCTTGTCTCGACGCAGTTGTCGGCGCTGTCGGCGGCGCAGATCAACCAGCTCAGCACGACCAATATCAACGCCCTGACGTCGACCCAGGCGACCAGCCTGACGACGACGGCGATTTCGGCGCTGACGACGACGCAGTTCAACGGCGTTTCGACCACGCTGCTGCCGGAATTGAACGCGACCCAGCTGAAGGCGGTGTCGACGACCAACCTGAACCAGCTGTCGACGACCGATGTCTCGGGCCTGACCTCGACCATCCTCGGGGCGCTGACGACCACCCAGTTCGGCGGACTGAACTCCACGGCCGTGGGCGCCCTGACCTCGACCCAGGTCAACGGCCTGACGACGGCCCAGCTCGCCTCGATCAAGGCGACGGGCATTTCGGGCATCTCGACGACCGATATCTCGAACCTGACCACGACGCTGGCTGCGGCCCTGACGGGCGACCAGCTGGCGGCGCTCAACACCACGCAGCTCCAGGCCTTCTCGTCGACCCAGCTCAACAGCCTGACAGCCACGGCCATCGGCGCGCTCAAGTCGACCCAGGTTTCTGGCCTGACGACGACCGACGTGACCGCTCTCGACGCCACGCACCTGGCGGCGCTGTCGACGACCATCCTGGGCGTCCTTGACACCACCCAGATCAACGCCCTGACGACGACGCAGGTCGCCGCGCTGAAAACGGCGCAGCTCAACGCGCTGTCGCTGACCGGCCTGACCGATCTGTCGACCACCGACATCCAGAACCTGACGACCAGCCAGCTGGCCGGCCTGTCGACGACACAGATCGGCCGCCTGACGACGACTCAGGTTGGCGCGCTCAGCTCGACCCAGGTGGCGGCCCTGACGGCCGCCCAGGCGCAGAACCTCAATACCTCGGACATCACGCAACTGTCGACCACGCAGGTTGGCGGCATCACCTCGGTGCAGGTGACGGCCCTGTCGACGACGCAGGTCACGACGCTGACCTCGACCCAGTTCGGGGCGCTTACCACGACCGCGCTGGGCGGCCTGACGGCGGCCCAGGCGCAACGCCTGACGACCACGCAACTGGGCGCGCTCGACACCAACCAGTTGAACGCCCTGTCGACCAATGCCCTGGCGGCGCTCAACTCGACCCAGGTGGCCGGGTTCTCGACGACCCAGGTCGCGGGCCTGACGGCCACCAAGCTGTCGGCGCTCAACAAGACGGCCCTGGCCGGCCTGACGACGACCGATATCGACAACATCTCGACGACCCAGCTGTCCAGGCTGTCCGCCGACCAGATCGGTGCGCTGGGCGCCGCCAATCTGGGCGAGCTGACCAGCACGGCGTTTTCGAGCCTGTCGACGACGCAGTTGAACGGGGTCACCTCGACTGAAATCGGTTCGCTGTCCTCGACCCAGCTGTCGGCGCTTTCCGCCACCCAGCTGAACAGCCTGACGACGGCGGCCTTCCACGCCATCGGCGGCGTGGTTGCCGGCGCGCTCAGTTCGACACAGCTCGGCGGCCTCGCCGCGACACGCCTGGCGGCATTGACCACGACAGCGGTGTCGAACCTGACGACCACGGCCCTGAGCGGCCTGGCGACGACCCAGGTCGCGGCGCTGACCGGAACCCAGGCCGCGGCCGTCACCTCGACCCAGGCGGACAGCCTGGCCATTACCCAGTTGAATGGCCTGACTTCGGACGCCGTAAAGAGCCTGACCACCACGGTCGCCAGCTCGCTGAGCACCACCCAGGTCGCGGGCCTGTCGAGCACCTTCCTCAACAGCCTGACGACGGGCACGTTCGCGCAACTGACGTCGACCCAGGCGGGCGCGCTGACCACCACGCAACTGGGGGCGCTGTCGACCACAAACGTCGGCGCCATCACCTCGACCCAGCTGACCGGCATCAGCACGACGCAACTGGGCGGGCTGAGCGCCACCCAGGTCGGCGCGGTGACGACGGCGGCTTTCGGTTCGCTGACGACGACGCAGCTGACCAACCTGTCGACCACCCAGGCGCTCGGCATCACCTCGAGCCAGCTGGCCGGCCTCACGACCACCAATCTCAACTCGCTGTCCTCGACCCAGGTCGGCGCCCTGGCGGTTCGTACCCTGTCCAGCCTGACCTCGACCGTGCTGGGCAATCTCACCACCACCCAGGTCGGCGGCCTCAGCTCGACCCAGGTCGGCACCCTGTCCACGACGTCGCTGGCCGGCCTGTCGACGACGGGCGTGACCAACCTGACGACCACGCAACTGGGCGGCCTGACGGCGACGCAGCTGCACAGCCTGTCGAGCGCCCAGGTCAGCAACCTGTCGACGACGCAGTTCAGCAACCTGTCGACGGCGCAGCTGGGCGGCCTGACCGGCACCCAGGCGTCGGCCCTCAGCAGCACGCTGGTCAACAGTCTGTCGACCACCAACTTCTCGGCGCTGACGACCACGGCGATCGGCAACCTGTCGACCACGGCGATTGCCGGCATCGACACCACCCATATCGCCAACATGACGCCGACCCAGCTGTCGGCGCTGACCGACAGCCAGTTCAACGCCATGAGCGGTGCCCAGATCGCGGTGCTGTAACGCGAAACCGGTCATCGATCGAAGGGAAACCCCCGCTCCGGCGGGGGTTTTCTTTTTTGGGAACCGCGGCACGGCGTGAAGCGTCGGAGATACATGGATTCGGCCCGCCCCATTTATGGGGAGGGCCAATGATGGTTTTAAGGCATCAAATCGAGCGTTTGCTCCTGACGTTCCTTTCTCATTTACCTTTCCCTTTACAAACCCCGACCACCCGATACGCTTAGCCGTTAACAGCGAATCGAGGCAGTCGGACATGGGCGCCTATCAGGGAAATATCGGCGAGGCCAAGAGCCGCGCGGCGGCCGGGGAACTTTCGGTCATGGAGCTGATCTCCATCGCCGACAGCCTGAAGGCCGTGGACATGGGCGGCGTGGTCGAGCTCTACGACCAGTTCGTCCTGCATAATGAAGGGCATCCGCTGCTGTACGCGGTGCTGTTCAACTTCGGCACCTTGCTCACCGACCTCAACATGCTCGACCCGGCCGCCAAGGCCTTCGAGCGGGCATTGGCGCTCAATCCGGACTTCCATCCGGCCTATATCAATCTCGGGCGGGTCTATGAACGCCTGGGCAATGTCCAGGCGGCCGTGCTGCAATGGGACGCCATTACCGGCCGGCTGCCGCAGCTCAACGGCGCCAACATCATCCACATGACCATGGCGCTGAACCAGATGGCGCGCGTGCTCGAGGCTTCGCAGCAGGACGAGGCGACCGAAAAGGTGCTGAAGATGAGCCTTGAGCTCGATCCGCACCAGCGCGAGCCCGCACAGCATGTCATCGCCGCGCGCCAGCGGCAATGCGCCTGGCCGACGATCGAGCCGGGCGAACGGGCGACGCGCCAGCACCTCCTGCGCGGCATCTCGCCCCTGTCGATCAACGCCTATACGGACGACCCGGCCTATCAGCTGGCGCTCAGCTGGCACTATAACCTCAAGGATGTCGGACAGCCGGCCGGCGACATCATCACGCGCCATTGGGCCGCGGAACAGGACCGTCCCGACGGCCGCATCCGCATCGGTTACCTGTCGTCGGACCTGCGCGAACATGCCATCGGCCACCTGATGTATGAGGTGCTGGGCCTGCACGACCGGTCGAAGGTCGAAATCTACAGCTATTATTGCGGCATCAAGGCCGACAACGACCCGATTCACCAGCATTACCGCAGGGACAGCGACCAGTTCGTCGACATCACCGGCATGGACGATGTCACCGCGGCGCGGCGCATCGCCGATGACGGCATCCAGATCCTTGTCGACGTCAACGGCTATACGCGCGACGGCCGCATCAAGCTTCTGGCCCTGCGCCCGGCGCCGGTCATCGTCAACTGGCTGGGCTTTCCCGGCACCATGGGCAGTCCCTACCATCACTACATCGTCGCCGACGACTGGATCATTCCACCGGACAGCGAGAAATACTATTCGGAAAAGGTCGAGCGGCTCAGCTGCTACCAGCCCAATAACCGGCTGCGCACCGTCGCGCCCGAACGTCCGACGCGCGCCCATGTCGGCCTGCCGGAAAACGCCTTCGTCTACTGCTGCTTCAACGGCACGCACAAGATCACGCGCTTCACCTTCGACCGCTGGATCGAGATCCTGCAGCGCGTGCCGGGCAGCGTGCTGTGGCTGCTGTCGGGCGCCGACCTGAGCCATGTCAATCTCAAGACCTACGCCCAGTCGAAGGGGCTTGATCCCGACCGCATCATCTTCGCCGACAAGCTGACCAATCCGCACCACCTGGCGCGCTATCCGCTGGCGGACCTGTTCCTCGACACCACGCCCTATGGCGCGCACACCACCTGCTCGGACGCCCTGTGGATGGGCGTGCCGGTCCTGACCCTGTCGGGCCGCAGTTTTGCCGCGCGCGTCTGCGGGTCGCTGGTGCGGTCCGCCGGCCTGCCGGAGCTGGTGACGGAAAGCCCGCGCGACTATGTCGACCATGCGGTGGCGCTGGGGCATGACCGGGCGCGGCTGGAGATGTATCGCGCGCGGCTGGAAGCCAATCGCGACACCTGCACCCTGTTCGATACCGCGAAGCTGGTGCGCGACATGGAAGGCCTCTATGCCCGCATGTGGCAGGACTATCGCGAGGGGCGGCGGCCGGAGCCGGACCTGACCAACCTCGAGACCTATCTCGAAGTCGCCATGACCCACGACCACGACGCGGTCGAGGTCCAGGCCATCGTGGACTACGAAGGGTTCTGGCGCGAAAAGCTGGCAAAGCGCCATGCCTGGCGGCCCTTGCCATACGACAAGCGGCTGTGGCGCGCATGAAGAAGGTGCTTGTAAGCGGCGGGGCCAGCTTTCTGGGGGGCACCTGTGCGATTGACTGCTCGACCGCGGCGACGAGGTGCCGTGCATCGACAATTTCTTCACCGGGCAGGGGAGCTGACGATCTCAATTCTGCAGGAATTTGCGCGATTTGATACAATTGGCGCCAAGTGTAAAGGCTTGCCTTTTTTATAGAGTGGACGATATAAGTATCCAGAAGGAGCGATTTCGTGAGCAGAAAAACAGCAAAGTTCCAGAACGCAGCCGCCGCCGCTTGGGGGGTTAAGGAATTTCGTGATGCTTCGGATTGCTTTCGCCAAAAAGCGACTAGTTCTCAGATGGAGGCTACCGCAGCGCTGCAGAGAATTGGTGTTTTGACGTCGTCGGGTAAGTTAAGCTCCAAATATAAGAGCTGAAATTTGCATCGCCTCAGTGCGTCGTTTGTTCTTGCCTATCATGGATGCGACAAGGGCGTCGCAGACGAGCTTCTTCAGGGAAAGCCGTTCAAAATCAGTGACAACAAATGGGATTGGCTTGGCAAGGGGATATATTTCTGGGAAGCTAACCCGAAGCGTGGATTGGAATGGGCGATCGAGACATCCGGCCGACCGGGTTCGAAAATAAAATTACCTGCAGTTGTAGGCGCGGTTCTAGATTTAAGGTTTTGCCTTGACCTTACGACTTCGGACGGAATTAAACAGGTTCAGGAAGCGCATAAAACGCTTTTAGCCCTCCTGCGAGAGGCGGGAACGGACGTTTCCCAATTTCCAGTCAATGATAAGGTGCGAAAGCGGCACAATCTCGATTGTGCGGTTGTCAACACGCTCCACCAAACACGGGCGGAACAAAATCTGACGCCGCTTGATACCGTGAAAGGCGCCTTTCTCGAAGGCGATGACGCCTATCCGTTTTCTGCATTTAATACCAAAACTCATATCCAAATCTGCGTTCGCAATTCTGAGTGCATTCGTGGGGTGTTTCGCGTTCCGGAAGCTGATCTGGTGCAATAAATAACACCCTTCAATATTGTCTGAGTTATTGCCCTGACCAAGGTTTTGCCCTAAGGTCGGCAAAACATCCAAAAACAGGGCAAACTCCCATGATGACGGTATCCCGGCGCGCGGCATTGCGTGCGGCTACGGCTTTTACGGCTTCGGGTTTTGTGGCAGGCAGGGGACTGGCCGCGCCAGCGAAAGCCAATGTGGTCGCCGTCGAGCCGTTCCCGTTAAAGGATGTGCGGCTGAAGCCGTCGGTCTTCAACGACGCGATCGAGGCCAATGCACGCTACCTGCTGTCGCTTGAGCCCGACCGCCTGCTGCACAATTTCCGCGCCAATGCCGGACTTCAGCCCAAGGGCGAACGCTATGGCGGCTGGGAAGCCCTGGGCATCGCCGGGCACAGCCTGGGGCACTATCATTCGGCCGTGGCGCTGATGTACGCCCAGACCGGCCGGCCGGAATTCCGCGAACGTGCACTCTACATCACGAACGAACTGGCCGAGGTCCAGGCGAAGAACGGCGACGGCTATGCCGGCGGCACGACGGTGGACCGGGACGGCAAGACGGTCGACGGCAAGGTCGTTTATGAGGAGCTGCGCAAAGGCCAGATCGATACGCACGCCGGGCTGAACGGCGGCTGGGTGCCGCTCTATACCTATCACAAGGTCCTGGCGGGCGCGCTCGACGCTCATGCCCTGTGCGACGATCCGCAGTCGCTGAAGGTGGCGGTCGGCCTGGGCAATTACGTCGGCACCATCTTCGAAGGCCTGTCCGACGATCAGCTGCAGCAGATCTTCACCGTCGAATTCGGCGGCATGGCTGAATCGTTCGCGGAGCTTTATGCCCGCACCGGCGACGTGCGCTGGAAGACCCTGTCCGAACGCTCGCGCCATCGCCAGGTGCTTGATGCGCTGGCGGCCGGGCGCGACGAACTGGCGGGCAAGCACGCCAACACCCAGATCCCCAAGGTCGTCGGCCTGGCGCGCCTCTATGAACTGGATCCGTCGCCGCAACACCGCGACGATTCGGCCAAGGCCGCGCTCTTCTTCTGGGAAACGGTGACCCGCGACCATTCCTACGTCATCGGCGGAAATTCCGAATACGAGCATTTCGGCGAGCCGCGCAAGCTGGCCAAGCGCCTGGGCCAGCAGACCTGCGAGTCGTGCAACAGCTACAACATGCTGAAGTTGACGCGGCACCTCTACGGCTGGTCGGGCGACGCGCGCTATTTCGACTTCTATGAGCGCGCCCACCTCAACCACATCCTGGCGCAGCACGACCCGAAGACGGGAATGTTCACCTATTTCATGCCGCTGGCCTCGGGCTATGGCCGGGTGCATTCGACGCCGGACAACGACTTCTGGTGCTGCGTCGGCACGGGCATGGAAAGCCATTCCAAGCACGGCGACAGCATCTGGTGGCGCAAGGGTACAAGCGTCCTGGTCAATCTCTATTACCCGTCGACGCTCGACTGGCATGAGCGTGGCGTCAAGCTCGACATGGACACGACGTTCCCGCGCGGCGACACGGTGGCGATCCGCGTCACGGCGGCGAAAAAGCCCGTCGATCTCGGTTTGCGCGTTCCGGTCTGGTCGCAAGGGGCCTCGGTTACCGTCAACGGCAAGGCCGCCGGCCGGCGCGAGAACGGCTACGTCATGCTGACGGGGCTGAAGGCCGGCGATCGCGTGGCGCTGAAGCTTCCCATGGCGATCCATACCGAGACCATGCCCGACGACGACCGCCTTGTCGCCTTCCTCAACGGGCCGCTGGTGCTGGCCGCCGACCTGGGGCCGTCGGACCAGCCGTGGCAGGGCTATGACCCGGCCATCGTGGCCGAAAGCCATGACGGCGTGCTGATGAAGACCGGGGACTGGACCTTCGGTTTCGGCGACGCGGGTAAGCCCGGGCCGATGACGCTCAAGCCCTATTTCGACCAGTACAACAACCGCACGGCCGTCTATTTCCGGCGCTTTACCGCGACCGAGTGGCCGACGCAGCAGGCGGCCTATATCGCCGACGCCAGGACCAAAGCCGATATCGAGGCGCGCACGGTCGACGTCATCCGCCTGGGGGAACAGCAGCCCGAGCAGGACCACAACTTCGCCGGCACGCCCAATACGTCGGTCATCACGCACATCGCCGAGCGCGGGCGCCAGATCAACGACGGCTACTTTGAATTCGATCTTGCGACGGCGCCCGGAGCCCTGGAATTGCAGGTTACCTATATCGGGGATGCGCGCAACAAGCCGTTCGACATCCTGGTCGACGGCAAGCTGCTGACGCATGAGACCCTGCCGGGCGAGCCGACGGTCGCCAAGAACGTCCGGACCTACGCCTTGCCGGAAACCGTGACGTCCGGATCAAAGGTCCGGGTGCGCTTCGAAGGAAAGTCCTGGCTTGCCATCCCGGTTTACGAATGCCGGCTGATCAGGGCGGCCGTGAAACAGGCGTGAGTTGCAAAAAGGCTTAAACTATTTGCGCGATGATAGGGGCGTACTGCCGGGGAGGCGCCTGTGACTCGTGTCGTGAAACTGTGTTTGGTGGCGGTGGTCTTGGCCGCCGCTTCGCCGGCTTTGGCCGGTCAGGGAATCGACGGCCGCTGGAAAACGGCTGCCGGGACGACGGCGGACATCGCGCCGTGTCCCGACGGCTACTGCATCACGCTGAAGACCGGAAAGTTCGCGGGGCGAACGATTGGCCGCCTGAAGCCGGACGCCGGGCGCTATGTCGGCACGATTACCGATCCCAACGACGACAAGACCTATGCCGGCAGCGCCGAGGTCGCCGGTGACAAGCTGAAGCTGCAGGGCTGCGTCTTCAAGGTCTTCTGCCGTTCGCAGACCTGGACGCGGCTGCCATAGGCCGTCTTTATCGTAAATTCATCGCACCGCAGCAAGAGCCGTGCATACGTCTTACCGGAACCGTTGTTATCTTTCGGGCGAGCTTTGGAAGGAGCAACCCCATGGACACGCGCGACAATTTTTCATCCTATACTCCAACGGCCGACACGGCCGTCAATCCCGACGCCATTGCGGCCAATCCGGGCCTGGAAGAGGCGGCGGAAGAGGCCGGTGAGGCCGTGGCTGAAAAGGTCAAGGGCTGGAACTGGAAGCTGATCGGCGCAGTTGCCGGCGTTGTCGCCCTGGCTGCGGGCATAGGCGCGGCCGTCTATCTGAAGGTCAGGCACGATCGCGAGGAACCGTTGAAGCGCCTTGGCCTCGACCGCCTGGGCGTAAAGCGCAAGGATTTCGACAAGGCCCATGCCCATGCCCGTCGCCTTGCCGACAAGGCGCGTCAGCGCGCCCGGGCCCTGCCGGTGCGCCAGGTCACCAAGACAGTTGTCAACAAGGTCTCGGCCCTGATGCCGCATTAGAGCGGAGCGGGGAAGGTGGCGCGAGCGAAGTAAGGGGCAGTGCATAGGTTCGTCAGGCAGCTTCGCTTCAAACTGAAGCCATCACGGTCTAAACCCGGGTAAACCTTTAATCCTCAGGCCGCTGTCGAACGGGCAGCGGCCTGAGTGCATTTTGTAGATGGTAGCGCTACCATTTTTCAGTAGCGCAGCCCGTCTCGCCGTGCTATCCCAGTAAAAAAGCACCATAAAGTACTGGGAGAGACCGATGAAACTGCGCGCGATGGCTGCGTGTATCGGCACGCTTGCGCTCATGGCCGGGCAGGCCTTCGGCGCGCCGCTCCACCTCAACGAAAAGGGCTATTACGAGGCGCGCGGCGTCAATGTCCTGGTCTTTTCCAACTGGTACGACGGCCTGTTCAGCGATTCGAAGATCAGCGGCGTCGAACTGATCCACCATGGCGTCCGCACCGCGACCAACGGTGACGTCCGGATGAGTTCCACACCCGGCCAGTGGGACCTGATCGGCCAGATGGTCGACCGCAAGGTCGATCCGAAGACCGGCGTCATCGACGTCACGCTGAAATATGCCGAGTTCGACTTCACCTATCACGTCCGCTCGGTTCCGCATGGCGACGGCGTGACGGTCAGCGTCGTGCTCGACAAGCCTTTGCCCGAGGCGTTGAAGGGGCGGGCAGGGTTCAATCTCGAATTCGTTCCCTCGGCCTATTTCCACAAGAGCTATCTGGCCGACGGCAAGGCGGGCGAATTTCCGCTCTATCCGTCAAGCCCGATGGCGCTCGAGCCCGAGGCCAGGTTCGCGCCGCAGACCGGACCTCAGACCAGGACCCTGCCGCTGGCCGCCGGAAAGACTTTCGTGCTGGCGCCGGAGGACGACATGCGCCGCGTCACCGTGACCGATACCGACGGCGGCGACATCAGCCTTTATGACGGCCGCAACCAGGCGCAGAACGGCTGGTACGTGCTGCGCACGCTTTTGCCGGCGGGCAAGACCGGCACCGTGGTGTCATGGGACGTCACCGCCAACGCCGTGCCGAACTGGACGCGCGCGCCCAATATCGGCCATTCGCAGCTGGGCTATGCGCCTTCGCAGAAGAAGGTGGCGGTGATCGAACTCGATCCCAACGACACGCCCGCCAAGACGGCGCGGCTGCTCGAGGTCAAGCCCGACGGCAGCGTCACCGTGGCTTTGACGGCCCAGGCCCGGCCATGGGGAAAATATCTGCGCTACAATTATCTAACCTTGGACTTTTCTTCGGTGACAAAGCCCGGCCTTTACGAGATCGAGTACAACGGCCAGAGGACGGCGACCTTCCGCGTCGCGCCGGACATCTATGCCGACGCCTGGCACCCGACCAACGACGTCTACTTCCCGGTGGCCATGGACCACATGTACGTGAAGGAAGCCTATCGCGTCTGGCACGGCGACAGCCACAAGGATGATGCGTTGCAGGCGCCCGTGGGCGAGGACCATCTCGACCTCTACGGCTCGGCGCCGGGATCGACCGATACGCGCTTCAAGCCGTTCGAGCACATTCCGGGGCTGAATGTCGGCGGCTGGTTCGACGCCGGCGACTTCGACATCCGCACGCAAAGCCAGTACGCCGTCGTGCAGCAACTGGTCGACGCCTACGAAAAATTCCACCTCGATCGCGACGACACCTCGATCGATGAGGCGCACCGCCTGGTGACGATGCATATGCCGGACGGCCAGCCCGACGTGGTGCAGCAGGTCGCCCATGGCACGATCCAACTGGTGGCCCAGTTCCACGCCGTCGGCCACGCCATCAACGGCATTGTCGAGCCGGATCTTACGCAATATCCGCACCTGGGCGACGCGGTCACCAAGACCGACGGGCTTGTCTACGACCCGACGCTTGGGCCGTTCGAGGAAAAGGACGGGAAGAGCGGCCGCAAGGACGACCGCTGGGCTTACACCAACAAATCGTCGGCGCTGAACTATGGTTCCATCGCCGCGCTGGCGGGCGCATCACGCGTGCTTCGCGGCCACGACGACGCGTTGGCCGATGAGTCCCTGAGCATAGCGAAAAGGGTGTGGGCTGAGGAGCATAGCCATGCGCCCGACACCTTCCGCCATGGCAATGTCACCGGGGGCGATTTGACGACCGAGGAATTGTCGGCGGCGGTTGCGCTGTTGATCACCACGAAGGACCCGCAATATGCGCAGCGCATCGATGCCCTGTGGCCCGAGGCGTCGAAAAAGTTCGCCATGAACGCCCAGCTGATCGCCCGCGCCATGCCCTTTATGCCGGCGGCTTTCAAGGCGAAGGTCCGCCCGGCCGTCGTCGCCTACGCGGCCGAAGCCGACGCCATCGCGGCGAAAAACCCTTACGGCGTGCCGATCACCGAAGGCGGATGGGCGGGCAACGGCGCGGTCATGAACTATGCGCTGACGGCTGCCGCCTTGCATGAGGTCTATCCGGACATCGTGTCGGCGGACGCGGTCTTCCGCGGCATCGACTACATCCTGGGGACCCACCCGGGCTCGAGCCTGTCCTTTGCCTCGGGCGTCGGCACGCAGTCGAAGGAGGTGGCCTATGGCAACAACCGCGCGGATTTCACCTTCATTGCCGGCGGCGTGGTGCCGGGCGAACTGATCATCAAGCCCGACTATCCCGAAAACCGCGAGGACTATCCCTTCTTCTGGGGCGAGAACGAATACGTCATCCCCATGGGCTCGACCTTCATCGAACTGGTCAACACGGCCAATGCGCTGTCGAAGTAACTGAGACCCCGGCACGTCAGGCCGGCACCTTGGAGGCTCCCGTTTCACTGGCATGGACGGGAGCCTTTTTTCTTAAAATCCGCTGACACGGTCGAACGTCCCCGACATGACGCGGGCAAAAGCCGCTTCGCCCCGCGGCTTCGCTTCGACAAGGTAAGTCAGGCGACGGCCGTCGCAGGTCCATGTCGACCGACCCTGGCCGCGCGGCGTCGATTTCATCAGTTCCAGCCCGCCATCGCGCCAGCCGCCGCGCGCCGGTTCCAGCGGCGGAAAGCCGTAGCTGTCGAACCAGAACCACAACAGGTCGTCTTCATGTCCGCACCAAATGCCATGGCCGGCAAAGCTGGAGCCGTCTGCACGCTGTTCCTCATAGTCGTGGATCAGCGCTTTACGCCCGGCATCGAAGCGGAACGACCACGAGCCGCGGCAAGCCCCCGCACCGCCCCAGGGATTGGGTGCGATATCGCCGCCACCGCGCCACACGCCGAGGAAAGGTTCGAGAGTATCGAGGGAAAAGGTCATGGCGGCAGGATAGGACAGGCTACTGTGGCGGAATTGCATAATTCAGCCATATATTTATAAAAATACGCCACATGGTGCTGGCATTAAAATGGATAATCCTGGCCGCCAATGGGACATCGCCAGCGTCGGGGCATGCCGTGCGTGTGATCGCCGTATGGTCGGTCAAGTCGTGGGCGATTTGATGTTCGAGAGTTTCCGAGAGCGCGGTGTTTTCCAATGTGGGGACCTGGTATTGTCCGCGCGCGTGCGGGCGCTTGTGGAGCAAGGAAAACTTGAAGGGCTCGGGGATCCTTATGAACGCGACTTCAAAGTAAGATTGCCGGCCCGTAGCGAGCGGGCAACCACCTGAGGTCGCATAAGCGCCCCAAGGGGAAGTAAAACAGAGGTTGTTACGATATTCCTGCGGATGACGGGTGCGTTAGCCGTCTTTCGCTTGCCGGTCCAACCATCCCGCCAGGCCATCCAGCGTTTGCAACCCGTATTCGACGGCGCCGAAGCCAATGACTGTCTGACGTCGTTCCGGCGTGGGATGGAGCTGCCGCATGGTCAACACTGTCTTGCCATCCGCTTGTTCGTCAAAGGTTACGGTGACACGGAATTGATTGGGGTCGCCAGGCTCGGGCGTTCCATATTCCGCCACGATCCGTTCGTTTGGCACGACCTCTAAAAAGCGCATGAGGTTGGGAAAGCGTTGCGCCTTTCCTTCGAATATACCCACCATGTCGAAGCGCCATAAACCGCCCTCGCGGATATCGGCTTCGTGCGTCTCGATGTCCAGGCCGTCCGGTCCATACCATTGGGCCAGGATGTCAGGGTCCATCCAGGCGGCAAAAACCCGTTCGCGCGGATGATTGATCAGCTTGACCAGCACGATTTCCCGATCGAGCGACCAATCAAACAGGTTCGCCATATCCCTTACCCTTCATGTCCCTTGCCTTCCGTCTTATCCAAATAGGCTTCAAGCCGGTCCAGCCGCCCGGCCCAGCGGCGGCGCTCGGTTATCATCCAGTCCGTCGCCTCCTCGAAGCGCGGCGTGATTAGCCGGCACCATCGGCTGCGGCCGCGTTTTTCGCTGGCGATCAATCCGCACTCTTCGAGTACGCGCAAGTGTTGACTGAAGGAGGGCAGCGCAATGTCGAACGGCTCGGCCAAAACGGTCACCGGCACCTCTCCGTCGGCCAGCCTTGAAATGACAGCTCGGCGGGTCGGATCGCTAAGGGCGTGGAAGGCGAGGTCGAGGGGATCGGAATGATAGGGCATACGATTCTGTAAAATGCGCCAACCCATCGGTCAACAAAAATAAGGTACTTGCCTTAGTGTTTGGCTTCAAATATGAAGGTAACTACCTTAGTATCAACCCCTGCACGATGGAGTAGACCTGTGGCAGTACGTGTCGATCTTCAAATTTCCCTCGATGGCTTTGCAACGACGACGGACCAGACGCCCGAAAAGCCGTTCGGCGAAGACTGGTCGCGCCTTGTCAGCGCCTATGTCGCAACAAGAACCTTCCAGCAGCGCGTTTTCAAGGACGCAAGCGGCAAGGGCACGACCGGCATCGATGACCGCTACGCAGAAGCGTACTTTGCCAATATCGGCGCGGAAATCATGGGCGCCGGCAAGTTCGGACTACACAATTATCCCGATGATGCGAACTGGAAAGGATGGTGGGGCGATGAGCCTCCTTTCCACTGCCCGGTTTTTGTCTTGACACACACACAGCGCCCCTCGCTCGAAATGGCCGGCGGCACGACATTTCATTTCCTGAGCGCAGATCCAGCCGACGTCCTCCAACAGGCGATAAAGGTGGCGAACGGCAAGGACGTGAGAATAGGCGGCGGGCCAACCGTCGTCCGCGATTATCTGAAAGCGGGTCTGGTCGATCGCCTGCACGTCGCGATCACGCCGATCCTGCTCGGGCGGGGTATCCGTCTCTGGGACGAACTGCGCGGCCTCGAAGCCGGTTATAGGGTCAACTCGGAAACAGCCGAAAGTGGCACCATCCACCTGACGTTCGAGCGCTAGAGTCCGGTTCGCGCGCCAAGGCGACCATCCGCTCACAATGGTGTCCAATCCTGACGCCTAGGGCGCGTAATTTGCGCTGCCGGCCCTGTCCAGCTGGGATACCATCACCGCCATGTTCAAAGCCTATCGCTTCCGTCGTGAAAGACCGCACCACGCGCCGCTCGATGTCCACGAGGAGGGGCAGGCCTTTGTCCTGACCGAGGGCGCGATCCGCTTCGACTTTGCCGGACGAAGCTTTGTCCTGACGCCTGGGCGGCTGTGCTGGATCCCCCGGGACATGCCGCACGGCTTTACCGCGCAAGGGCCGGTCGCGGGGATCAGCGTCAAGGTGCTGGCGCCGGACCTGCCGGTAAGGCCCTGCGTCCTGGCACCCGATCCGTTTCATCTGAGCCTGCTGGAGCGCATGGTGACGCGGCCGGACACGGCGGCTCTGTTGTGGCCGGTGATGGCGGACGCCATCCGTAACGATCCGGCCGACGAGCTCTCCTTGTCGTCGCCCCGCGATCCCCGGCTTGTCCGCGTCGCCGAGGCGATGATGCGCCATCCCGCCGACGGGCGCGACCTGTCCGCCTGGGCCGAAGTGGCGAATGTCTCGCCGCGCAGCCTTATACGGCGGTTCATGGCCGAGACAGGCCTGAGTTTTACCGCGTGGCGGCGGCGGATGCGCGTCATCCACGCCATCGGCCTGATGGAGGCCGGCCTTCCGGCCACGGCCGCGGCGCTCGACAGCGGCTTTGCGGGGTCGAGCGCCTTCAGCGCGGCTTTCCGGCTGGAAACGGGCGTGTCGCCGACGGCCTGGCTCAGGCGGCCTGGACCTGCGCCGAATACTGTTCGAAGGCCATGAGGGCATCGGCGGCGTACATCAGCGACGGGCCGCCGCCCATATAGATGGCCATGCCCAGGCATTCCTCGACCTCAGCCCGGGTGGCGCCGAGACGAACCAGGGCTTCGGCGTGAAAGCCGATGCAGCCGTCGCAGCGCGTGGCGATGCCGATGGCCAGCGCGATCAGCTCTTTGGTCTTTTTGTCGAGCGCGCCGTCCCTGGACGCGGCCTGGGCCATGGCGGAAAAGCCCGCCATGGTGTCGGGGATGTCCTGGCGCAGGGTCCGGATGTTGGCGGATATGCGCTTGGTGATGTCGGGATAATGCTTGGACATGGAACGCCTTACTTGAACGCGATGCCGGGTTTCAGGCCCAGCGCCTTGAAAATCATCGCGGCGGGGCAAAAGCCCGTGAACGCCGCCTGCAGCATGTTGGCGCCGGCGAAGGCCGACAGCAGGTACCACCAGGGGCTTATGAAGTAGCCGAGCGCCAGCCCGGCCAGGACGACGAACCCGGCAAAGGCCAGGACGGCTTTATCAACGGTCATGATCCGCTCTCCTCTTTGAGCTTGTGGGCGCCCATCATGTCGAGCGCCATTTTTTCGAAGAACATTTCGCTTTTCCCGGCCTTGACCTTGCCGAGGAAGTAGCCCTCGAACGCCGCCTTGGCCATGTGGACCCACTTGCCCGACGACGACCAGTTGATGTTCCGCGGTGGGATCTGCGGCTGGGCGAAGAAGGCGACGCCGCCGTCGCCGAAGTCGGCCAGGCAGATGGCGTTCCAGGTCGCTTCGTGCGTCGGCGCCTTGCCGGCGATCACGTCCTTCAGGTTGCGCGCCACCGCCGTGACCATGGATTCGATCATGAAGCCGGTCTTGGGCACGCCGATGGGGATGGCGGTCTTGTAGGGCGGGGCGATGGCGACGCAGACGCCCAGCGCATAGATGTTGGGAAAGGCCGGATTGCGCTGATGCTTGTCGACGATGATGAAACCGCGGGGGTTGGTCAGCCCCTCGATGCCACGCACCGCAGCGACCCCACGGAAGGCAGGCAGCATCATCGTATAGGCCATCGGCACTTCATGCTTCTTCTTCAGCGAGCCGTCTTCGGCGATTTCATCGACCAGAACCTTGCCGTCATCGAACTTCTCAACCTTGGCATTGGTGATCCATTTGATGTGATGATTGCGCATCTCGCTCTCGAGAAGCCCCTTGGTGTCACCAACCCCATCGAGGCCGAGATGGCCAATATAGGGTTCCGACGTCACGAAGGTCATCGGAACCTTGTCGCGAATCTTTGCGTCGCGCAGCGCCTTTTCGAGAATGAAGGCAAACTC
>CAKZJB010000210.1 GCA_936940865.1 uncultured Asticcacaulis sp. | reverse complement strand
CCGACATAGCAATCAATCAATCATTAAGCCATAGCAATCAATCAAGCATCACCACATAGACATCGTGATCAATAAAACATCGCGACATAGCCACCACAATCAATCATTGAGACATAGCCATCATAATCAATCGTCAAAACATAGCTATTGCACTCAAATCATCGGGACATAGCAATCAATCAATCATCGCAACAAAGCAATCAATCAATCAATCATAGCAACAAAGCAATCAATCAATCAATCATCGCGACACAGCAATCAATCAATCATCATGACCTAGCAACAAGAGAGGCATCGGGAGGGAATAATATACCTGTTGAGACTCCATGATCCGAACGGGAGCGGGGGAATCGTCGGGGTGAAGGGAACGCGAGGATTTGTGATGGAGCAGTTGTTCGAAGAGGGCATAGTCATGGAGCATGTCGGACGAGGCATGCGGGTGTTGGTACGCGCCCGAGGAGAAGCAAGACAAGCAGACCTGAAACTTGGGGACGACTCCATCGGCATGGCATTTGAAGCAAGTGTAGGCGAGGCCTTGGGCGATGGGGTGGTTGCACGACCGACAAATCCGCTTGCTGTAAGTGCACAAGAAGTAGATGGCCATACACGCATCAATACCGAGGTTCCCCGTCCGTTTCTCATCCAATCCGTAGAAGATCTGCTTGATGATCGTATAGCCGACCATGCCGAGCAACAGGCCCATCAGCACGGCAAGGACCAGAACCAGCGAAATGCGGGTCTTGCCTTCGCTCCAGTCGCTGAGCCAGTCCTGAAAACGGCTCATGAAGGTCGAGTTACGCATGGACGGCCCTTTTTTGTTTTCTGCCCGGATGTGGCGCCCGGCGGGTAACCCGGACTCGCGACACGCCCCATTCTTAACATAATTTTAAGAAGAGGAAAGCGCTTAAGGATTAACCGGTCTCGGCCGGCCATTCAGGTCAATGGCCACGAAGGTGAAAATGCCTTCGGTAACCCGGGTCTTCTCCAGGCTTTCGCGCGGACGGCGGTAGGCATCGACCTTGATCTTCATCGAGGTCCGCCCCACCGACATCAGCCTGGCGTAGACGCTGACCTCGTCGCCGACCTGAACGGGCGTCAGGAAGAGCATGCCGTCGACCGCGATGGTGGCCACGCGGCCGCGCGACACCCGCGCCGCGATATTGCCCGCCGCCAGGTCCATCTGCGACATCAGCCAGCCGCCGAAAATATCGCCCGACGGATTGGTGTCGGCAGGCATGGCGGTCGTCAGCACCGCCAGGTCGTTCGGATCCGGCAATTCCGCCGGACTGGCTCCACTGGCCATATCATTTCCTTACAAGCGAAAAACGCCGGAGCCCAGGGCCCCGGCGTTTTTATAGACCGTCTTTGCTGCAACGCAACAAAAACCCGTTGGTCAGTATTCGAACCGTGACTTAGCTCTTCGAACGGCCGCTGGTCAGGCCGCCTTCGCGCTGGATGCGCTTACGGGCCAGCTTGCGGGCGCGGCGCACGGCTTCAGCCTGCTGGCGAGCGCGCTTTTCCGAGGGCTTTTCGTAATGCACGTGACGCTTCATTTCGCGGAACGAACCTTCACGTTGCATCTTCTTCTTGAGGGCCTTCAGGGCCTGGTCGACGTTGTTGTCACGGACGAAAATCTGTACCAGAGGTCTCTCTCCATTCGGTGCTTTTAGGCGGTTGTAACCGGAGACCCGCCCGCGCCCGCGCCGGTTCCTGTCCGCCAATGGTGAAAACAAGTTATCCCGCAAACGACTGCCTGCGGGACGATCGGGCGCCTGATTACATCAGACACGCGCATCTGTCCAGCCACAGAACCTGTTAAAAGCGAGGCCGCACGTGCTTTTTTCGCCCGCCCGCGACACTTTGTGACGCGCGCGGGCCTTGGCTTCGCGCCCGCGAATAACTAAACTGGATACATAATGAGCCAGTCCGCCCCGCAATCCGTCCCCTTGGCCGATCTCAAGGCCGCCGAAGCCCGCCTGGCCCAGGCCGTGTCCGGCTTCGTGCCCGAACTGGGGCTGAACAGCATGAGCTTCGAAGCCGGCGCCAGGGCGGCCGGCTTCAGTGCGGGCGAACTCGACCTGATCGCGCCCAATGGCGCCGCCGACATAGCCGCCATCCTGTGGCGCGGCCATGACGCCGAACTGCGGCGTCCCGATATCGCGGACGCCCTGCCCGGCATGAAGATCCGGGAGCGCATCAATTACCTGATCGACCTTCGCATCGACGCCTTCGCGCGCGAGGAAAAGCTGGCCCATCGCCTGGAAGGCTTTCTGATGCTGCCGCCCAACCTCGACCTGCACCGCCGGCTGATGTGGGACACGGCCGATCTGATCTGGCGGCTGACCGGCGACAAGGCGCTCGATGAAAACCACTATTCCAAGCGCACGATCGTTTCGGCGATCCTGGCGGCGGCCATGCTGACGCGCCTGTCGCGCGGCGCGGAGGCCCAGGCCGAACAGGTCAAACGCAATATCGACGGCGTCATGGCCTACGAAAAGTTCAAGGCCAGGATCCCGTTCCGTCCGGAATCGGCGCTGGAAAGCCTGGCGGCGACGCTCGGCAAGCTGCGCTACGGCCGCGCCGACGCGGATACGGCGTCGTAAGGGCCAGCGGAAATGGAGATCGAGCTAAGACGATTTCGGCCTGGCTCAAGCGGTTTCAAGCCCCCCCATCTCGTCGCCTAACGGCTCCTCGTGCGGTCCCCCTCCCCATTCGTTCCGAACGGGGAGGTGCAAGCAGCCTCGATCCTTTTGCATCTCCCCGTTTTCGAAGAAAATGGGGAGGGGGACCACACGAGCCGCGAAGCGGTGAGATGTGGTGGTGGGGTTTCTTACTTTCGGTCGCAAGGTGCCAGTACAGCACGACTCCTGCTTTTTAGACTACCCCATCAGGCCTTCGAACCCTTGAGCGGCCATCGTCACGTCGACTTCGACAAAGTCGTAATCCGACAGGCCGTGCACCGCGAACGGATCGGTCGCCGCCCAGGCCTTGACGTCTTCCAGCGTACCGCGCGCCAGGAACATGCCGCCCGTGCGCGGCACCTTGCGGCCCGCCGCCATCAGGATACCGGCATCCGCGCCGGCCTTCAGCCAGTCGCGATGGGCGGCAAGCTGCGCGTCCAGCGCCTCAAGCGGCGCCGTATAGCTTAAGAGAACGATTATCATGACAGTATCCGGTTGATGTGGCCCATCTTGCGGCCGGGACGCGGCTCGGCCTTGCCGTAGACGTGCAGCCTCGCCCTGGGCTCCGCCGACAGTTCCGGCCACCTGAGGATATCATCGCCCAGCAGGTTGGTCATCTCGACCCGGCAGCGCGCCGTGACATCGCCCAGCGGCCAGCCGGCGACGGCCCGCACATGCTGCTCGAACTGGTCGCAGACGCAGCCCTCCTGGGTCCAGTGGCCGGAATTGTGGACGCGCGGCGCGATCTCGTTGAGCAGCAGGCCGCCGGCCCTGAGCACGAACAGCTCCACCGCCAGCACGCCGACATAGTCGAGCCCGTTCAACACCTTGCGCGCGATGTCGTGGGCGTGGGCGTGTACGTCGTCGCGCACATCGGCGGGTGCCGTCGTCGTCGCGAGAATCCCGCCGACATGGTGGTTTTCGCCGATCGGAAACGCCTTGACCGCGCCGTCGTGCCCGCGCGCCGCCACCACCGAAATCTCGCGCGCGAAGTCCGCCCGCGCCTCCAGGATCGCCGGCTTGCCGCCGATGGCGTCCCAGGCGGAAGCGGCCTCGGCGGCGCTCCTTACCCAGACCTGGCCCTTGCCGTCATAGCCTTCACGCCGCGTCTTGAGCAGGGCCGGCGCGCCCAGTTGCGCCAGCGCCGGCGCAATGTCGGCTTCGGCGTCGATGCGGGCGAAATCGACCGTGGCGACACCGTGGGCGCGGGCGAATTCCTTTTCGTGCACGCGGTCCTGCGTAATGGCCAGCGCCCGCGCCGAGGGCGCCACCACCTTGCCCAGGCCGGTCAGGAAATGAACCGTCTCGACCGGGATATTCTCGAATTCGAGCGTGATGACGTCGCACAGGCCGGCAAAACGCTTCAATGCCGCTTCGTCACGATAGTCGCCGACCACCGACACGGCCGACACGCTGGCCGCCGGCGAATCGGCTTCCGGTCCGAAGATGGCCACGCGGAAACCGAGCCGCGACGCGGCTTGGCTCAGCATGCGGCCGAGCTGGCCGTCGCCCAGGATGCCGATGGTCGCGCCAAGCGGAAGCGGTCGCATCAGTCTTCCACCGTTTCGGGGACGCCGTCGGTCTGCGCCTGGCGCAAGGCCGCCACGCGTTCAGCAAGCTCAGGGTCGTTCAGCGCCACGATCTGGGCGGCCAGCAGGCCCGCATTCTTGGCGCCGGCCTCGCCGACCGCCAGCGTGCCGACCGGAATGCCGCCCGGCATCTGAACGATGGACAGCAGCGAATCGAGTCCCTTCAGGCCGCCCTTGACCGGCACGGGCACCCCCAGGACCGGCAGCGTGGTCATCGACGCCGTCATGCCCGGCAGATGCGCGGCCCCGCCGGCGCCGGCGATGATGACCTGGATGCCGGCGGCCTTTGCGCCCCTGGCGAATTCGTACATGCGGTCGGGGGTTCGATGCGCCGAGACGACCCGGGCTTCATAGGCCACGCCGAGTTGCTCGAGCATGCCGGCCGCCGCCTTCATGACCGGCCAGTCCGACCGCGACCCCATGATGATCGCTACCTTGGGCGCTGACATGCGGTATCCCCTGTTCCTTACCACCCGTGCACGGGCGCGAAAATCAAGCTGCGCGAAGTACAGCACGGGCTTCGCGACCGCAAGCCATCATTTAGCTGTTCATTGTCACCAATATTGAAGGTTAACGCACGCCGCTTTGCATTGCGCCTGCGCGCACGCTGTGCTTTCATGCGTCCATGGGGGCCGGGGCTCCTTTCTTTCCTGCTTTTTTTACCGACAATGGGTCCTGACAAGACATTCCACTCGCTTGCCATTCAGCCTCAGGCGCCCAGCCGCCCGGAGACCGGCGGCTCCGAGACCGTGCGCCCGGCGACCACTGCGTCCATGCAGAGCCTTCTGGCTCAGTATTTCGAGATGGAACCGGCCGAGGCCGCGGCGGCTGCCCACCGTATCCAGGCCCCCGTGCAGCAACCGGCATCGCCAGAGCCCGCCCCTGCCCTGACCCTGGCCGAACAGCTCGAAGCCATCCTGCCGCAGCTCGAGGCCCTGGCCCCGACGGCGCGTATTCCGCAGATAGCCCGGCCGGAACCCGCCAGGGCGCCCGAGCCCGCAAGGCCCCCCGAACCAGCCCCTATTCTGGCCCCGATTTTGGCCCCGATTCCGGCCCCGATTCCGGCCCCGGCCGTGCCGCACGTCGCCAACGATATCGCGCCCTTCGTGCCCGACGACGGCTGGGCCGTGTCGGCCAAGGCGATGATCGACACCCTGGTCGCCGAAAACGAACGCCTGCGCAACGAACTGAAGGCCGAGATCGACGCCCGCCGCATCGCCGAGGCCCAGGCCGACAGCGACGTACTGACGCCGACGCTCAACCGCCGCGCCTTCCTGCGCGAAATGCAGCGCGCCATGGCCGACTGCCGCCGCTACGGCGAAACCGCCTGCCTGATCTATCTCGACATGGACGGTTTCAAGGCGATCAACGATTCCTACGGCCATGCCGCCGGCGACGCCGCCCTCGTCTACGTCGCCGAGACGCTGAAGGGCAGCGTACGCGAAGGCGACAGCGTCGGCCGCATCGGCGGCGACGAATTCGCCATCCTGCTGCGCCGCGCCGACCTCAATTCCAGCCGTGTCAAGGCCATGAAGCTGGAAGCCGAACTGGCGCTCGGCACCTTCGAATACAAGGGCCTGTACCTCAAGACGGGCGGAAGTTTCGGCGTGCGCCTCTTCGCCGACCAGCCGACGGCCGAGGTCTGGCTGGCCGAGGCCGACGCCGCCATGTTCCTGGTCAAGAAGGCCGCGCGGTGACGTCCCGCATCGGCGCGGTCACCCTGGTCGTGCCCGACTACGACGAGGCCATAGCACATTACTGTGACGGCCTGGGGTTCGACCTGGTCGAGGATACGGACTTTGGCGGCGGCAAGCGCTGGGTGCTGATCGCGGCGCCGGGATCGTCCGGGACATGCCTGCTGCTGGGCAAGGCCACGACGCCCGAACAGAGGCAGCGCGTCGGCGACCAGACCGGCGGACGGGTCTTCCTGATCCTGCATACCGACGATTTCGACCGCGACCATGCGCGGTTTTCGGCGGCGGGCGCGGTATTTACCGAAACGCCGCGCGACGAGCCCTATGGCAAGGTCTGTGTCTTCCGCGACCGCTTCGGCAATCTGTGGGATCTGCTGCAGCCAAGATAGTGCAGGAAGCCCGCATCGTCTCCCGTCCCTCCTCATGGGGCGGTCATATTCGCACATCTCGCCGGGGATTATCCGCTCCCCGTGAAAACGCTGGAGCATGCACACATCTGAATACCTAAACGTATTCAAAGATAGTCCCCTCTCCCCGTGGTCACGGGAGAGGAGAGGATTTGTTTTGATATCAAACACATGATCGGATTTAAAGATGTGTGAATCCGATAACCCCACCCGGGGAGACAGGTGAGGGTTTCTCGCTGCAATTCCACTCCGGCGCCGGCCCGGGAAACATCCTTCAAACCTCCACCGCCAGGTGCCGGCGCACCCGGCCGTAGACGTCGCCGATGTCGAACGGCTTGGTGATGTAGTCCAGCGCCCCGGCGGCATAGCCCCGCGCCCGGTCGGCCTCGCCGTCGCTGGCGGTGATCATGATTACGCGCACGCCGTCGAGCCGCTCCAGCAGGGCCAGGCCCGTAATCGATCCCGGCATGATGTCATCCAGCAGAATGAGGTCCGGCCGCCGCGCCGCAATCAGATCCTGGGCCTCGGCGGCGTCGACCGCCGTGATGACACGGGCGTCTTCGGCGAACAGGTGTGAAAACAGGTCGCGAATGGTCACATCGTCATCGGCCACCAGCAACAGCGGCAGCTCGCGCGTTTCGGGCGGCGACGGCTGCAGGGCCGCGGAGCGCCGTTTGCCGAAACCGCCGGTGGCCGGAAGCGCCGCCCCCGCGATGGCTTCGTCACAGGCACGAATCAGACGCTCCACCAGGGCGTCGATCTTCCGCAGGCCGCCGCGATCGGCATCGCGCATCAGGTCGTGCAGTTCGCGGGAAATCGCCGATATCCGGGCAAAGCCGTAACTGCCCGCCGATCCCATCAGCCGGTTCAACGCAAGGTGAATCACGTCATAGGTTTTGTCGCAGTTCCACAGCAGCGCCATTTCGTGCGCGCGATGCAGATCGTCACGCGACCGTTTCAGAGTGTCGACGTAGCGCGCGCGCAGGTCTTTCATGAGAACCCCAGGGCCGGGCTTGCCTCAGACCCGCCGGGACGACAATATCCCGATGCGCTGAATCATCCCTTAAGGACCGCGCGAAGGCCCGTTTTCAAAAAGATCGCGCTCAACATTTCGTAAATTGGAATTTAAGCATTTCGCTGGATATTATCGCATAGCGTGTGTTAGTGAGTTTTTGGGTTAAGCGTACGCAGGATACGGTTCGCCTCCTCAGATCGCTCCCGAAGGCCGGCAAAGGTTCGGATTTGGGAAAAGCATAAGGCGCACGGGACCGACAGGGAAAAGCGGTTTTCGGACGGATTCCCACGATCCGAAGCGCAACCCTGAACTGCAATATGTGTAATGTTCGTGCCGGTGGCAGCCGCGCATCCAGCGCCGCCGGAGCATCCCTCGGGGGGGGGGTTGAACGCGGGAGGCCTGACGTCTCCCGCAAAAGGACGGAGCGGCCGATGCACGGTCAAACCCAGATGGCGGATACGCGCGTCGCGCCGGCGGCGCCCCTGCCCATGGTTCTTGTCGTCGACGACAGCCCTGACGATCGCGAGCACGTGGCGCGCCTCCTGAAGGCGGATGCGGCCTGCGTGCACGCCTCGGGGTTCGAATCCGCGCTGGCGGCGATCGCCATGCACCAGCCGGACTGCGTCCTGCTCGACTACATCCTGCCGGGGCTCGACGGTCTGGACGTCCTGCGCAGCCTCCTGGCCCGCCATCCCTTTCTGCCGGTCGTCATGATGACCGACAACGGCAATGAAAGCATCGCCGTCCAGGCCATCAAGGACGGCGCCCAGGACTATCTCGTCAAGTCGCAGATGAACCGCGACCGCCTGCGCCGCCGCATCCAGGCGGCGATAGAGCACTGCCGGCTGCGGCGCGACCGCGAATCTCTGGGCCGCGAGCGCGACCGCTTGAGCGCCGTCATCGAGCAGTCGCCGGACTTCATCGCCATGGCCGATCTGGACGGCAAGCTCATCCACCTGAACGCCAGCGCACGCGAAATGCTGGGCCTCGGGGCGGACGACGCCCTGACCATGACGCTGCCGGCCCTGTTCCAGGGAACGACCTCGCGGCGGATCACCACCGAAGCCCTGCCGACGCTCCGCGCCCGCGGCCTGTGGAAAGGCGAAGGCACCTTCATGCGGGCTGACGGCCACGAAATTCCCGTGTCCCAGCTCCTGACCCTGCAACGCGACGAAACCGGCGCCCCCTGCGGCCTGGCGACGATCATCCGCGACATCAGCGACATCAAGGCGCACCAGGCGGCGCTCAAGGTCAGCGAGGAAACCTTCCGCGCCGTGATGGAATACGCCACGATCGGCATGGGCATCATATCCACCACCGGACGCTGGCTGCGCGTCAATCCGGCGCTTTGCAGCCTGTTCGGCTATTCGGAAATCGTGCTGCTGGCCAACGATTTCCCATCGATCCTTCACCCCGAGGACCGCGAGACGGTCATGGCCCTGTGGAACCAGGTGGCGAGCGGAGAGACCGAAAGCGTCCAGAGCGAGAACCGCTATCACCGCTGGGACTGCCGCGTCGTCAGGGCGCATGTCAGCCTGTCGCTGGTGCGTCATCCCGACGGCCGGCCGAACTTCATCGTCGCCCAGTTCGAGGATGTGACCGAGCGGCGCGAAGTCGAGCGCATGAAGACGGAATTCATCTCGGTCGTCAGCCACGAACTGCGCACGCCGCTGACCTCGATCCGCGGGTCGCTGGGCCTGCTCAACGGCGTCCAGGCCGGAACCCTGCCGGACAAGGCGCGGCGCCTGGTGCAACTGGCCTACGACAACAGTGACCGGCTGATCCTGCTGATCAACGATATCCTCGACATCGACAAGATCACCTCCGGCCACATGCGCTTCGACATGAAGGAACAGGGTCTCGACCTCCTCGTCCGCAATTCGGTCGAGGCCAATCAGCCCTATGCCGCCCGCTTCAACGTCTTCCTGGTGGCCCTGCCGGTGCCGGCGCACCTGCGCGTGACGGTCGACGCCGCGCGCTTCCATCAGGTTCTCAACAACCTGATTTCCAACGCCGTCAAATTCTCTCCCGCCGGCGAAACGGTCACGCTCAGCGTCTCCGCGACCGGCGCCGAGGTCACCGTGTCGGTCGTCGACCACGGCGCCGGCATTCCGGAAGCGTTCCGCGCTCGCGTCTTCGGCAAGTTTTCACAGGCCGATTCCTCGGCGACGCGCCAGGCGGCCGGCACGGGCCTGGGTCTGCACATCAGCCAGCAGATCGTGCAGCACATGGGCGGGCAGATCGGTTTCGAGTCGACCCTGGGCGCCGGCACCGTCTTCTGGGTCCGATTCCCCCGGTCCGGCGTCGCCGCCGCGACGGACAGCGACAATGGCGAACCGGGGGCTCCCTTCCCCGTTCCCCTGCCCCCGACGGGATCGCTGCCGCAGATCCTGCACGTCGAGGATGACGGACACCTCAGCCAGTTCATCGCCAGCGCGCTCGGCGGCCGCGCCACCGTGACGCCGGCCGCGACGCTGAAGGCCGCGCGGATGCTGGCCGCGACGGAAGCCTTCGACATGATCCTGCTCGACGTCTCCATGCCCGACGGCAACGGCCTGAAATGGCTGGACGCCCTGATGAAGACCGGCGTGACCGTGCCGCCGGTCGTGGTCCTGTCCGCGCGCGAGTTGCCGCGCGACATCCACCCCCCGATCGAAGCGGCCCTGATCAAGTCGCGCGATCCGGAAGCCGGGATCATCGAGACCATCTGCACGGTGCTGGACGGGTCGCGGGCCCGCCGGGTGGCGACATGACGGCCGTCCTTCAACACGTCCTGTGCATCGACGACGACAGCGACATCCTTGAAATCGCCCAGATGGCGCTCGAGGACGTGGGGCAGTTGCGCGTAACCTGCATGAACAATGGCGAGCTGGCCGTGGAACAGGCCGCCGGTCTCAAGCCCGACTTCATCCTCATCGACGTCATGATGCCCGGGGCGGACGGACCGACCGTCCTCAAGGCCCTGCGCTGCCAGCCAGGCCTGTCCGCCGTGCCCGTAGCCTTCATGACGGCGCGCATCCAGGAGCAGGAGGTGCGCGACTATCTCGACCTGGGCGCCGACGGCGTCATTTCCAAGCCGTTCGATCCCATGGCCCTGCCGTCGGAAATCCGCACCATATGGGAGACATTCCATGCCGGCCGCCACTGATCATCTTCCGCCGGAACTGCTCGTCCGCCTGCAAAGGACCTATCGCGGCCACCTTGCGGAAACGCGCGGCCTGATCGCGCCGATGGTCGACCGGGCCGCGGCGCGAACCGCCGGCAGCGCCGACTATGCCGCCCTCAGGCATCACGCGCACAAGCTGGGCGGCTCGGGGGCATCCTATGGCTTCGGGCGGCTGAGCCAGACGGGCAAGGCGCTGGACGAGCTTTTGCGGACCGAGGCCGGCGCCGCCGACGCGATCGGCAGGGCGGCGCAGGATCTGCTGGCGGCGATAGACGAGGCCCTCGGGTAATCGGGCGCCGGCACACGCCTACCCCCTCCAGGACACTTCGCTGGTGTCGGCCTTCTGGAAATAGGGACTGGGAACGATGCGCTCCAGGCGCCCGGCCAGCTTGTCGTACTCAACCGGCTTGGTGACGTAGCCGGCCGCGCCCAGGTCGATGGCGCGCTTGACGTCGTCGCGGTCCTGGCTGGCCGACAGCACGACCACCGGAATGTCACTGATTGCCTGCATCTTCGGCCTGAGGCGCAGGAAGGTAAAACCGTCGAATTCCGGCATGGTGAGATCGAGAAGGATACAGGCCGGCCGTATCTTGCACGCCTTGGCCATGGCCACCATTCCCGAATGATAGGTGCAGGATTTGTAGCCCAGCCGGCCGAGATAGACTTCGACAATGGCGGTCACGTGCGGGTCATCGTCGACAACCATGATGACCTTGTCCAACTTGTTGACGCTGAGCGTACGTGACACGGCCGCAATCTCCGGCAGATTATGACAATCTGCGGTAATTATGCAATCGTTGTCACTAAGAAATGATAAATATAGCTGTTTTTCGGAAGCGGCGCCCGGAGGGATTTTCCGGGCGCCGCTCCCGCAAAGCGTTACATCGATGAGCTGCTCGACGACGACGACGACGAGCCGCCCGAAGTGGTGTCGTGATGCATCCAGCTCGAACAGGCGGACATCGAGACGGCAAGGGTCATCAGGCCGGCGGCCACGGCAATCATGCGCTTACGCATATCAGGCTCCTTTGTGGGGTGGAAAGAACGCTTCGCTTTGCGCCGCGTGGCCGGCCGGTCGCCGTCACGCCCGCCACGCGACAATGGGCGGCGGAAAATAAACTTACCGCGCCTGAAAGGCGAATGCGTATAAAAAAACCATCAAGACGACGGGCAGGCAGGAAAAACATGCCGGCCGTTTGACAAAGCGATTTCCTGCGCTAAAACGATAATTGTCAGACATAATAAACACATCCGACACAAGGCCAGTTCCCTTCAATGCCAAATGCCAAGCCCGCCATGTCCCGCCGCCAGTTGATCGCCTCAACGGCGGCGGGACTGGCCCTGCCTGCCCTCACGCCGAATTTCGCCGAATCCAAAAGCCGCGGCGGGACCATCGTAAACCCGTTCATCCGGAACCGGGCCGACGGTCAGATCTATCGGGAGGGCGGCTGGTACTATTTCACGGGCTCGGTGCCGGAGTTCGACCGTCTGGTGCTGCGGCGGTCGAAGACCCTGGCGGGTCTTGCGACGGCCGAGGAAGTCGTGGTCTGGCGCCGTCCGGAAACCGGCAAGATGGGCGGCTATATCTGGGCGCCGGAGATCCACCGCTTCGACGGCCAATGGCATATCTATTTCGGCGCCGGCGACCACGGTGATGTCTTCCACGTCCGCACCTTTGTCCTGAGCACGGCCGACGACAATCCGATGACCGGGACCTGGACCGTGACGGGCCAGGTCGAGATGCCGTGGGACACGTTCAATCTCGACGCCACCAGCTTCGTGCACAAAGGCCAGCGCTATCTGCTGTGGGCGCAGCACGAACCGGGCATCGACACCAACAGCAACCTCTATATAGCGCCGCTCAAGACCCCGACCGTGCTGGGGGCGAAACCTTCCCGCCTGACCGTGCCGACCCTGCCGTGGGAAATCATCGGCTACAAGGTCAATGAAGGTCCAGCCGTGCTTATGCGCCATGGCAAGCTGTTCCTGACCTATTCGGCCAGCGCCACCGACTATCACTACTGCATGGGCATGCTGACGGCCGACGAGACTGCCGACATCATGAATCCGGCATCATGGACCAAATCTCAGGAGCCGGTCTTCCAGAGCTCGCCCGAGCACAATATCTGGGGCCCGGGCCACAACGGCTTTACCGTCGATGAAAAGGGCCGCGATCTACTGGTCTACCACGCCCGCGACTATAAGGAGATCGTCGGCGACCCGCTCCACGACCCCAACCGCCATACGCGCCTGCAGTATATCCATTACCGCAAGGACGGCACGCCCGATTTCGGCGTGCCGGTAAGTATCGGGCCACTGGCCTAACGCCAGAACGCGTCCACCGTCTTCAGCCAGGTCTCCGCCATCAGGGCATGGCCGGCATAGGTGGGGTGCACGCCGTCCCACGACCAGTGGTCGGCCGGCGCGCGCGACAGGGCCGCATCGAAGGCTTCCTGGTACAGCACGACCGGCAGATGATATTTGGCGCCCAGCGCCTTCACCACAGCCTGGCGCTTTTCCAGTTCGGCGCGCTTGGCCGGATAGTCCTGAGCATAGCTTTTCACCGGCATCAGGAAGGGCTCGCCCAGCACGATCTTGATATTCGGAAAACGCGCGATCGTGTCAGCCAACAGCTTGTCGTAGGTCGCCTCATAGGCCTCCAGCGTCTCGCCCTTGCCGTAGAAGGTGTCGTTGACGCCGACCATGATGCTCAGCACATCGGGATGCAGATCGATCGTATCGGCCTGCCAGCGCGCCGCCAGATCGGTCGCCGTATTGCCGCTGACGCCGCGGTTGATGAAGGTCAGGTTGCGTTCGGGATAGGTCAGCCCGATTTCACCGGCCAGGATGTAGGCGTAGTCCTGGCCCATGATGTGGTTGAAATCGTCGCCCGGCCAGCGCCCACCGTCGGTGATCGAGTCGCCCTGCATCAGGACGACCGCGCCCGGCTTCAGCACCGCCAGCTTTTCGGTAACCCGCGCCTCGGCCTGTCCAGCCATAATCGCCACGGCGGCCGCCAGCATCAATCCCGCCTTCATCCCTGCCTCCAGCGGGCCGCGCCCGTCATGAAATATTTTCTGCGGATGAAAGTGCGACCTGGCAAGGACAGCGTCAACTCAAACGATAAGCGCGCATGTAAAAAAAGTTCCCCCCTTCCGTCTGGCTCGGCTTGACGCCGACCCAGCCACCTTCCCCGTTTACGGGGAAGGTGGCGCGAGCGAAGCGAGTGACGGAAGGGGGGCTTGCGTCAACTAAAACGAAAACAGACGCTTGTGTTCCTCGATGGCGTAGGCGTCGGTCATCCCCGCGATATAGTCGCAGATGACGCGGGCCCTCGCCGTCTCGGTATCCTTGGCGCACACCAGTTCGAACCATTCGGTCGGCAGGGTGTCGGGTTCGGCCAGGAACAAGTGGAACATCTCGTTCAGCGTCCGCTTGGCGTAGGAGCGCGTGCGGTTCAGCCGGTAATGCTTGTACATGCGCTGAAACAGGAAACCGCGCAGGCGTGACAGGTCGTCATAGACAGGCTTCGAAAACTGCACCATCTGGCGCTTCGCCCGGCGCACGTCCTCAGGCGTCTCGATACCGTCTTCGTTCAGGCGTTTTTCGGTCTCGGCCTGGACGTCGGCAATCATGATGCCGATCATGCGGCGCACGGCCTCGAGGCGCACCATGCGGTCGTTGAGCGCTGGCCAGTCCTTTTGCACGCCCTTCAGCACGGGACCGATCATCGGCACGTCGAGCAGGTCCTCGATGGTAAACAGGCCCGCGCGCAGGCCGTCGTCGACATCGTGGTTGTTGTAGGCGATGTCATCGGAAATCGCCGCCACCTGCGCCTCAAGCGACGCATAGGAGTCCGGGCGCAAATCCCATTGCGCGTTGAAGTCGGCGATAGCCTTCCACGACGGCTCGGCCATGTGATGCGTCACGGGCCCGTTATGCTTGATGATGCCTTCCAGGGTTTCCCAGGTCAGGTTCAGGCCGTCCCACGACGGATAGCGTTCTTCCAGCTTGGTGATGACGCGAAAGGTCTGGACGTTATGATCGAAGCCGCCCCACGGCTCCATGCACTTGTGCAGTTCGTCCTCTCCGGCGTGGCCGAACGGCGGGTGGCCAAGGTCGTGCGACAAGGCGATGGTTTCGGCCAGATCCACGTCGAGGTTCATCGAGTGCGCGATCGAGCGCGCGATCTGGGCGACCTCCAGGCTGTGCGTCAGGCGCGTGCGGAAATAGTCGCCTTCGTTGGCGACGAAGACCTGGGTCTTGCCCTTGAGGCGGCGGAAGGCAGTCGAATGGATGATGCGGTCCCGGTCGCGCGCGAACGCCGTGCGCGTGGCGCTGTCCGATTCCGGATGCAGGCGCCCCAGGCTCTTGGTCACATCTTCGGCGTAAGGCGCCAGGGTCATGCTTTTACCGTCTCGCAGTGGTTTCGGCCCCGGGTCTATACTATATTCTGTAACGATCGCCTAAAAAATCGCTGTCTTTTCCATGGAAATCAGCGGTTTGGGGCTGATTTTCGTGTGTATTGCCTCCATATTGCGTCCATGAGCCACAATATTTCCCTGACCGCCGCCGCCGCGCGCCACATCAACGCCTTGAGCCGGGACGCCGGCCATCCCGTCATGCTGCGCGTGACGGTCGAAGGCGGCGGCTGTTCGGGTTTCCAGTACAAGCTCGACCTGGTCGAGGAAAAGGCGCCCGACGAGAGCGAGATCACGCTGGATGGCGCCACCGCCTTGGTCGATGAGGTGTCGGCGCCCCTGATGGCGGGCGCGATGATCGACTATGTCGAGGAACTGGTGGGCTCGCAGTTCAAGATCCTTAACCCCCTGGCGGTGTCTTCCTGCGGCTGCGGGGTCAGTTTCTCGTTGTAAGCTAGGGAAGTAATATAGTTATCGCAGTACTACCAGGGTGAGACGTCCGACTATTAGATCGGTCTTTACCCCGATCAGCTCGACGGCCAGGTAAAACCTTCATGAACCAGCTGAAGGGGTTCGGTGGAAGGGTGTTGGTACATTTCTGTGACGATGCCGGCAATTAAGTTTGCGGTATCAACCCCCTCAACTCGTAGATAGGATACTCCGTTCGTTGACCTTGTGATCGGCTCAGCGCCTTGTGTCTGTACGAATGCCCTGAATCTCCCTTCATCCTCAAGGTTTCGTGGAGCGAGAAGCACCCAGTCAAACCCCACAGTCCCGTTTTCGACCGACAGATTGAGGTTCACCGCATCGTCTTCCGACGGTCGATCCGCAGTATTAAAAGTTATCCCTGCATATCGGACTTTTCCCGATCCATAAGACATTGCTTCCACTACAGATGGCAGTTCATCCAGCCTGACCGCCACTTGTTTGAGCAACCGGGGACCGTTCCGTTCTTCGTTTCGATCACGGACTAACAGGCGAGAATTCAAGATAGATGCTGCGATCCCGGCAATAGACAGGACAGCAATGAGTACAACGACCACCATTACCGACATCGCTTTTCGCTCTTTTAAATTCCCCAAAAGACAAGCTTCTGGCCAAAGCCACGGCATCGTCGATGCACAACTTATATGCGTCCGAAGTGATCCCGTCATCCGCAATGTTGCCTCGCGCTATTGCGCACTGCGCGAAGACGCATCTAACTGGTTTACATGCCGCGCTCCCGTTTCCGATCGCACACGATCTATCTGCGAAATCTTGTAGTCTGTGGATCACTTCGCTTTCTTGTTCCGCCCTTCCCGCTTGCCCGAATCCGGTTCGACGCCTAAAACCTCCAGCATGAAACTCGCGACATGGAACGTCAATTCCGTCAATGCCCGCCTGCCGCTGGTCCTCGAATGGTTCGCCGAGGCGCAACCGGACGTCTGCGCCCTGCAGGAAATCAAGTGCATCGACGAGAAATTCCCCTACGAGGCCTTCGAATCGCTGGGCTATAACTGTGCCGTCCATGGCCAGAAGACCTATAACGGCGTGGCCATCGTATCGAAATTCCCGCTCAGCGACGTCACGCGGGGCTTAGGGGGAGACGAAGCCGACGAACAGTCGCGCTATATCGAAGCGCTGATCGAAGCCCCTGTTCCCGTCCGCTTCATCGGCATCTATCTGCCGAACGGCAACCCCGTCGGCACCGACAAGTACGCCTACAAGCTGCGCTGGCTGGAACGCCTTCACGCGCGCATGGCCGAAGTTCTCGACTACGAAGACATCACCGTCGTCACCGGCGACTACAACATCATCCCGAGCAAGGACGACCTGTGGAAGGAAAGCGTCTGGCTCGACGACGCCCTGTATCAGCCCGCCGTCCGCCAGGCCTACCAGGGCCTGAAGAACCTGGGCTATACGGATGCGTTCGACGTCCACGTCGCGACGGCGCAGCATCCCATCGCCAATCGCTACACCTTCTGGGACTACCAGGCCGGCGCCTGGCAGAAGAACGAAGGCATCCGCATCGACCATCACCTGATGTCGCCCCAGGCCGCCGACCGTTTCGTGGACATGGTCATTCACAAGGATGCCCGCGGCCGCACCCACGACGAGGCCAAGCCGTCGGACCACGTTCCGGTGGTCATCGAGCTGGCGGTGGAATAGCGGCGTTCGGCGTTAGGATTTCATTCAGCCTATTTTAACGCTCGCCTGCGATCCTAAAGACTTTATTAGCCATATGTGCGCAGAACGGCTCGCAAACGACCATGGCCCACATCGCTCGCATCCTTCTCTACTTCCTGTTCGCCGGGATCGGACTGACCCTCATTGCCTCCGGGCTGATGTGGTGGTTTGAGGCCTCGCGGAGGCTGACCCGCGCGCTTCATTCGGCGCTTGGCAAGGCCGCTGACGCGGTGGTCTACGACCTCTCCGGCAAGAAGGCCGCAGGCCTGGACTTTACCGCCGGCGACCTTGCGATCCTGTGGGATACCGGCGCCCACGGCCTGGTCTTCGCCTTCGACGAGATCGAGGGCGCCGAACTGATCGTCGACGAACGCGTCGTCGCCCGGGCGCAGAAGGGCGAACCCCGCCGCCTGCTCAACGAAACCCATTCCAACGCCTCACGCGTCGTGTTGCGGCTGATGTTCGACGATGTCGAGATGCCTGAGTTCGAACTCAGTCTGTTCGGCGATATCGGCCAGGCCCAGGTCCAGGCCAAGACCGCCGCCGAAGCCGTGCGCCTCGGCCGCAAGTGGCTGAGCCATGTCGATGCGGTCATCAAGCGCATGCCGCAAAACCCCGCCGTGCCCCAGGCCGCGCCCTATGCCGGCGAGGCCTTTGCCGCGCCTGCCGTGCAGCACGCCGCCCCGCGCCCCGCCGATTCCGCGGACGACGCCCTGCCGCCGTGGGAGATCGATGCCATGGCCGAAGACGAAGCCTTCGTCGCGGAGCGCGCCTGACGAGGTTGCAAACGCGCCACAAGGTCATGTCAAAACTGATGTTTTTCGCCTGACACGCGCGATCCGCGCGCTTTTGCGGCGACGCCCCCTTACCCTGCGGCGTGTTTCGTGGTTAATATCCGCTTCGATTTGACCACCGCAGCCTGAGTCCGACCTTGCCGACCTTCCTGCCAATGCTCGTTATCCTGTCCGCCGCCGGGCTGGCGATCCTGTTCATCCTGTACAGGATCTACGAAACGCGCGTCGAGGAACCGAAGAAACTGGAAGACGAGATCAGCGAAGCGCTGGAGGGCGCAAAGCCTGACGTTGCGTCGATCGAACCGGTGCGCAAGGCCGCCGTCGCCATTGCCTATAATGTCAACAAGATCGTCATCGTCCGCGACTTCGGCAAGAAGCCGCGCCGCATGTACGGCATTTCGGACCTGATCGGCATCGAAGTCTTCGTCGACAACAAGCTGGTTGCCCGCGTCATCCGCAACGGCCCGCACAAGATGCTGGACGATATCGCGCCGGCCGTGACGCGCGTCACCATTCGCCTGATCTTCGACGATCCCGCCCATCCCGATTACGAACTGGTGCTGTGGGACCCGAACGACGCGCTGACCGCCCGCGCGGAGGGGCCGCGCGCCGCCATGGAAACGGCCAGGCGCTGGTTCTACCACGTCGAAGCCATTATCCGCCGCCCTCCGATGCGCGCCATCAAGGCGCCGCCGCCGATCACGCCCGTGCCGGAACCTACCAGGGTCGCGGCTCCGGCGCCATTGCCGGCGCCCGAACCCGCCTTGCCCGCCCCGGCCCCGGCCCCTGCGGCACCGCCTCAAAAATCCGAGGGCGACGTGCTCAACGCCCCCCTCATCCCGTACATCTAACGCCGCGGACCCGATAATGTGGACCCTTGCGCTCGCCTGCGCCTTCTTCCTCTGCATCCATCTGATGGTGCCCGGCACGACGCTCAAGGAGCAGATCATCGGCGGCATCGGCGCCACGGCCTATTACATCCTGTTCGGCCTGTTCTCGATTGTCGGCATCGTGTGGATGAGCGTGGCCTTCATTATCGCGCTCGGCAACCAGGACGGGCTGAACCACGTCTTCTGGTCGGCGCCGCTCTTCCTGCGCATCATCGCCCTGGTCGGCAACTTCATCGCCGTGCTGCTGGCGGTGCTGGGCCTGCTGACGCCGTCGCCGACCAACCTGTTGTCGTTGCGCCGCCCGCCCGACAAGACGGTCTACGGCGTCATCCGCATTTCGCGCCACCCCATCCTGGCCGGCATCGGCCTGTGGGCGCTGATCCACCTGGTCTGCAACGGCAACCTCGCCAGCTGGATGTTCTTCGGCTCGCTCCTGGCCGTCTGCGCCATCGGCGCCAACAATATCGACCGCAAACGCATGGCGCGGATGGGCGAGATGTATGCCTCGGTCAAGAAGCGCACCTCCATTGTGCCCTTCGTCGCCATCATCGAGGGCCGCACCGCTTTTATTCCGGATGAACTCGGCTACGCCCGCATGTTCCTGGCGGCGTCGGTTTTCGCCGTTCTGGCGGTGCTGCACGAGCTGCTTTTCGCCATCCGCGCGCTTTAGTTAAGATAATGATACCTAAGCCTTGACGGCGGCAAAACTGCCGGTGATATTCGTTGCAGTGCCATAAAAAATTTTGCGTAGCGGCCTTAAAATACAAAACGGATAGTCAGGTGGGTGGGTCTTCGACCGTCATGAAATTGTCGGCTTTCGGTCTGTTATTGTTTTTTGTGTCCGCCGCGCTGGTCATGGCCAGTCTGCTCGGCTATTTCCGCGACGTTCCCTATTTAACGGAATACCGCTACTGGCTGGCCCTGGGCGGCTATGGCGTGATGGTCCTGGGGATCGTGTTCAAGGGCCAGTCGCACTAGCGATGGCGGCGCTTCCTCAAAGGAAGTGATCCACAGATTACACAGATTTTCTTTGAAACGATGCCCAACCGTGCATCGTGCGGACAACAGCATGAGCTTCGCGCTAAGCGCAATTATGTCGGGACGACCACACTCTACCTGCCCTGTTAAGACACGGAATAATCTGTGAAATCTGTGTAATCTGTGGATAGCCCTACCTTTAAGAAGGATGCGCCTCGACCTCGGCTTCGGCCACCGCCTCGTCGACCGCCAGGGCCAGGCCCAGGGCCGCCAGGGCCTCCGCGCCGGTGCACAATGGCCGCTTGCGCTCGCGCCGGCCCTGAACGGCCTCAAGGAACCGGAACACGCTGGTGCCTAAGGGATCCTTTGCGATGGCCGCCTCGGCAAAATCGGCATCGAGCGCGAACGGCGTCGTATTCCGGAAGGTCCGCGCCAGGAAATCAATCGCGACCTCGCCGGACGGATAGATTATGCGCATGGTGCGTTCGCGTGCCGCGGCCATGCGCGATGCCTTGAAGCTGGCCGTCATCCCCGTCTCGAACATGACCTCGGCCGAGACTTCGTCGGCGCCGACGGCGTGATATCCGTCATCCGTCCGCCTCCGGGCCGTGGCTTCCAGCCCGCCGGCTTCGCCACCGGCCAGGGTCAGGGCCAGGTCAAGGTCGTGTATCATCAGGTCAAGCACCACGGACACATCGAGATTGCGCGCCGAGGCGGTGCCGTTGCGCACGGCTTCCAGACGCGTCGGCCGTTCCGCGACACCATACAGCCCAATGGCTTCGAAAACGGCCCGTTCCTGGTGGCCTACCGCCAGCACCAGCTCTTTTTCGGCGGCGAGTTCCACCATATGGTCGCCATCCTCGTCGCGCGTCGCCAACGGCTTTTCGCTATAAACGTGTACGCCGGCTTTGAGTGCCTTGCACGCCACTTCGGCGTGGGCGAAGGCGGGCGTGGCGATCGTTACGGCATCGAGCTGCGCCAGAAATTCGCCGAGTTCGTCGCCGGCGAACGCCTTGACGCGGTGCTGCGCCGCAAGGGCCTCGGCGCGGGCGCGGTCGAGATCGTAGATACCGACGAAGTCGATCGCGATCCCGGCCTCGAGCGCCTGCTTGTATTTGTTGGCGTGATAGCCCCCGAATACGCCTGCCCCCGCAACCCCCACACGCAAAGTCTTCGCCATGATCGTTCCCTGCCAGTCCTTGAGTCGCCGCGAAGTTAAGCAGCTTTGCCGCAAAACGGAAATTACAAAATCGACAGGGATACCACTATCGCACGAAAGATGTGCACAGGGCCGTGATCGCCCGACAAGCCTCTTTCGCAGGCGCGGCAGGCACGTTACAAGCGACGCCGTTTTGTTGTCAGGGAGTCCGCCGTGAACAGACTGTTCGGCGCCTATGTAGTGGTCGATTTCAGCGCCGCCGAAGGCAGGAAGACCGGCGAGTCGTCGGTTTGGATCGGCGTCATGAAGCGGGACGTCCGCTTTCGCCTGTCGTTCGAAACACACAATCCGGCGACCCGGGCAGCCGCGATGGTTCAGTTGCGCACCGTTCTGGCCGACCTGCACAAGCGCGGCGACCGCGTCCTCTTGGGCGTCAACTTCGCGCTCGGCTTTCCGCGCGGGTTGAATGCGAAACTCGGCCTCAAGGACTGGGCCGGCATGTGGGATTTCCTGGGCAAGAACGTCGTCGACAAGCCGGACAACACCAATAACCGCTTCCAGGTGGCCGCCAAGATCAACCGGCTGACCACGGACGAGGCCTGGCCCTTCTGGGGCGGGCCGAAAAGCGCGGCGCAGAAGTGGCTGTCGACGCTCAAGCCGGACTCGTTCGGCGGCTTTCCGGAGTATCGCCTGACGGAGGATGCGGCGCGCGACCGCGTAAAGAAGGCGCTGGCGCCCAAGAGCCTGTGGCAGATGCATGGCGCCGGCGTGGTCGGCGGCCAGGCCATGCTGGGCATCGTTGCAATCAAGGCTTTGGTGGATTCGATGGCCGGCAAGGCGAAGGTCTGGCCGTTCGAGACCGGTTTCGCCGCGCTCGATGCCGACGGCTTCGGCGAGGTCAATACGATTGTCGCCGAGGTCTTCCCGCCCCTGTTCGACGGTCCGGCCGAAACCGGCGAGGTCAAGGATGCGGCGGCCGTGCGTTTGACCGCGACGGCGCTCGCCGAGATGGACGATCGCGGCGAGTTGGGCGCCCTATTCGGTGCGCCGAAAGGTCTGAGCGAAGCCGACACGGCGATTGCCTTGAGCGAAGAAGGCTGGATGCTGGGTGTGTGACCAGCAAAGGGTTTAACCACAGATAAGAAACTGGCGAAGTAGACACAGGGGGGCCGGGATGAGCGACAAGAAGTTCTATCTGAGCAAGGAACAAATAGCACCTCTCATACCCGGCATGGGAGGATGCCTGGCGACCGATCGCATTACCGTCGACGGTCAAAAGGTTGGGTACATGTATCGTGATGAGCCGCACAATCCCTTGGACAGCGGCTGGTGTTTTTTCGCGGGCGACGAAGACGAGGCTTACACGAACAATCCAGAAAACGTTGCGGTGTACGACGTCAATACCATCGCCAACTATGATCCCGACATCATGCCGTTTCTTCATGAGGGCGCCGGCAGCCGGTTTGAACGCGACGAAAACGGCTGTTTCAGACGCTTGGCCGACGACGAGTAAAATTCCCTGCGACAGCGTACGCGACTTCGACCCTGGAAGGGAAGTGATCCACAGATTACACAGATTACACAGATTATATCGAGGTCGTAACAGGCGCCTGTGCAGCGCCGCTACCGCGGCGCATGGAACTTGGCGCGCTTCGCGCCTTTTATCTCAAACAGTCGCCGCGGTAGCGGCGCTGCACTGACAGTTCCCACGCACGGACAAAAATCTGTGCAATCTGTGTAATCTGTGGATCACTTCCTTTATTCTTAAGCCCGGTCGAGCCACAGGAACCGGCCGGTCTGGAATGTCCCGGAAACCGCCGACGCGACGACGACCGCGCCGACCAATCCGGCCGTGCCCCAGCCAAGCGTCAACGCGAACACGAACCCCAAGGGCAGCATGATCGCGCCGTACGACAGATAATGGATCACGGTCGGCGCCAGTACGTCCTTGCGCGCGCGCAGGGCCTGAGCCGCCACAACCTGCAACCCATCGGGAATATAGAACAGGCACGACAGCAGAAGCCCCTGGTGCACCAGGGGCCGCAAGGCCGGGTCGACCGTATAGAGACCGGTGATCGGCCCGACGAAGATCAGCATCATCACCACGACCACCGTCATGAAGGCGGCCGCCGACACGAAGCTGACGCGGCCCATGCGTTTCAGCCCTTCGCGGTCATGGGCGCCGTACGCCTTGCCGACGAGCACCGAACAGCCCGCCGACAGCCCCATGGGCACCATGAAGACGATGCTGGCGAAGTTCAGGATGATCGACCACGCCGCCACAGCCTCCTCGCTGATGCGGCCGGCAAACAGCGTCATGCCGGCAAAGGCGGCCGCCTCGATAAAATAAGACGCGCCGGTGGCATAGCCGACATGGCGCTGTTCGGCGGCGCCTTGCGCGTCCGGCGCCTGGCGGCCAAGCAGGTCGAACGGCTTCGTCTCCTCAAGCCGCAGGATATGGATAAACAGCGCGACCGCCTGTAAGGAGCGGGCAATCAGGGTCGCCGTCGCCGCACCGACCGCGCCGTGGATGCCCGGCACATGCCCCGGGACCAGAACGAGTAGCAGCACGACATTGACCGCATTGGCGATCAGGGTCGTGATCATGACGTCGCGGGTGCGGCTAAGCGCTTCCAGGAACTGCGAGCAGCCCGTCAGCACCAGGAACAGGGGCATCGAGACCGCAAACACGATCAGCGGCACGCGCGCCCCGGCGGCCAGTTCAGGTTTGACGATCAGACCCAGGAAGCCGATCCCGGCGACCAGCAGCAGGATCATCAGGCCGAAGCCGAGCCCCACGGCGTAGCCCATGCCGCGTTGGAAAACAGCGCCGATGCGATGCAGGTCCCCTGCCCCCAGGAAATGCGCGGTCTTGACCTGGATGCCCATGAGCAGGCCCATGCTGGCCACGGCCGGCACCCAGAACAGGGCTTGCGCCAACATCAGGAAGCTGAGCTCCGCTGAGGAATAGCGTCCGACGATCACCGTATCGAGAAACGCCATCAGCATGACGCCGACGCGCGAGGCGGCGACCGGCCACGACAGACGGTAAAGGGCGGCAAACGCCGCCCTTGTTTCAGATGTCAATTGTGATCTCAATTGCAACATGCGCGGTAGGTACTCCTAACCGCGCCAAAGCGTAAGTGAAATTTACGCAAAGTCATTTCGCCCGGCGACGAATGGCTCCGGGTTGGCCGACCTGGTAATATGTTTTGCCATCGCCACAGTTTTTAGGATAACTTTTCCGATACCCGTTTTCCGCTATCGGAACGGCCTTGGGGGAAATTATGCGAGAACCGTCGAAACTGATATCAGGGCTTTTCGCCCTGGCCCTGCTGGCGACAACGTCGGCGTTTGCCGAGACACGTGATTATTTGATCATTCCGCCCCCTATGGCCATGCTCGATGCAGATGGAGCCGCCGCGGTCGCCCAAAGGGCGGAAACCGGCTCAGCCAAGGACGAGACGGAACTTGGTGACGTCTATCAGTACGGCAACGGCCTTCCTAAAGACTACGCCAAGGCGCGCTTTTGGTATGGCAAGGCCGCCGATCAGGGCTACTTGGCCGCGATGGAAAATCTCGCCAACATGGACTATCTAGGCAAAGGTGGCCCGCAGGATGACGTCTCGGCAGCCAAATGGTTACAAAAAGCAGCCGATTACGGAGATGGTGAGGCGCAAGCCGCCCTTGGGCAGATGTACGAAGACGGAACCGGCGTGCGCCGCGACCTGGTTCAGGCTTACAAGTGGATACTTTTGGCTGCCAGGACAAACATGGCGACCTACAACAAAGACTACCTGGCACGTCGGGAAGCTGAAGTCTCCGCGAAAATGACACCGGCTCAGATTGCCAAAGCCCGCAAGCTGGCGGACGTATGGCAGCCCAAACCTCGAAGCGCGGCCCGATAAGCTGACGACGCCTGGTATTCGTGTTAGGACCGGGTCCAAAAATAGAAAATGCGCCGGACTTTTCAGCCCGGCGCATTTTAATTTCCAGCCGCTACATCAGCCTTAGCCCGCATATCTCACAGCCCTGAGGTTTTGGCGTCGTCCGGAGGGGGTTCAGG
>CAKZJB010000209.1 GCA_936940865.1 uncultured Asticcacaulis sp. | reverse complement strand
CGCCGTTGGTATTACCTGAACACTTTCAGATCGACCGCCTCGCCCATGGTGCGATAGCCCAGGTCATTTGGATGGATCCAGTCGCCGGACTGCAATGCCTTGCGCATGCTGGATGGATCGGCCGGATCCCTTACCGCCGCATCGAAATCCACGACACCGTCCGACTCGTGTTGACTGAGAATCCAGGCGTTGACACTCGCGCGCAAGGCCTCGTTCTGCGGCGTGAACATCCACGAGTGTTTAACGGGAAGGATCGTGCCGAGCACGACCTTCAGGCCATGGGCATGGGCACGGTCAATGATCTGGCGATATCCGGCGATCAGGGCGTCGGCGGTCAGGCCGGATGAACTGGTGATATCGTTGATCCCTTCCAGCACCACCAGATGGGTCGCGCCGGGAACCGCGAGCACATCGCGGTCGAGGCGCGCCAGGGCGCCCTGCCCCCAGGCCGTGACGGCCGCATCCTGAAGCACCTGGTTGCCGCCGATGCCGGCATTGACCACGGCGCCGCCGGCCGGCGCCAGCCGTTCGGCCAGTACATCCGGCCAGCGGTGGTCGGCATCGTCCGTCGAGCCCACGCCGTCGGTGATCGAGTCGCCGAGCGTGACGACGACCGGTCCCCGCCTTTCCCGCTGCACATCGACCTCGGTAAGGAAAAGCCGCATGGGCGCGGTAGCGGCCGGCGTAAACGGGCGATCCGTATAGTCGCCCGCGGGCGAGATTTCGGCCGTGGCCGCTGCCTGGAAATGCGCGGTGGCAGGACCGGTCGCGGCCGGCAGGTAGATACTGATCCTGATACGGGACAGGGGGGCCGTGGCCAGGTCGATGGGGTCGCTGACAAGCGGGGCGTGGGGCGGCACGACGGCATGCATGGCGCCCGAGAAGGTCACCGCCCGTGCCTTGCTTTCGTCCGCCTTGCCGTCGGGCGACAGCGGGGCCACCCTGACAGTGCCGACGGTCAGCGGCGCGGTCCCGAACTCGTTGCTGAGGCGAATGCACAGGCGGTGGCCGCCGGCGCTGAGACGCACGACCTGGACAATCGTCTGGTTGTCCGGAGCGGGCGTCAGCGGCGCCGTCGGCCAGAAGGACGGCGCAACCAATAAGGGCGGCGCCGGAGGCGCTGCCCACGACGCGATCCAGTCCGCTGGCTTGGCGGCCACGGATGTCGCCGCACAGAGGCTCAGGACACCCGCAATAAAACTCCGTCTGGCTATTATACCGATATCAGGAAGCCGCATGGACATATGTCTCCGCCGGATGGTGTCGGAATCGTGGTTACGGCCGCTGCGCTTCGCCGCACGCGGCATCGACATCGACGATGGTCACGGAATACGCAGCAAGCGTCCGTGTGAAGGTGCGCGACAGGCCGGAGATGGCCGTCGTCTTTGGGACGATGCGCTCCGGCGCGTCGATATCGTTGCCGGCTCCCGGATCGGCGGAGCTCAATTCGGTCAGCCATCCCGTCTTCGCCATCGATTGGACGCCCTCAAGAGCGATGCGTACCGGCTGCGCCTCCCCTCGCCGGTTGACCAGCTTGAGCTTGAGGTGATGGGTGGATGTCTCACAGGTGGCGCCCCAGAAGAGCGAAGGGCGTGTCTTTCCGTCGCTGTCGGTCAGTTGCGGAATATCCCGGCCTGCCGTTTCCAGGACAAGGTCGCCCTTGTTTTCCGCGAACATCTTCTGGACGTAGTAGGACGGCGTGCCATAGGCCTTGAGCGCATCGTATCCGATCAGGTTGACGGCCCACTGCATCGACCTTTCGCGGCTGTCGCCCCCGACCTGGCTGACATTGGCCAGCAGCGGCGCATAGGACGACATGACGACCAGGTCGGAATTGCGCTCAAGACCGATAAGATAGGCCGCGTCGGCAAGCGCCGCGCGCATATTGGGCATGGGCCAGCCGTCATGCGTCGCCCATTCGCCGACGAAGACCTTCGGACCGGCACGCGAACGGCCGTCATAGTCGTTCACGTGGTCGTACATCTCGGTTCCACCCCAGGCATAGGTGTGTTCGTCCACGAGGTCGGGTGCTTGAGAGGGCGTCGCGTCGGCCGGCATCGTCGATATCAGTTTGAGATTCGGATACCGCGCCTTGATCGCCTTGTAGAAGGCCGAGAAGCGTTTGTCGTAGGTTCCGGCATGATCGAAGAAGTCCTCGTTTCCGATCTCGACATAGGTGAGGGCAAACGGCGCCGGATGACCGTCGCGGGCCCGTTTTGCCCCCCATTCCGTATGGACGTCGCCCGTCACATATTCGATTTCATCGAGCGCGTCCTGGACGTAGGGCGCCAGCTCTTCGGGCGAGGACACGTGTTCACCCCCCAATGCGTATCCCGCGAACACCGCCAGGACAGGGTCCACCTTGAGGTCTTCACACCACTGCAGATATTCCATCAGGCCCAGCCCGTCGGTCGACCAGTAGTTCCACGGGCTGCGATGGCCGGGGCGTTCCTCTGTCGGCCCGATCGTCTTCTTCCAGTCGAAGCGCTGGGCGAAGGTGTCGCCTTCCAGATAGTTGCCGCCCGGCAGCCGCAGGAAGGTCGGCTTCATACCGGCCATCAGCGCCATCAGGTCCGGCCGGGTGCCGTTCTTGCGGTTATTGTAGGTCGGGCCGAACAGGGAAACCTGCTGCACCCAGATCTTTCCGGGCGTGGAGGTCGTAAGCGAGAAGGTGTTGTCCTTGGACGGTGCCTGCGAAGCGCTCGTCAGCTTGACCTCGAACCTCTGCCATTGCCCGGTCAGCGCCGGCGTCGTGGCGGACGCCAGGACCGTACCATCCTTGCCGCGCAAGGCGACCGTAACCGGCCCGGCACTGCCGTCGGCCCTGGCAAAGAAGGCGGCGGTATAGACGGTTCGCGGCACGACCGGAATGCCCCAGTAGCCGGAATTCGAAATGCCCGCGGGCTTTTCCACCGAGGCCGTGCCGGCATCGATCCTGAGGCTTAGGTCGAGCGCCTTGTTCAACGGCACCTTCCCGTCGAGCGCGATCGCCGCGCCGCCGACCGGAGACCAGTAGACGGGATCTTCGTTCACATAGGCAAAGCCGCCCTCGCCCTTGAAGCTGCGGTTACGCAACAGTTCCCCATAGAGGCCGCCCTCGTAGGAAAAGTTGATTTCCTCGGTCATCAGCCCGTACAGCCGGGGGCTCATCGGCGCCTTGACCTTGTCGACCGCGATCCTGAGGCTGGGTACCGGGCCGGCGGCCTGGGCCAGGGCCGGGAACGGCGCCATAAGCGTCAGGATAACCGGAAGCCATTTTGGTATCGTCATAGGCGTTTCCAATGCGAAATACGGAGTCTGGTGCTACAATTGCCACATTTCCGCCTCCATAGGCCAACGACGAATTTTTTACTAGCGAAATGATCATCCACTTATAAAAAGTCGTTTGCGGTTTGCGCATATTGCCCTAGTCTTTCGACAGCTGTGAAAAACAAAAAGGGTGGCGCGTCTCTGGCAGTCCCCGGCGCAGCCAGAGGAGACGACCTTGTCCAGAATTGCCCGCCGCGACGTGCTTGCCGCCGGTTTTGCCCTGTCTGCGACCGCCCTGTTTCCACGCAGTGCTGTGGCTTCGGCATCCGCCCCTTCCGATACGGCCGTAACCGCGCTGGCGCCACGCGAGCAGATCCTGTTCGACTTCGACTGGAAATTCATTTTTGGCCACGGCGCCGACCCGGCCAAGGATCTGGGCTTCGGGTTCGGGCAGGCGGATTTTTCCAAGACCGGGCTCTTCAAGTTCGCCAAGCCCGGCTACGACGTTTCCAACTGGCGGTCGCTGAACCTGCCGCACGACTGGGCGGTGGAATTGCCTTTTGTGCATGACGACGCCGGCGAAGGCGACAACCAGACACGCTCGCATGGCTACAAACCGCTCGGCCGCCGTTATCCCGAGACCAGTGTCGGCTGGTACCGGCGCGAATTCGACATCCCGAAAAGCGACCTCGGCCGCCGCATCTGGCTGGAGTTCGACGGCGCCATGCGCGACAGCATGGTCTTCGTCAACGGCAGCTTCATCGGCCGCAATAATGGCGGCTATACGCCCTTTCGCTTCGAGCTTACCGACATCCTGGCCTATGGCGCGAAAAACGTCGTCGCGGTCCGGGTCGACGCCAGTGCCGGCGACGGGTGGTTCTACGAAGGCGCGGGCATCTACCGCCACGCCTGGCTGCTAAAGACCGACGCCGTCCAACTTGGTCGCTGGGACAGCGTTGTGCGCAGCACGCTGACGGACGGCACCGCCCACCTGGCGCTCAGCACGACGGTCGAGAACCACGAGGATAAACCCGTCGCCGCCAAGGTAACATGGACGGTATGCGATCCAGCCGGTACGACCGTGGCGACAGCCGAAACCCCCGCTCAGACGGTCGCGTCCGGGGCTTCGCTTGCCTTTGAAGCCGGGGCCGTGCTGGCGCGCCCCGTGCTGTGGTCCCCGGACGCTCCCAACCTTTACACGACGACCGTCGCCGTGGAGGTGGACGGCAAACGCCGCGACGCCGAAGCGGTCACATTCGGCGTGCGCAGCGCCGTGTTCACGCCGGACAAGGGCTTCTTTCTCAACGGCAAGCCGCTCAAAATCCAGGGCGTGTGCAACCATCAGGACCATGCCGGCGTCGGTGCCGCCCTGCCCGACCGCCTGCAGGCCTTCCGCGTCGGCGTCATGCAGGACATGGGCTGCAACGCCATCCGCACCTCGCACAACATGCCGACGCCGGAACTGGTCGCGGCCTGTGACCGCATGGGCGTGATGATGATGTGCGAAACGCGGACGATGGATTCCAACCCGGAGGCGCTGGCCCAGCTCGAGACCATGGTCAAGCGCTACCGCAACTCGCCGTCGGTCATTCTTTGGTCGATCGGCAATGAGGAAAACACGCTGCAAGGCGAGATGGCCGAACAGGGGGCCAGAATAGGCCGCACCATGACGGCGCTTTGCCATGAACTGGACCCGACGCGGCCGGTAACGGCGGCCGTCAATGCGGACAACGAAAAAGGCGTGTCGGAGGCCGTCGACGTCATCGGCTTCAACTATCACCGCGAATTTCCCGACGATTTTCACAAACACCATCCGCTGCGTCCTGTTATTGCGTCGGAAGACGCCAGCGACGTTTCCACCCGCGGCGAGTACGCCACGGACTGGGGCCGCAATACCGTCAGCAGCTTCGATGGCGACGTGCCGTGGAAGAAGTCGCCGGAAAACTGGTGGAAATTCTACGCGACCCGCGAATGGACCGGCGGCGGCTTTGCCTGGACCGGCTTCGATTATCGCGGCGAGCCTTCGCCCTTCGGCTGGCCGTCGATCAACTCGAACTTCGGCCTTGTCGATACGTGCGGCTTCCCCAAGGACTATTTCTATTATTACAAGGCCTGGTGGGGCAAGGCG
>CAKZJB010000208.1 GCA_936940865.1 uncultured Asticcacaulis sp. | reverse complement strand
AGCAGCGTCACCGACGCCAGCCGGTCGTCGCGCTGGTCCGCCATGGCCGCGGCGGCGATGGCCACGACCGTGCCGCCCAGGCAGTAGCCGACGATTTGGATTTTCTGCCCCGGCACGATCGCTTCCACGATGTCTATGGCCACCATGACGCCGTCCCGGCGATAGTCGTCGAAGGTGACGGACGCCATGTCCGCACCCGGATTTTTCCACGATACGACGAAGACGGTATGTCCCCTTCCGACAAGGTAGTGGATGAGGGAATCCCGCGGCGTAAGGTCCAGGATGTAGAATTTCATCAGCCAGGCCGGTACGATGAGGACCGGCTGCCGCCACACGGTTTCGGTCGACGGCGCATACTGGATGATCTCCATCAGGGCGTTGCGGTACACGACCCGGCCGGGTTGAACCGCCACCGTCTTCCCCGGAACATAGTCCTCGAGCCCGGGCAGGCGCTCGCGCAGGGTCAGGCGTTCCACGTCCTCGGCAAGGAGCTGCTGGCCCTTGACAAGGTTGGCCCCGAAGGATTCCAGGCAGGCGTCGACGATCTCAGGATTGGTCCACGGGAAATTGACCGGCGCGATCGCGTTGAGGGCAAAGCGGCCGAGGAATTCGACCCGCCGCGCCTCGACAGGCCCGAGGCCCGCCGTTCCCAGGGCCGTCTCGCGCCACAGCGCCTCGGCGGCCAGCTGGGCTTGCGCGAACAGGCTGAACGGAAACCGCGACCATCCCGGATAGCGGAATCGCCGGTCGTCCTCGTCCGGCCGGAACACCCAGTCTTTCCGGCCGGGCCGGCAAAGCCGCCCGGCCATGGCCTTCCCGGCGTCCAGCGTGTCTGCGGCGACCTGCATCAGGTGCGACGGCGAGCCGGCGAGGCGGAAGCAGAATTCGGTCCAGGCCAGGGCGGCGGCGGTTGGCGACTGCGCGCCGCCCAAACGCGCCCAATTCCCTTTCCACACCCTCAGCATCTCCATCATGCCGAAGGCCGCCGGCCGCGGGGAACTCTTGTCGTCACTCGGCATATCCGCCTCCTGGCGCGATATTGCGGCCGGGAAAAGCCGGCAACCTTGATCGGCATCAAACTCGCCGGCATCCGGCATCCTATCATCCGCCGGTTTCACGGAGGCGGACCATGACCGTCAAATCCCTCCTTTCCCTGTTTTCGGGACACCCCCATGAAGAGGCGGCCATATCGGTTTCCATGGCCCTGGCGGCGACCTTCACCGCCGAAGTCCGCTTTCTGAGAATAGACAAGCCGCTGAGCGCCATGCCGGAATTCTCCGGCGCCATGACCTACGGGCAGGCCTTCGACCGCTCGGCGACGCTGCTGGCCGAATGCGCCGTCGGCGGGACCGGCATGGCGGACTGCAACGACCGGCTAGAAGCCTTCGCAAAAACACACGACGTCGCCTTCGACCGTTCGACCCATGTCGCTCCGTCCGTGACGGGACCCCGGGCCAGTTTCAAATCCGTCGTCGATCGTCCCGATACCTGTCTTGCGGTCGAAGGCCGGTGCTGCGACATGATCGTCGTCGCCCATCATCATCCGCAGACCCGGGACGAGACCGATCTGCTGATGTCGGCGATTTTCCAGACCGGGCGGCCGGTCCTTGTCGTTCCGGAAAGGACGAAAAACGCCGATGCCAGGCTCTATGCGCCGGGATTGGTGGCGGTGGCGTGGGACGGCAGCCTGGAAAGCGCGCGGGCGCTGGCCTGCGCCCTGCCGCTGCTGACCGGGACGCCGACCGTAAAGCTGTTGTGCGCGGATGAACAGAGCAAGCATCCGACCCCGGCCGAGACGGACGCCATCACGAACTGGCTATACTGGCACGGGCACAGGATACAGATCGAACGCCTTGCCGCCGGCCACGAAACCGTCGGCAAGGCGCTGGTCGTCCGCGCGGGCGCCGTCGGAGCCGACCTCCTCATCGCCGGCGCCTATGGCCATGGCCACGACAAGGACATGCTGCTCGGCCAGGTGACGCAGCATATTCTCGAAAACATGGAAACGCCGCTTCTGGTCAGCAGTTGAGGCCGTCGAGCCGCGTGAGGCGCAATGCAGGATGCCGTAACGGAGTGTGAAGGCCTTTTTCGGTTTTCGGATTTGCCGTATGCGGACGGCTTGCTGTAATACCAACGGCGATTGACTTTGACTCGGTCGCCGTTGGCAAGGGCGACTGCCCGCCGCCGCCAATGCGGCGAGCCATGCGGCGCCTGAGCTTAAGAAAGCTCATGCCAACGGTCATTCTTTATGACCTTCGGCATAAGAGCCGGAGGACCGGGCCCGAACCTCTTGGAATCGCCGTGACCACTCCGCTGCAGACAACCGACGCCGCCGCCCTCCCCGATCCTCCCCCCGACAATCGTCACCCGCTGCAGATCGCGGATTTTCGGGCCTTCTGGCTGTCGCGCGTGTGCGGCGTGCTCGGCACGTCGGCGCAGAGTGCGGCCATCGCCTGGCAGGTCTACGACATCGCCCGCCAGAAGGAAGGCATCGCCGAGTCGGCCCTTTATGTTGGCCTGATCGGCCTGGCGCAGTTCCTGACCCTGTTCGCCTTCACCATTCCCGCCGGCATCGTCGCCGACCGCCACGACCGCAAGCGCATCGTCAGCCTGGTCCTGATGGGCCAGCTCACGCTGTCGGCCGCCTTCCTGGCCTATTCCTTCCTGCCGCATCCGCCCTTCTGGGGGCTGTTCGCGCTCAGTGCCGTCCTGGGTGCGCTGCGGGCCTTTTCGGCGCCCGCCAGTTCGGCCATCGGGCCGATGCTGGTGCCGAAACATGTCCTGCCCCGCGCCATCGCGATCAACTCCATGGCTTTCCAGACCGGTCTTATTGTCGGCCCGGCGCTGGGCGGTGTCCTGGTCGGCTTTTCACCGCGCTTCGCCTATGGCTTCTGCGCCGCCCTGTCCCTCGCGGCCGCCAGCCTTGTCCTCACCATCCGCACGCCGACGGCGCCCGACGCGCCGTCAGGCTCGAAGATGACCATGCTGAAGGAAGGCATGGCCTATATCTGGGACAACAAGGTCATACTGGGGGCCATCTCGCTCGACCTGTTCGCCGTGCTGCTTGGCGGCGCCACGGCCCTGATGCCGATCTTCGTCAAGGACATCCTGAGGGCCGGGCCCGAGATGTTCGGGCTGTTGCGCGCCTCGCCGGCCATCGGCGCCATCGTGACGTCGTTCCTGCTGTCGAACCGGCCGATCCGCCGCAATGCCGGTCCGTGGATGTTCGGCGGCGTCGCGGTATTCGGCGTCGCCACGATCGTCTTCGGGCTGTCGACCTCCATCGCCCTGTCGATTGCGGCGATGATCGTACTCGGCGCGGCCGACATGATCAGCGTCTATGTCCGCGGGACCCTGATCCAGATCGTTACGCCCAGCCACATGCGCGGCCGGGTCTCGTCGGTATCGTACCTGTTCATCGGCGCGTCGAACGAGCTTGGCGAATTCGAGACGGGCGTGGTGGCGCGTTTCCTCGGTCCGGTCGGCGCCGCGCTGTTCGGCGGGATCGGATCGCTGGTCGTCACCGGCCTTTGGATCCGGCTGTTCCCGGCCCTGTTCAGGGCAAACAGGCTCGAATAGACCGGGCGCGGCCGCATGGCCTCAGGGCCAGTCAATAATGGCCGCTGGCATCCCGCCGCCACAGTCCGAACAGCCGCTCGTGTTCGCTTTCCGGGATGCCGTAGAGGCCATTCGTCCGCCGGATCAGGCCCTCGCGGTCCAGAATGACGGTGGTGCCCCGGCGCAGCGAGACCAGGCCTTCCTGTTCGAGCCGCCGCAGGCCGATCGTCACGCCCGGCCGCCGCACCCCCAGGACGTCCGAAAACAGCTCGTGCGTGACCTTGATCTCGTCCCCCGACACGCGATCGTGAACCATGAGCAGCCAGCGGCTCAGGCGTTCTTCGATGCTGCCGGTCGCGTTGGCCACCGCGCCGTCTCCCGCCTGGACGTAAAGCGTGTGGCAATAGAGGAGACAATATTTGTGCAGGGTCCGGCTGACCTTCAGCACCGTTCGCATGGTCTCGATCCCGATGCGGTACGCCGAGCCCGGAAATTGAACGACCGTGTCGTATCGGGGACGGTCGGCGCCATGCAGCAAGCAAAGACCGGTCATGCCGTCCATGCCGATCAGCGCGACCTCCGTCTGACGCCGCGGGGTCCGGACGGTCGCCACCCCGTCCTCCAGAAAGAACACGGCCTCCGGCTGCCGTCCGGATTTTTCCAGATAATGCCGCGCCGGAATATCCACGTATTCGAGATGCGGCTTCAGCAAGCTGAAGTCGCCAACGCGCATGCCGGCAAGAATACGATTGCGAACGGCCGACTGCCTGATGTCTAGCATAGCTGAATCCACACGCTACTCGCCGGCAATTACAAACCTATAGTTTTATCCTCAGTGATAAAGATTGAACTAACAATTATGGAAATGAGAATGAAATTCAGTACGTTTCGTACACGCGTGAATGGAGTTCGCAATAACTACGTTATAGAAAGTTTCGGGGCTGAATTAGTTGGTTTCGGAAGGTGACTTCCGTTCCATTTCCTATGCGCGTGGCAAGTCTCTATTGTCGGAGGCAACACCGCACGCAGGGCTGGACTGTTGCGCGGGCGAGTCTGACGGCCGCGCGAAACCTTCTGTTTTGCCCCGTCCGGGGGCGGGCTTCCGGGGAGAGCCCGCCGCAGGTTGCGGAGGCGGGACGTTGCGCGAGACGCATCAGGTCATTCATCTTGTTGACGGCGACGGCGCGATCCGCGACGCCGTCGCCTTCCTGCTGATCGGGGCGGGCCACGCCGTCCGCGTGCACGACAGCGGCCAGGGCTTTCTTGCGGGAACGGCGCAGGATCAAAGGACGGTGGTAATCGCGGGGCCCGCCATGCGCGACCTCAGCGGGCTGGAATTGCTCAGGTCGCTGAAAGCCAGGCCGTCCCGATCCGCCGCCATAATGATTTCCGGGCAAGGCGACGTCGCGGCCGCGGTCGATGCCATGAAGGCAGGCGCCATGGATTTTCTCCAGAAGCCGTTTTCCGACGACGATCTTCTGCGGGCCGTCGCCGCCGCGCACCAGCATGTGTCGCAAGACGGCCCCGCCAAGGCAGATACCGCGGAAAACGAACGGCTAAGGCAGCTGACACGACGCGAGCGCGAGGTTCTGGACGGCCTGATCGAAGGCCTGCCCAACAAGCTGATCGCCGCCCGGTTGAACATCAGTCCGCGCACGGTCGAAATCCACCGCGCGAACCTGATGGCGAAATTGCAGGTGAAGACCCTGCCGCAGCTCGTCCGGATGTTCGTCGACCGCCGCGGCAAGGCAGCCGCCGTTTGATGACGCCTCCGGGGCGCGATCAGGAGGGCGGGCGGGCGCGCAGGTGCGGCCGGCTGAACTTGTCCTTGCCGAGGCCGTTCAAGGCCTGCGCGATTCCGTGGGCCGTCAGCACATAGTCGACGCAACCGGTGTCGCAGGCGCTTTGCGGCATGCTTTCGTACTGGGCGCCCGCCTGGGCGAAGGTGATGCCGCCGGCCGCCTTGACCAGGTGCAGCGCCGCGGCGCCGTCGGCGTCGAGACCGGACAGGATGACCGCGACAAGGCGGCCATTGAGGTGGGCGGCCGTCGAGCGCAACAGGGTGTCGATCGTCCTGGGCCATCCGTCCAGGCGGGGCTCGGTGCGCAGGATGAAGATATCGTCCTCGATCAGCAGTTGCATGCGCGGCGGCACGATGTAGATGTGGTTCGGTTCCATGCGCATGCCCTGCTCTATGTCGACCACAGGCATGGTGGTCATGCGCGACAGGAGGCGCGGCAGCCGGTGCGGCTGGTGCGGCGACCGGTGCTGGATCACGATAAAGGCCATTCCGGTGTCCCGCGCCAGATGACCGAGGATCGTCATATAGGGTTCCAGTCCGCCGGCCGACCCTCCCAGGACGGCGACGCGAAACCTGTCCGGGTGCGTTTGCATCGCGCGCTGGTCTCCCAAACCACAGGCATCCAATACATGGACGAAGGCCTTCGAATGACATTGCGCATGATCAAATCGCCCAAAAATCATAAGCGTGCGCGACAGGAGAACTTTTCGGTTTTACCGGATCGCCATAACCGCTATCACGGTGGGGGGACACGACGGCGATCGAGGACGATATATGGCAGACAAGGAACGGGACGCGCCAGGTGCGGGAGGCGTACCCATTGTCGCCATCGGAGCTTCGGCCGGCGGGCTGGAAGCGTTAAAGGAGTTCTTCGCCACCGTGACCGGCGACACCAATGCCGCCTATGTCGTCGTCACCCACCGCAGCGTCGACTCGGTCAACCTGCTGCCCGACATCCTCGGCCATTTCACGCCCCTGCCGGTCAGCGAAGCGCGCGACGGCGAAGTCCTGCAGGCCGGCCACGTCTATACCTCGCCGGCCGGGCATTTCCTTCAGGTCGAAGGCGAGCGCCTGGTTTTTCAAGGAATCGTGCGCGATATCGTCCCCACGCCGATCGACATCCTTTTTCGCTCGCTGGCGGAGGCTCGCAAGGCCGATGCGATCTGCGTCCTCCTGTCCGGAACCGGATCGGACGGAACCTCGGGCCTGCAGGCGATCAAGGGCCAGGGCGGCATGGCGGTCGTCCAGGACCCGCGCACGGCGGCCTTTACCGACATGCCGGCCAGCGCCATCGCCACCGGCCTCGTCGACTATGTCCTGCCGCCGGAAGACATGCCGGGGACTGTCGCCCGTTACATTCAGGGCAGGACAGGATCGCGGGACAAGCGATCCTACACGCCGGTCGGCCGCGAGGCGCTGCAGGAAATCCTCGCCTTCGTCCGCCGCCGCACCGGCAGCGATTTCAGCTCCTACAAGACCAACACCATGCAGCGGCGGGTCGAGCGGCGGATGAACGTCCACCATCTCGGCGACCCGCGGGATTATCTGCGCTACCTGCAGGAAAACGAAGACGAGACCGCCCTGCTGTTCAAGGAACTGCTGATCGGCGTCACCGCCTTCTTCCGCGACGAGGCGGCATTCAACGCCCTGGAGCGCGCACTCGGCGGCCTGCTCGACAGCAAGGCGGCGGGCGACACGGTGCGGATCTGGGTGGCGGGATGTTCGACGGGCGAAGAGCCATACTCCATCGCCATCCTTATCAAGGAATACTGCGACCGCACCGGCAAGGCGCTGAACGCCCAGATATTCGCCACCGACCTCGACGAGAACGCCGTCAACTTCGCCCGCGCCGGCCTGTACAGCGACGGCATCGCGCTCGACATGTCCGCGGACCGGCTGGAGCGGAACTTCGTCCGCGAAAACCATCATTACCGCATCCGCAAGACCATTCGCGAGATGGTGATCTTCGCAACCCAGAACCTGGTGCAGGACCCGCCGTTCACCAAGCTGGACATGGTCTCGTGCCGCAACCTGCTGATCTATCTGGATGCCTCGACGCAGAAGAAGATCATTCCCCTCTTCCACTATTCGCTGCTGCCGGAAGGCCTGCTGTTCCTCGGCTCATCGGAAACGGTCGGCACATTCGGCGACATGTTCACGCCACTGCACGTGCGGTGGAAAATTTTCCGGCGCCGCGAGGCCCCGGTTTCCAGCCTGTACATGTCGCGTGTGCCGGAACACCCAAGGCAACCGGAAAACGGGCTGCCGGCCGGCGGCGCGGACAAGCGCCTGCCCGACAAGACGCGCGGCATAAACGACCTGGCGCAACGGCTCCTGCTCGGGCAACTGGTGCCCCCCAGCGTGATCATCAACGAAAAGGGCGACGTCTTCTACATCCACGGCCGCACCGGCCTGTTCCTCGAGCCCGCCCAGGGCCAGTCGCAGAAGACGCAGAACGTGTTCGAGATGGCGCGCGAAGGACTGGAACTGCCGCTTATCACCCTGGTCCGCCGGGCGGGCGGGGCCGAGCAGGAAGTCGTGCACAAGGGCGTGGTCGCGCCCGCCGGAGCCGCGCCCTATATCGTCAGGCTGCGCGCGCGCAGGATCGACAGCCCGGAGACCCTGCGCGGCCTGATCTGGGTCACCTTCGAAAAGGATGACGACGTTTCGCCGATAGATGCGACGGACGTGCCGTCGGCGGCCGAAAGCGAGGCGCTGGAACGCGAGCTGCGCTATGTGAAGGAAAGCCTGCGCAACACCATAGAGGAGCTTGAGACCTCGAACGAGCAGATCAAGTCCGTGAACGAGGAACTGCAATCGACCAACGAGGAACTGCAAAGCGCCAACGAGGAACTGGAAACCTCCAAGGAGGAAATGCAGTCGCTGAACGAGGAGCTTCAGACCGTCAACGAAGAGCTGGAAAACAAGGTCCGCGACCTGGCCTTCGCCAATGACGACATGAAGAATCTGCTGAACAATACCGGCATCGCCACCCTGTTCCTGGACAACGAGCTGCGCATCAAGCGCTTCACCGTCCAGGCCAAGAAGATCATCAACCTGATCGCCTCGGATGCCGGCCGCCCGATCGGCGACATCGTCACCCAACTCGGCTACAACAACCTGGTCAACGATGCCACCGAGGTGCTGCAGACCCTGGTTTTCAAGGAGATCGAGGTCCGGGCGCATGACTGGTCGTGGTACCTGATGCGTATCATGCCGTACCGCACGGCGGAAAATGTCATCGACGGCCTGGCCATTACCTTCGTCGACATCACGCGCCTGAAGCGTTCGGAAATCCTGCTGGCGGCCAATATCAAGGCGCTGTCGATGATGTCGGTCGAACGGGCCGGGCTGAAGAATGTCCTGGACGAGATACTGCTGACCATCGAACGCCAGACCCCGGACATCTGGTGTTCCGTGGCGCAGATCAAGGATGGGCGGCTGTACAACATTTCCGCGCCGACCCTGCCCGAGGCTTTCAACAGCGCGCTCGACGGCGCCAAAATCCGCGAGGATTCCGGCGAGCCGGCGACGGAGGCCGCCCACCAGCTGAAGCACGTCATCGTTTCGGACCTGGCGGACATCGAACCGCCGACGCAATTCTCCCGGCTGGCCCTGAGCTACGACATCAAGGCCGCGTGGAGCCAGCCGATCTTCGACAACGACAAGCAACTGGCGGGCGTCTTCACCATCTACTACCTGCGCGCCCACCGGCCTTTCGACATGGAGGAGGCCCTGGTCAACCAGGCCGTGCCGCTGATGGGCCTGGCGATTTCGCAAAGCCTGAGGCGGCCGAAGGGATGACGGTCAGGCGGGCCGCCCCTCCACCCTGCCATGCGCATCCAATGCTCGAATCCCGATTCCAGTTCCCCCGACCGGACCCGCGCGTCGATATCCGCGTTGGCGTTCAGGTAGAATTTCGGGGACATGGCGTAATTGATCTATCGTGCCATTCTTGAGGTGACGTCGTTTAGGACGCCGCCCAATGAAGGAGAATGGTCATGGCCGAGTTTTATGCCGGTTTGGATGTTTCCGACAAGACAACCCACATCTGTGCTGTCGATGCCGACGGCAAAGTGGCTTGGCGAGGGGTATGCGCGACCGATCCCGAGCTCATTGCGACACAGTTGAACGCGCGTTGTCCGGGCCTGGTCCGCGTCGTCCTTGAGACCGGCACCCTGTCGTCGTTTCTGTATCACGGCTTGATGGAACGTGGACTTCCCGTTGTCTGCATTTGCGCCCGCCACGCCAAAGGCGTCTTGTCGGTCCAGGTCAACAAGAGCGATGTCCACGATGCGGAGGGTCTGGCGCAGATGGCGCGAACGGGCTGGTTCAAGGCCGTGCATATGAAGGACAGCCAGACCCATCTCGACCGGGCGCGGCTCAAGATGCGCGAGCAGATGGTCCGGGCCCACAACAGGGCCGGGCCTTTCTGGCGCAGGGCGGCCGCTTCGGCATCGGTTCGGATTCGAACGTCCTGATCGGCATGGCCGAGGAGCTGCGCCTTATGGAATACGGCCAGCGCCTGGCCCTGCGCCGCCGCAACTGTCTGGCCCCGCCGGGCGCCAGCAGCGGACAGGCCCTGTTCGACGGCGCCCTGGCTGGCGGCGGCCAGGCCCTGGGCGCCCCGGCGTGGCTTGCACCGGGCATGCCGGCCGATATAGTCAGCCTCGACGCGACGCATCCGTCGCTGGTCGGGCGTGGAGGAGACGACATCATGGACGGCTTTGTGTTCTCGGCCGCCCAGGCCGTCGACTGCGTCTGGCGCCGGGGCGTCAAATGCGTGGCCGGCGGCGTCCATACGGGCCGCGCGCGCATCGTGGCCGATTACGCCAGGGTCCTCAAGAGGCTCAGGGCGTGCCCCCTCCCCTTTACCAGGTCATTCGCGACGATATCGAACAGGGCATCCGCTCCGGCGCGCTCCGTCCGGGCGAACGCATTCCCGTGGAACACGACCTGATGCGCCGGTACGGTTGCGCCCGCATGACGGTCAACAAGGCAATCAGCGCCCTGGTCGCCGACGGCCTGATCGAGCGGCGGAAAAAGGCAGGCTCCTTCGTCAGGTTGCCGCAACTGGCCACCCCGATCGTCGATATTCCCGACATCGAGGTCGAAGTCACGGCGCGCGGCGACGCCTATGCCTTCAAGCTGCTGTCGCGGACGGTCGAAGACGGGGATGACGGCCCGGTCCTGTCGCTCATTGGCGTCCACTACGCCGCGTCGCGCCCAGGAACGCCGCATCAACCTGCGCGCCATTCCGCAGGCCGAACAGGTGGATTTCAGCGGCCGTTCTCCCGGTCACTGGCTGTTGCAGACGGTACCGTGGACGCATGTCGAAACCCAGATCGGCGCGGAACTTGCGCCTGCCACCCTCTGCCGGCGCATCGGCTGGGAGCGGGACACGGCCTGCCTGGTGGTCACCCGCCAAACCTGGCGGGCAGAGGACTGGGTGACGCGCGTCCGCCAGGTGTTCGACGGCCGGGCGTATCGCGTGACGGCCTCGCTGGGAGACTCGTGAATTGGCTTGCCGTCCGGTTGGACGGGTTGCCCCAGTCCAGGCTGATGGAGTTGATAAATGACTCTGACACCTTTTCTCCGACCGACGATGTCTTTCCTCAGACGCCCGTCGTCTTCGTCCAGCCGCCGATATTGGCCTGCCCCGCCGTCACACGGCCCGACGTCGTCACCCGCCCCAGCACATCATAGTCGCTCGTCTCGGTCCCGCTCTGGATATTGTTCCAGGAGCTGACCCAGACCATTAGGCTAAAACGGAATCATAATAACGCAATTGATAACCTGTCCCGAAATCCCCCGAAATCCCGCTATTGATCGCAGCAGGATTTCCAACACCGCCCCGCGACGCAATAGTTAAATCGCTCTCTGCGGCAACAGAGAAGCCAAAGGAAAGTTTTGTCTCTATCGCAAGATGAACGTCATTCCGTCGCCAACGTCTTCCAGTAGGACCTCCCCACCAGTTGCAATAGATAATTTTTCGATTTTTCCCGTAGTTAAATTCTCGAAAAATCCTTCGAATTCGCCATTATTCAGCTCTGGACTATGCCAAGACGCTAATTCAAATTTCATATAGGGTAGAATTGCAATCACAGCCTTACGTATAGAAGGAGAGATTAGATTAACTAATTTACAAATATCATCAGCGGACGACATTTCACTTAGCAGAGCAGACAAAACCATGCGAAATTGCCTATCCCCTTCATTTGGAATGATTAATTTGCCTTCGTTCATTGAGAAAGTACAAGCCTTTCGAGCAGGCAGCGATTCCGAATTTTTCCATACCGTTAACCGGCCGCATAAATACTGGCGGCTGGAAAATTCTTGGGCCTTTTCACCGAAGTACTTTTCTACAAGTACTTTTTCTTCCTTCACGTCGGGTTTATTGGCCATAGCCATATTGCTCCTTAATGAAATTCCAAGCGGCTTTTCTAGAGCCAAGTTGCTGTTCCAGTTTGTAAAGAGTGCCAAATTCGGGCCTTCCTACGGCATTAGCAAATTTTTGTTCACTTAAAAATGCTCTTCCTTCGAAATACATTTCGTTATTTTTCATGCCATTTGTAGCAATTCCGGCAACATCATCGAGCCAATGTTGGCCTTCGTGGGCAATCGTTGTTGAAGCATCAAATAAACCTTTCTGACCAGCCCAATTTAAATTTCGATTCAATTGAAGCACGTTGCTACCAGGAAAATATCGACCATTTAATTGCGACGGTAAGTTCGCATATTCAAGATCAAGCTGCCCAGACCGCAGCGCATCGGCTATAACCTCCGCGCGTGATCCTCCCGACTTGAGCACAGTTGCAAGGATTTCCTTGGAAGGGCCAACGGCGCCGCCACCGAGGTCTACCGCGTTTCCATTAAACGTCTTCCACACGTTGCGACTCTCTGCGGCAATGTCGTGTATCGCTGTATTTCCAACGGTGTTTTCCGCCAAATCCGTCACGACAACCCGTTCGAGTGTCGGAGCTGCGACGGAGCGCAAGCCGTTGACGGCCAAACTTCCGCCATCGGAGACCAAGCCTTCGACAACTCCTGGAAGGGCAGGCCCGGCGATATGTCCAAAGTATTCCGGCAATGTGCCGCTGCGTGCTGCAGCGTTATAGCCGTTTGCAATCGACGTTACTCGCTGACTTACAGCGTTATAAATCATGCGGTCGCGCGCGATGGGATTGAACGCGAAATCCAGCAGGGTCGGCGCCGCCCTGGCCGCGTGATCAACAACCTGACCCGCTACGATAGGCGCATCATGGATCGCCTGTTCAGTCATCCGGACCGTGTTGCCCCAAGGATCCTTGGAGAAGGTCATCGCTGAACTGTACAACTTGTCGAGAACATCGCGGCCCCAACGGCCATCATTAATATATACGCCTTTGAAGTCTTCCCACGCAGTGCGTGCGAAACGGGTGAGTCCATCAGTCGTCGTAGGGCTCGCGATAATCGTGCCCCATTTCGGTACTGCTGTATAAATATCTTCGACAGGGCTTGGATCTGACAGTTTGACGTAGGGCGAGCAATTCTGCGTTCCCACGTCGCATATCCGATAACTGATGTAGTCATTTCCTGGGAGAACGGCCCAATCCAGCTTTGCATCGGGATGCGAGGTTCGTAGAGTGAGCGAATACGACCCACTAGCGAGATAGTTCATCTTCCCGTCTTTGGCGTCAACGCTGACGTCCATGGTTTCATCATAGATGCGGGTGTACATCTTATGCGGAGATTGGCCTGTGGCAACGAAATCGGACTGCTGGCTCGGCGCCGCTTGACCGAGATCAAGATTCAGGTCCCCGACCGAGTCCCACTTGGAGAAATCGCCGATGTCCCACGTCCCCGGGTTTCGATGCGACACCATGCCTGTCCAGCCGCTCTGATCGGCTGGCGCAATTGAGTCGGCCAAAATCTGACCGGCGCCGCCGAGTATGGAACCTGCGGCTCCTCCCAGTGCGCTCGAGGCACCTGCAGTGATAGTTTTATTCGCAGCCTTTGCCTTTTGGTCTTCGTACCAGCCTTCAACGGCCGGTGCCACTTTGTCATAGAGCATTTGGCCGATGGTGCTACCGATAGCGTCGGGCAACATCGTCTTCAGGCTCTTGCCCAGGCTGTCGTGACCGACGATGGTCCGCGTGACCGCGCCAGCCAGCAATGAGGCTGCACCTTTCAGAACCAGAGGCGAATTCCGGGTCGTTACGATAACCGGCTTGCCGTCCCTGCCTAGGACTGCATGGCCATTAGCGTCCGTTTGCACCTTCGTCGGATTCATCGCGTAATCCAGTCCGGTTGCCGCACCGCTCATTGCGCCCGCGACCGCCACGCCGGTCCAGTCGAACTTCTTCTGGATGCCCAGAGCCATGTTCACGCCCTGGGTTAGGATGTTGCTCTCCATACCCTGTATCGCCGCCTGACCGGCCGCGACCCAGGGGTTGGAACTGGTGATCTGGGTACCGCCAGGGATGGATGCAGACACAACGGCTTGGCCGAGTTCCGCCCAGTTGAACTTCTTCTGATTGCCGACGGCGATTTCGACGCCCTGACGAGCGATATCCGCCAGGCCGGCTGAAACCTGCGGGGGCAGCATCACCGTCACGGCGCGGACGACATAGGACACGATCGTCGCGATAATATCGCCGATGACACCGCAGCCGCGTTTGGGCGCCGGCGGCTGGGGTTCCTTGGGCAGGGTCGGCGTGGTGTTGCCGAGCGCATCGGCCGAGTTGTACGGCTTGAACACGCCGGACGCATTGCGGGACACGCTCACATTGTCAGGCACGATCAGGCTCTGGCCCGCGGTCAGGGTCGAAGCCGCCGACAGGCCGTTGGCCTGGGCCAGCAGGTACCAAAGCGACGAATCGCCCCACAGGTTCTGGGCGATCGACTGCAGGGTATCGCCGGCCATCACCGTATAGCCCCCGGCCGCCTGGCCGACATTGGCGGAGTTATAGGCTTGGTAGTTCTCGTCGAAGTTGGCGTTGAGGCCGACGACCGGCGTGCCCGTCAGGTTGGTCAGGGCCGAACCCGCGCTGGCCGCGCTGGAACGGTCCGCCGCCAGCTGCTGGGCATAGTCGACCTGGCTGGCCAGCTGATCGGTCCCGACGTCGCCCACCACATGGCCGTCGAGGTAGAAGAAGTTGCGGAACGCCCCGGCGCTGCCGCTGTTCGTCTCCTTGCGCGTGAACACCTGGCCGAAGCTGTCGGTCTCATAGGTCACAATCCGGCCGATGCCGGTGTCGGCCACCTGAGTCAGGTTGCCGTTGGCGTCATAGCTGTACGTGGCATTGCCGTTCGACCACTGGTACGAGTTGGCATTGTTCGGGTCGTTGCCGCTGATCGTCGTGGTCGAAGACTTCGCCTGATCCCACCAGGCGTAGTTATAGGTCGTGGTGGTCGTCACCGGCTGCGCCGACGAGCCCACGGTCGTCTGCACATTGGTCGAGGACATGACCACGCCCTGGTCGACGCCGGCGCTGGTATAGGTGTTGGTAATGACGCTCTGGTAGGTCGTGCTGCCGCTGTAGGTCATGTCGGTCTCGGTCGTGACCCGGCCGGCATTGTCGTAACTGATGGCCCGCGTCGACAGCGGATTGGTGCTGCTGTTCTGCTGGTACTCGGTATAGGACGTCATCCGTCCCAGCACGTCCGTCGTCCGGCTGGCATTGACATAGCCGCCGATCGTCACCGTCGTCAGATACCCGTCATTGGTATAGGCATAGGTTTCCGCGTGGCCGTCGCGGCCATAGGTCGCAGTCATCCGGTCGCCGCGGGCGTTATAGGTGACGTCCACCCCGGTCGTGCCCTTGACGATCGCCCCGCCCGACAGCGTCCCCATGGTCAGAGTGAAGCGGTTCATGCTGTCGTACTTGTACCAGTAGTCCTGGGTCGCCGTGGCCGCCGCCTGGCCGTTTACGACACCGACCTTGTCCACCATGACATAGGTGGTTTTGACTTCGCGCCGGTTGCCGTTGGCATCATAGGCATAGACGATGTCGGCATTGGCGTCGCGCATCTCGGTGACGCGGTTCAGCGCATCGTAGGTCACGACCGCGTTCTGGTAGACGCGGTTCGAGTTGGTGCTGTAATAGCCTTCGACCGTCCGGTTGCCGTTGGCGTCATAGGCAAAGACCGACCGGACAGCCTTGGTATTGTCGGTGATGCTGCCGATCTGGCCGGTCGTCGTATAGACATAGTCGAGCGACTGGCCGGCACTGCTCGACTGGTGCGACAGCTGGCCGTTCAGGTCGTAGGTGTAGCTCGAAGTGTGGCCGCCGAAGTCCGAGCTCGACACCATCTTGCCGAAGTAGTCGGTCACGACCGACGACGTCTTGCCCCAGGCGGCGGTCGCCTTCGTCCAGCTGCCGATATTGGCCTGGCCGGCCGTCA
>CAKZJB010000207.1 GCA_936940865.1 uncultured Asticcacaulis sp. | reverse complement strand
TGGCATAAGCCCGCCTGACTGCGAGACTGACAAGTCGAGCAGAGACGAAAGTCGGCCATAGTGATCCGGTGGTCCTTCGTGGACGGGCCATCGCTCAACGGATAAAAGGTACTCTAGGGATAACAGGCTGATTTTGCCCAAGAGTCCATATCGACGGCAAAGTTTGGCACCTCGATGTCGGCTCATCACATCCTGGGGCTGGAGCAGGTCCCAAGGGTATGGCTGTTCGCCATTTAAAGTGGTACGTGAGCTGGGTTCAGAACGTCGTGAGACAGTTTGGTCCCTATCTGCCGTGGGTGTTCGAGACTTGAGAGGATCTGTCCCTAGTACGAGAGGACCGGGATGGACATACCTCTGGTGGACCTGTCGTGGCGCCAGCCGCGCAGCAGGGTAGCTAAGTATGGACGGGATAACCGCTGAAAGCATCTAAGCGGGAAACCCACCTCAAAACAAGGTCTCGCTGAGGATCGTGGAAGACTACCACGTTGATAGGCCGGATGTGGAAGCCCCGCGAGGGGTGAAGCTAACCGGTACTAATAATCCGATCGGCTTGATCGTTCCTCTACAAAACGCATTCTTAAAGACAACGTCTTCTCACACAGCTGGATTTTATTGACCTGGTGGCTATGCCGGATGGTCCCCACCCGATCCCATTCCGAACTCGGTCGTTAAGCCTTCCTGGGCCAATGGTACTTCGTCTTAAGGCGCGGGAGAGTAGGTCGTCGCCAGGTCTATAAAATCCAGCTCACAACCCTTCTTCATAACAATACCAAAGACCGGACTGCGGATTACCGCCGCCGGTCTTTATCGTTTAAGGACCTTGGATACCTGTCCTCGTCCTGAACACACGGGTGGAGCAGCCCCGTCTGGACGGCAAAGCCGGACAGACAAAGCATTAAAAACCGGGCTGCGCTCAATCGCCCGTACTCTTGGTGACGCGGGGTGGAGCAGCCCGGTAGCTCGTCAGGCTCATAACCTGAAGGTCGTTGGTTCAAATCCAGCCCCCGCAACCATCACACAAAAATACCCCGCCCTAAAGGCGGGGTTTTTTGTGTGTTCTGTTACAGGAGCCGTACTGAACCAACGAGGAAAGTTGGTTCAAACGAACCGACGCCAAGTCGGTGAGTTCGAGGAGCGAAGCGACGCAAACGCAGGCCGCCGGCGTGCGGGAGCACGCCGATAAAGCGGCCAAGTCCGGCGAAGCGAAGCCAAATCCAGCAACCGCAACCATCTAAACGCAAACAGCCCCGCTAAAACTGCGGGGCCGTTTGCGTTCTGACGATGTAAGGCGCCACGGGAGCCGTGCCTGAATGAAGATCAGGGCGCAATAGCCCGTCCGCAATTCCCTCTTAGGCCGGCATAAACCCAGATCTTGATCCGATACTTGTCCTGGGAGACATCAAGACCGGTGCGATTTTGCACGCCCTCCGCTACCGTTTTGCCAGGTTTAACGCCAGAGGAGCCAAAGCCATGGCCACAATCAATACCTCGGACAATTCTAACGGTTCGAACACGGCCATACTGATCCTGGCCGTCATTATCATCGCGGCGTTGGCTGTCGCCGCCATTACATACATGCAGGGCGGCGCTTCGAACACCAGCACCAACTCTTACACCGAACGCGACGTCACCACCGTGACCAAGGTGCCGTCACAAGTCGGGAATGCCGTTGCCAGCGCGGCCAACACCGCTGCCGACAACGTCGCCAATCCCCCGGCGCAAACGGCGCAGCCGGCACCCGAACCCGCGCCTGCGCCGGCGGATAATGCGCCTGCGAACGGCCAATGATTGCCATCCGATCGTGAAAAAGCCCCTTCGGGCGGCTTTTTCATGTTACAAATGCTGGCTGACCGACAGCCATATCGTACGCGGGCGCAAGGGGGTGATCTGACTTGACCCGTCGACGCTGAACGGATTGCCATAGGCGAAGCTGTTGCTGTGGACGCCGGTGGCATTGGTGATGCGAACGCCCAGGCGGGTCGCTCCGAACGCCAATGCGGAAGACAGGTCAAGATTGGTATAGGGATCCATGCGCACGTCGCGCAAGGGGCCGTAATTGAGCGGTGAAGGACCGCGATAGGACAGCGTGGCGCTGTTTTCCAGCCGACGGCCGAAAAGCGTCTGATCCCAATCGGCGCTCAGACTGGCCGATTTTCGCGCGATGTATGGCATGCCGCTGCCTTTGTCCTTCGAAAACAGCGGGTTGGGCCTGGTGAGCTGCGGATTGTTGACCTGGGTCGCGAAATGCAGGACGAGGTCGGGGTTGACCGTCCAGTCGAGCTCGGCTTCGGCGCCGGTATTGGCGCCGTCGCCGATATTGACCACGATCGGCAGGCCGGTCGCCCGCAACTGATCGCTTTGGATGCCCCGCCATTCCACCTGGAAGGTGGTGAGGTTAAGCCGCCAGCGCTTGTCCAGCGTATTGAATTTCAGGCCCAACTCATAACTGTCGAGCGCATCGCCCCGGTAGACCTGTGGAATCGGAGTAACAACCTGGGTGGTCGTGTTGAAGCCACCGGTACGGAAGCCGTCCGCCGCCAGGACATAAACCAGAACGCCCTGGCGTGGCCGATAGCTGACGGAGATGCTGTGGGCCAGGTGGTGGGCATGGATATCACCGTCGATATCGCCCGCAGGCGCGTAGCCGATCAAATGGACGCTGCGGATATGGCTGTCGGTGTCGTGCCGGGTTTGGGTGGCGCGAAGGCTGGCGGCAACGGTCCATTTTTTCGTCAGGTCGTAGCTGACGCCGCCGAACAGCGCGGCATCGTCCACGTCGTCTCGGCGCCTCTCGCGGTATAGCGTACTATGGTCGAACACGTCACTCAGCTCCGGGTGAAATTTTTCCGAACTGCGCGCCAGGAAAACGCCGGCCAACCAGCGCAAACGGCCTTCCGTCGGCGACAGAACGCTGAATTCGGCTGTCGACAGTGAAATGGATTGGTCTTCCTCATAGAACAGGACGCCGGAGTTGGGGATCGAAACATAACGCTGCACAGGCTGGGCGTCGTATCCGCTCGACAGGCGGTGATGGAGATGGTTGAGGCTCAGCTTGAAGCTGTTGCGCCCCCAATTCCCTTCGACGCCGGCGGATAGGTCTTCGAACCCGTTGTCGTGCGGTTCGGCCAGCGACATTTTACGATGGTAGGGCGGACGCTTGCTGAAGACATACTGGCTGTTTTCGGAATTGAGCCGCTGGGCGATGGCCGACGCCGTGAAGGTGAGGTTGGACGATACCGGCCAGGCGAAGGACAGGCGTCCCCCGGACCGGTTGGTGGTGTTGGTGGCGTGGTGGCCGGCTATGTCTTCGTTGATGAAGCCGCCGGACTGGTCCTGGTACAGGACGGCGCGCAATCCCGCTGCGTGGTCGAACAGGGGAAGGTTGACGACGGCCGTGCCGCGCCACGACATATGGCCGCCCATGGTGACGCCGGCACCGGCGCCCAATTCGCCCTCAAAGCGGTCGATCAAAGGTTTGTTGGACACCAGACGGACTACGCCCGCCATCGAACCTTGACCGTAGAGGGCGCCCTGCGGTCCTTTGAGGACTTCGACGCGCGCCATGTCGACCAGCAGCAGGTCGGGGTCGGGCGCATTGTAGGTGAGGGCGGAGTCATCGAGGTACAGACCGACCGTCGATTGTGTCCGGCCGGTCAGTACGCTGTCCGACACGCCACGCAGCAGAATCTTGTCACGGCCGGGGCCCAGATTGGTCACCGCCATTCCGGCGACGCGGCTGGCCATTTGCGGCAGGTCGAGATCGTTGCCGTCCAGTACGCGTCTGGATACCACGCTGACGGCGCGGGGAATGCGTGTCAGGGCGACCGGGCGACGGGTGATCACGACGTCTTCGACCGGTGTCAGGGGCGACACCGGCACCGGCTGACGGACCACCGGTGTCATTGGCTTAGGCTCCGGCTTCAGGTCGAGACGGAAGGTGCTGGCATTGAATCTTCGGACGTCGCAGCGGCTGCCGTTCAGCAACAGCCGCAATGCCGCTTCGCCTTTCATGCGGCCCTTGACGGCGACGGCGTGGGCGTCGCAACGCGCGGGATCGACCCCGCCGATCGACAGGCCGGTCTGCGTGGCCAGGCTCACCAGGGCGCCGGACAGGGGGGCGGCCGGAATATCGATGGAATAGAGAGGGTCGGATGCGGCAGGCGCCGGGGCGGCCAGGCCTGTATTAAGAACGATGGCCGCCAGGCACACGACGAAGGACGATGCCTTGCGCGGTCTCTCGGGCTTCGAGCGATAGAAAATCTTCCAGCCGCCCGACAACCGAGCTCTCCGAGTCCAGGGTCAGGATGGCCGTCAGCCGCAGCTTCCCGGTCGCATCGTCGATAATGATCGGCTTGTCGTAATAGCGATTGAGATCGGCAACCACATCCGACAGAGCCTCGTCACGATAGATAGCACGGGAGGTTTGCCACGCAAAGGCCGTTTGCGGGTCACCGCGGGTAACGCGGCTGGCCGTTTCACCGTCCGAATGTACGCCTGTATCGCCGGCATGAAGCGTAAGAATATCGGCGCCCGAAGCTTGCGGAGCCAGGCGGACCGCGCCTTCGCGCACGGTGACGCGGATGGCTGAAGACTGGCGCAGGACATTGAATTCCGTGCCGATATCGGTCAGGCGCACGCCACCGGTATCGACCGTGAACGGGCGTTTTTCATTGTGGACGACGCGCAGGGCGACTTCACCGCGGTCCAGCACCACGGCGCGGCGGCCAGCGTCCATGCGCACCGAAACGCGCGTGTCCGTATTGAGCATCAGTAGCGACCCATCCGCCAGGGTCACGCTCCGCCTTTGTCCTTTGGCGGTCGTATAGACGGTGGCCGGATTTTCGCGATGAGGCAGCAGCGGCAAGGCGGCGACGGCCACCACGGTAGCGGCGATGGCGCCAACAGCGGACCACAGGGCCGTCCGGCGCGCCATACCGGCCTTCACTGGCCGGCGGTCGAGCGCGCGCGACAGCGGTACGACAGTGTCCGTGGCCTGGTCCGCCGGAGCCTGCGCCGCAGGCTGAAGGTCGATACCGTACCAGGTACCGAGCGCACGGCGATAGGCGTCGGCGTGCGTCTCTGAAGCTTCCAGCCAGGCAGTCAGGGCGATGATCTCGGCCTCACGCAACGAGTCGCTCTGGCTGCGCACCACCCATTGGGCGGCGGCCAGGTCGATCTCGTCGATATCACCAGGATTTTGCGGCATGAACTCCCAACCTTGCCTGTCGATGATAAGACACCGTCGTTTGCGGCAACCCGCAACAAAAATCGTGCGGAACCTGTAAATAAGCCGTTACGGCCGCTTCAGGCGCCTTTCAGGGGCCCGGGCCCCTGTGGGGGCCAGGCCGCAACCGCGCCGTCAGGTGCTTAAGAGCGTTGCCCAGATGCTTTTCGACCGAGCTGAGCGAAATGCCGAGCTGCGAGGCCACCTGAACCTGGGACATGCCTTCGAACTTGTGCAGACGGAAAATGGTCTGCGTACGCTCGGGAAGTTCCCCGACGGCCCTGGTGAACGCGGCCATCTGCTGGCGGCCGCTGACAGTGTCTTCCGGAGACGGTGCGTCGTCGGCCGCATCCCCGGCCCCGTCGCGGTGGACGGAATGCCAGGCCGTGTCGCGGCGGCGGCCGTTGTCGAGCGTGCGGATGTGGTTGCGATGAATATTGTGCGCCATGCGGAACAGAAACGCCGTGGCGTCGTCTATCGCCCGGTTGTCGTCCGCGGGTATGGCCTCGATCCTGAGGTACAGGTCCTGGACAATGTCCTCCGCCAGGGCCGTGTCGTTCGCCACCCTGGTGAAATAGCGCACGAGCAGGTCTCGCCTTTCGACATAGGCGTTGAACAGAATGTCGCGCGAGGACTGGGACACGATGTCTCCGGAAGTCGAAGCAGGGCCGGACTCATGGCATTGCGAAACGGTACTGACAAGCCGCGACGCCGCTGCGGACGACAAGGTGGCGTGGGTACTTATCAGAAATTTATATTTTCCTATATGTCATCCTTATAAAATAAAACAGCAAATTCAATATATTGCTTTTTGTTTTGCCGCGCTCCCGAAAATAATTTTACGGATTTTTTACGACGCCTTACGGGTTTGCGCGCTGGGCGGTGTCTTGTCGTTGTAGGGTTCGCGTGGCTGGCGCGGACCTGACAATGCGCCGGGGAGGTCAGGGCAGACCGCCGGGACCCCGGCGCACCCTCTTTTCAAAGGGTGTGTGCGAGTTGCGCGGGCGTATTCTGAACATCATGCTGGCCTCGGGGCGAGGCGGTGTCGAGACCATGGCGCTTCGATACCACGAGGCCATGTGCGCTCAGGGCTATGAGGTCATGAGCGTCGGCCACCCTAGGGGCGTGCTGGCGGAAGGCCTCGGCGCTAGGCAGTTTCGTGCGCTCGACACCCTGTGCAACCGCGACCCGTTCGCGGCGCTGCGTATCGCGCAGATCGTGCGCGCCTTCCGTCCCGACACCATATTGATGCACGGCAACCGGGCGACCGGTCTGTGCCTGATGCCCTGGGTGGCCGGCGACGTCCGCACCGTTCAGGTCCTGCACAATCGTTGTTACAAGCCTCATCTGAAACGTGTAAGCGCGGCCATGTGTGTCAGCGCCAATGTCAGCGAAGGCTTGAGCGCCGCCTATCCCGATGTCCGTCGCATCGAAGTTCCCAACTTCGCGCATCTCAGGGCTCGCCCTGTCAAGCTGCGGCCCGGCCGTCCGCCGGTCATCGGCGCCATGGGGCGGCTGCACGAAGTGAAGCGTTTCGGCCTCTTGATCGACGCCGCCGGGCGCCTGCGCGATGCCGGCGTGGAATTTACCCTGCGCATCGCCGGCGAGGGACCCGAGCGCGCGGCGCTCGAAGCGCAGGTGGCGAATCTCGATCTCGGCGACCGCGTCGCGTTCGACGGCTGGATCGACGATCCCCAGGCCTTCCTTTCCGGCGTAGACCTGTTCGCAATGACGTCGCGTTACGAGTCGTTCGGCCTTGTCCTGGTCGAAGCCATGGCGGCCGGCGTGCCGGTCGTCTCGGCCGATATCGACGGTCCCGGCACGGTTCTGGACGGCGGGCGCTACGGCATGCTTTTCCGAAGCGGAGACGCGGGCAGCCTGGCCGACGCCGTCACCGCGGTCTTCTCCGATTGGAACGGCGCCTTACGCCGCGCCCGCAAGGCCCAGGGGCATGCGCTGGCGACCTATGGCTTCGAAGCCGGGCAACGCCGGCTGGCGGACGCCTTGCGCCAGTTGAGCCATGAAGACAGCTTCTGGATCGAAACACCGGCGGCCGAACGGAACTATAGCGTTTTCGCAGCCGAATAGGCTTGCCGCTTCGTCCATCTGTCCGTAAACCGGCAACGGAACAGGGACGCTCGCCTTGGCACGTAAAACCACCGAACTCTGGCACACGGGCATCGTGGCGGCGCCTATCGCCGGCCTGATGACCTCCGAAGCCCTGCACGCGGCGGACATTCGATGGCTGCCTGATCCCGGGTCTTTCCGCTTCATGGCCGATCCCTTCGGCATCTGGCGCGACGGGCGCCTGACCGTTTTCGTCGAGGCTCTGGATTACCGGATAAAGCGCGGCGAAATCCACTATGTCACGTTCGATGCGGACGGAGCCGTGGCCGCGCAGGGCCTGGCGCTCCGGGAGCCGTTCCATCTGTCCTATCCGGTCGTCCTGGAAGACGGCGGTGAGGTCTTCATGCTGCCGGAGGGGCACCGCAGCGGAAAATTGACGCTTTATCGCGCGGGGTCTTTTCCCGATCGCTGGATGCCTGTGCAGAGCCTGCTCGATCTGCCGGCGATCGACGCCAGCCCTGTTCAGTACAATGATCGCTGGTGGATGTTCTTCGCCCTGCCGGGCGACGGCAACCGCGCCATGCGCGAGTTGCATGTCGCCTTTGCCGACACCCTGCGCGGCCGATGGCGATTGCATCCGGCCAACCCGGTCCGCACGGCCCTCGATTCCGCGCGGCCGGGCGGGACGCCGTTCGAACACGACGGCGTCCTCTATCTGCCGACACAGGACTGCGTCGGTGGCTATGGCCGCGGCATCAGCCTCCTGCGCTTCGATACCTTGACCGAAGCCCGGGTTGAAACCTCCGTGGTGTCGAGCCTCAGGCCGCAAGGCCTGCGCGGCGGATGGGATGATGGCTTGCATACCCTGTCGGCGGCGGGGCCGGTGACCCTGATCGACGTCAAGCGCCTCGATCCGTCGCCGGGACGTTTCTGGATCGACGTGCAGCGCCGCCTGCGCCGCCTTTTGCCGTGATCCTTTTTGCCGACGATTTCATGGTGGTGGCCGACAAGCCGGCCGGCCTTTTGAGCGTGCCCGGGCGTGGCGCCGACAAGCAGGACTGTCTGGTTACGCGCGTCCAGGCGGAACTCCCGGATGCCCTGACCGTGCACCGTCTCGACATGGCGACCTCGGGCCTGATCGTACTGGGGCGTGGGGCCGAGGCGCAGCGCAAGCTGTCGATTGCTTTCAGCGAGCGACGGGTCGAAAAGACTTATGTGGCCGTCGTGGCGGGAACGGTTGCCCTGGACGGGGGCGAGGTCGATTTGCCGCTGATAACCGACTGGCCGAACCGCCCGAAACAGATGATCGACCATGAGCGCGGCAAGCCTTCGCTGACGCGTTATCGCGTCGTGGCGCGCATGGAGGGGCGGACGCGACTCGAACTGGAGCCGGTCACCGGGCGGTCGCATCAGTTGCGCGTCCATATGATGGCGCTGGGCCATCCCATCGCCGGTGATATCTTCTACGCGCCGCCGGAAATCGCCGCCTTGAGCGCGCGGCTGCTGCTCCACGCGGAGCGGCTGACCGTCCCGCATCCTGAGACAGGCGAAAGAATGACGTTTTCGAGTCCTGCGTTATTCTGAGCAGCGCTTGAAGCCGCGCCGCAAACCCTCCTATAACACCGCAAAACAAATTATATGGAGGCCGTTATGCGCGTGGGGTGGATCAGTTTGGCGGCGCTTTTGGCGGCCGTTTCGTTCGGCGCGGTGTCTTCCGGAGCCTGGGCGCGCACGGTGACGCCGCTCAATACGGACTGGCGCTTCGTCCGCCAGGACGTGCCGGACGCCAAGGACGGCGAGGGCGCTGTGCCGTGGCAGAGCATCGCCTTGCCGCACACCTTTAATGCCCACGACGTGCGCGCGTTGAATGACCCGCAGGCGGTACCGAGCCCCAACGGTTATTATCGCGGCCCGGCCTGGTACCGTCACGCGCTCGATATCCAGCCGAAGCCTGGCCAGCACTATTACCTGCAGTTCGACGGCGCGGCGCTGATCGCCGACGTCTATGTCAACGGCCAGTTGGCCGGCCATCACGAAGGTGGGTATGCCGCCTTCCGCGTCGACGTGACCCCGTATCTCAAGGCGGGGGCGAATGCCGTCGCGGTGCGCGTCGACAATACGAAGGTCGCGCACATCGCGCCACTGCAAGGGGACTTCAATGTCTATGGCGGCCTCTATCGCGGCGTGTCGCTGATTGCGGTGCCGGATGTGCATGTCGACCTTAAGGATCACGGCGGTCCGGGCGTCTATCTCACGGTCAAAAACCTTAGCGACGCGCGCGCCGACCTGACGGCGCGCGTCCTGCTGGCCAATGACGGCAAGGCGGCCTCGGCCACGGTGCGGGTAAAGGTGACCGATGCCGACGGCAAGATCGTCGCCACCGCCCGGCGCAGCCAGACCCTGGCCGGCAACACCCCTGTCGAATTGCCGCTGACCGTGAAAAAGCCGCACCTGTGGCAGGGCCGTGCCGATCCCTACCTCTATCACGCCGAGGTCACGGTCGGCGACGACGCGGTCACCGTGCCGCTGGGGCTGCGCACCGTAGATATCGATCCCGACCGGGGCCTGATCCTCAACGGCAAGCCCTATCCGGTTCACGGCGTCGACATGCAGCAGCCCGGCCGGCCCGGCAAGGGCACGGCGGTGTCGTCCGACGAAATCGACGCCGACATGAAGACGATCTACGACCTGGGCGCCACCGGCATCCGCCTGGCGCACATGCAGCATCCGCAGCGCGTCTACGACGATGCCGACGGCATGGGGTTCGTCTTGACGACCGAAGTGCCGTTCGTGGATGAAGCGAGCCCCGGCGACGCCTTCCGCGACAATCTTGTCCAGCAGATGCGCGAGTTGATAGCCCAGAACTATAACCATCCGTCGATTGTCATGTGGGGCATCGGCAACGAGGTCCGCAAGGACACGCCCGAAGGCAATGCCGTATTGGCGGCGCTGCAGACGACGGCAAAATCCCTCGATGCCACGCGGCCGACCATCTATTCGCATTGCTGCCTGCCCGACGACAGCCCGACCGCGCTCCATGCCGACGCGACCTCGTACAACCGTTATTTCGGGTGGTATTCGGGCGAGATGAAGGACCTGGGGCCGTGGGCCGACGGCATCCACGCCAGGTTTCCCAAACGCGCCATCGGCGTCAGCGAGTACGGCGCCGGCGGCAGCATTCGCGCCCAGGAAGACCCGCCGGCGCGCCCGCCCACGACCAGCTATTGGCACCCGGAGCAGTATCAGGCGCAGTTCCACGAACAGTACTGGAACCAGATGAAGACACGGCCCTTCCTGTGGTCGGACTTCGTCTGGGTGGCTTTCGATTTTCCCTCGGCCTGGCGCAACGAAGGCGACCGTCCGGCCGTCAACGACAAGGGGCTGGTGACCGAGGACCGGCTGGTCAAGAAGGACGCCTACTACTGGTATCAGGCCAACTGGTCCGACCGGCTGATGGTCCATATCGCCAGCCCGCGCTATACGGCGCGGCGCGTGCGCGAGGCGACCGTCCGCGTCTATTCGAATGTGGACGAGGTGCGATTGCAACTGAATGGTGAAAGCCTGGCGGCCCAACCGGTCAAGGATCACGTCGCCACCTGGACGGTGTCGCTGAAGGACGGAGACAATACGGTCGAAGCCTTTGCCGGCAAGGACCTCCACGATGTAGTCCACTGGCAGTACACGGATGCCGTAACCCAATGACCAAACCGAAGATCCTGGTGACGCGGCGCTGGCCCGCGGCCGCCGAAGACTATGTTCGCGAACACTATGACGCGACCATCAATATGGGCGATCGGCTGAGCCAGGATCAGCTGGTCGCCGCCATGCGCGAATACGACGGCATCTGTCCCAGCGGCGGCGACCGGATGGACGCCGAGGTGCTGGGCGCGCCCGGGGCGCGCGTAAAGATCGTCGCCAATTTCGGCGTCGGTTTCGACCATATCGATGTCGCGGCGGCGAAGGCGGCGGGCATCGTCGCCACCAACACGCCCGACGTCCTGTCGGACGCCACGGCCGACATCGCCATCCTCTTGATGCTGATGACCAGCCGGCGGGCCTATGAGGGCGAACAGCAGGTGCGGACGAAAACCTGGCGCGGCTGGGGGGCGCGGCATCTGCTCGGCCAGTCGCTCGACGGCAAGGTGCTGGGGCTTTACGGCATGGGGCGCATCGGCCAGTCGGCGGCCAGGAAGGCGAAAGCCGCCTTCGGCATGAGGATCGCCTATCACAGCCGCAATCGCGTGGCGCCCGAAATCGAGCGCGAACTGGACGCCATCTACTACCCCAGCCTTGCCGCGCTGGCGGAGGTGGCGGATGTGCTGTCGCTGCACGCGCCGGGCGGGGCGGGGACGCATCACGCTGTCGATGCCGCGCTGCTGAAAACCATGAAGCCGACCGCGATCCTGATCAATACGGCGCGCGGCACATTGATCGACGAAGCGGCCCTGGCCGAGGCGCTGAAGGCCAGAACCATATGGGCGGCCGGGCTCGACGTCTTCGAAAAGGAGCCGGTGGTCCATCCCGGCCTGCTCGACCTGCCCAATGTGTCGCTGCTTCCGCATCTGGGATCGGCCACGATCGAGACGCGCGTCGCCATGGGGATGCGGGCGGCCCACAATCTTGACGCTTTCTTCGCCGGTCAGGCGCCCCCGGACCGGATCGCCTGAGGATCCGATGAGCCGCGTGCTCGATGCAACGTCGAATGCCCTCGACGGCTGGCTTTCCGGCCACCGCCGGCCGCTCATTCTCGGCATCTGCGGGGCGCAGGGCTCCGGCAAGAGCACGCTGTCGCGCCACCTGTGCGAACGCATCGAGGCGAGGGGCGGGCGCGTGGCCTTGCTGTCGATCGACGATCTTTATCTGTCGCGCAAGGCTCGCACGCAAATGGCGGTGGACGTGCATCCATTATTCGCGACACGCGGCGTTCCCGGCACGCATGATGTCGGTCTGGGCCTGGCCGTGCTCGACGGCTTGCGGCGGGGGACTGCGGTCCGTCTGCCGCGTTTCGACAAGAGCAGCGACGATCCGAAGCCCGAAAGCGAGTGGCCGGTGGTCGACAGGCCGGTCGACGTCGTGCTGTTCGAAGGCTGGTGTGTCGGCGCGCGGCCGCAGGACGAAGCCGCCCTGTCCACGCCCATCAACGATCTGGAGCGCGATTACGATCCTGACGGGCGCTGGCGCCATGCGGTCAATGCCGCGCTGGGAGGACCTTACCGAGACCTGTTCGCCCGGCTCGATCGCCTTGTCTTCCTGGCGGCGCCCGATTTTGCCGTGGTCCGGGCGTGGCGCACCCAGCAGGAGCACGGCCTGAAGCATCGCCTGAAGCGCGAGGGACGGCGTGGCAGCCATGTCATGAGCGACGCCGAAGTCGGCCGGTTCGTCCAGTATTACGAGCGCCTGACACGGCACATCCTGGCCACCATGCCGGCCTATGCGGATCTGACTCTGCGGCTGGATGAGGCGCGCGGGGCCGTCGGGATCGTCTGAAGATATCTTATCCTTTTCTGATTTTCCGGCGGGTTTTCGCGCATGGCGGGGCAACGGCCTCCGCTTCTAAGCTTTTGACATCGGGGGTATTCAGTTCCATCAAAAGCGGGCCGTCATGTTCAAGCAGAAATTCAACGGATTTGCCCTGGCATTCGTCCTGACTACGGCGGCGATCATGCCGGCAGTTGCGCCAACCGTGGCGGAAGCCGCCACAAAGGCCGATCTCGACGCGCAGTCGGCGGCGGCGCTGTCGACGCTTTACAACGCCAACCCGGCAGCCAAGGCCATCGGCGCCAAGGCCAAGGCGGTTCTTATATTTCCGTCGATCGTCAAGGCGGGCCTGGTGTTCGGCGGGGCGTATGGGGAAGGCGAACTGATCGAAGGCGGCAGGGTCGCCAACTACTACAATTCGCTGTCGGGCTCATGGGGCCTGCAGGCCGGGGCCCAGTCGTACGGCTATGCTGTCTTCCTGATGACCAACAAGGCGGTGAAATATGTCCACGATACCGCCGGCTGGGAAATCGGCGTCGGCCCGACGGTCGTCGTCGTCAACGAAGGCGTGGCGCGCAACCTGTCGACCACGACGCTCAAGGACGACGCCTATGCTTTTGTCTTCGACCAGAAAGGCCTGATGGCCGGGGTCCAGATCGAAGGCACCAAGGTCTCGAAGATCAAACCCTGATTTGCCGTCGGCAGCGTCTCCCCGTCGCTGTCCGATCCCGGGCCGCCGGCTTTTAATCCCTGGTCAGGCAGGCCCCCAAATTCGGCCCTCCAGCCGTCTGCGCCGGAGGGCCGCTTTTTGTTTTTTGCACCGCGTCATTGGAATTGCCGGTAAACCAACGCCGGAGTACAAGGCAGGTCCCTCTTAACCAAAAAGGAGAGTTCCCCATGATGCGTACGGCAAAGGCCCACTGGGCCGGCAGCGGCCAGGACGGCCAGGGCACGCTTACGACCCAAAGCGGCGTGCTCGATAACCAGCCCTACAGCTTCAAGCTGCGCTTCCAGAATGAAGACGGCAAGGCGGGAACGAACCCCGAAGAACTGATCGCCGCGGCGCATGCCGGCTGCTTCACCATGGCCCTGTCCTTTGCGCTCGGCAATGCCGGCTTCACGGCGACCGCGCTCGACACCGAAGCCCAGGTCACGATCACGCCGGGCGATGCCGGCTTTTCCATCACCGCCATCACGCTCAAGCTGACGGCGACGGTTCCGGGAATTTCGAAGGAGCAATTCGATGCGGTCGCCGCCGGCGCCAAGGCCAACTGCCCGGTGTCGAAGGCGTTGTCGGCCGTGCCGATTACGCTGGAAGCGACGCTCGCTTAATCGATCACCTCACAGCCGGCGGCTTTCAGCCGCCCGCTGTAGAGATGGAAATCCGACCTGGGGTTGGGTTTCCTGCCGCGTGAGACGGTGCCGAGGTCCTCGACATCGTCGAAGCAGCCATAGAGATCGGGCGTATGCGAGGCCGGGACGACGATGATGGCCGTCTGCCCGGCCTTTTCATGCGTCGTCCAGGCATAGCGCTCGCGCTCGGCCACGCCGACCACGCGAAGGTCCGGCAAATGGAAGCTCAACTCCCCTTCGGTGTCGTAGTCGACCGCGGCAATGAAGCCTGCGCCCTGCTGGGCCTGCGCCGTTCGGACGCGGCTGGCGACCGTATCCCAGCCCTGGCTCAGGCCGGCAGCGCCGCCCAAGCTTATAAGATTGCCGAGGCCCAGATATATCAGCGCCAGCCCGCTGATCGTGATGCCTGAGGGCGCTGCCCAACCGCGCACGCGGACAAGCCACTTGCCCGGGGCCTCTTCCGCCGAGGCGGCTGCCAGCAGCACCAGGCCCGGAAAGACCGGCGCCGGCCAGTTGCCCTGGATGCGGTCGTGGAAGACGTGCACGAAGAGGTAGGCCACGAGCGGCAGAGGCAGGGCGATCAGCAGCGTCATGTTGGATACGCGGTCCTTCAGCCAGGATTTAACGGCTGTCACCACGAAAACAAAGATCAGGGGATTAAGCAGCAGGGGCTGCGACACCAGCAGCTCGATGAGAAATTTCGGCGTAAAGCCGCCGCTGTCGATCCGGCCGAACTGTTTGACGATCGTGGCGTAGCTGTGCGTGGCGTTCCAGATCAGGTTGGGCGCCATGGCCGCCAGCGCGACGATGGCGCCGAGATACAAGGCCGGCGAGACCAGCCAGCGCCGCGCGTCGCGGTCGAGAATCATCCAGGCGGCGACGCCCGCGCCTAAGAAGAAGTTGGTGTACTTGGCTTCGATGCCGAGGCCCGCCGCCAGGCCGAAGACCAGCCACCACGTGCCGTTGCCCGACGTTTTCAGCCGCGCCAGCGCCCATAGGCTTAAGGTCCACGTCAGCACGGACGGCGGATCGGGCGTGGCGATGACCGAGCCCACACTCAGCAGCAGGCAGGCATTGAGCCAGAGCAGGGTCCGTTTCGCGACAGTCTCGTCGAACAGGCGGCGGGCGGCATCGTACATCAGCCAGCTTGCCGCCAGGAAACTGAGCACGAAGGGCAGGCGGACGGCAAAGGGCGAATGACCGAAGACGGTGGTGAAGGCGCCGATCCACCAGGCCACCATGGGCGGATGGTCGTAATAGCCGAAGGCCGGGTGCTGCGCCCACAGCCAGTAGTAACTTTCGTCCGGCACAAGATCGGCGCGCGCCGCCGTGACCAGCCGCAACACGGTCATGGCCGTCAGCAGCGGCAGGTACGGAATGGCCTTCAGGCGGGTAAGCAGGGCGGACACGGAGGCTCCGACGCTAATATCGATTCACAATCGCCGAACACTGCCTCGGCATTTCGGCCCTCCCTGCGAAGCGGGGAGGGGGGACCACGCGAAGCGTGGTGGGCGGGGCCCTTCTTATACCAACGG
>CAKZJB010000206.1 GCA_936940865.1 uncultured Asticcacaulis sp. | reverse complement strand
CGCAGTTCCTGGCCCTGCCGAAGGACCAGCAACAGCAGCTTATCGACTGGCATCGGGAGCAAATGACCGACAGGCTAACGGGGTTTGCGCCGGATCAGAACCTCGACCGCCTGGCGCGGCGGTTTGCGGCCTATCACGATCTGTCGGGGGATGATGCGCTCAAACAGATGTCAATCCCGCAGGTTCAGGCGCGGGAGCCGGAAATGGGCGAGGACCTGACGCGGCAGGCGCTGGCGCAGAAGGCGGGTACGCCGTCACTCGATGCCACGGATTTCGCGGCGTTGGCCCGGCGTATCGGCGTCGATCCCAATCCGGAGCCAACCGATACCTTAAGCCGCGCGCAATTGGGCGTGATCCGGTCGGCCGCCGACAAGGCCATCGCCAGCTCCGGCACGGCCCTGACGCCGCAGCAGCAACGCGAAACCGCTCTAGGGGCCGCGCAAACGGCAATCAACGGCCATCCGCTGTTCCAGCTTCCGCCGGAGGTGCAGCGCATCCTCGATATGACGCCTGGTAGCGTAAAGGCCAAAGCCAAAAATGCGCAGCCAGCCTCACGCCCTCTTTCGGCAAATCCGGTGACGGGGCGGCCGCCCCCCGTGCCCTCGGGCGCGGAACAGCGGCAGGGGGAACTTGTTCCTGAGGCGAGGGCTGCGGGTCGAGTGCAGGCCGTTTCACGGCCGGGGCCCGCGGTCGTCACGCGGAATGACGTATTGGGTGCCTTGGGACACAATATCGCTGCATGGTGGCATGACGTCTTCCAGCATGATGCTCCAGCCAGCAAGCCCAAGGTCGTTGCCGCCACGCCCTCCAAGGTCGCGGTCGGAGCTGGAAGTCAGCACAGGCTGGGCAATCTCTCGATGAAGGAGGAGACATCCTATTCGCCCGGCAACGAGGCGCTGGCGGCCGCCAAGGTGTCGTCGGGCAACGGGGATCCTGGTGGAATATCCTACGGCGCCTATCAGCTCGCCAGTTCGGAAGCGGGCGGCCGGAACGTGCAGGCGTTTTTGAAGTTCGAAGGCGCCCCCTGGGCAGCCAGGTTCAACGGACTGGAGCCGACGGCACATGGAAAGTTCGGGGAAAAATGGAAAGAGGTCGCCGCATCCGATCCAAAGGCCTTCTTCGACGCTCAGCACCGCTATATTCAACGTACGAAATATGATCCTGCGATCTTGAAGGTCCTGCAGACAACGGGCCTGGACATCAACCGTCAACCCGAAGCCGTTCAGCAGGTCGTCTGGTCGATGGCTGTTCAACATGGAAAGGCCGCGCGTGTCATCACAAGGTCGGTCAAGGCTGTCGACCAGACACATTCGCGATTCGATCCCGGATATGCTCAAGCGCTGATAAATAGCCTCTACGACCATCGAAAGGCGTATGTTTTAGGGCAGCACCAAAAGAACGAGGCTGCTATCATGCGCCGTTACGAGCGGGAACGCACCGCAGCGCTTTCATGGCATTAGGGGGTATTAGTGAAAAGAATTTGGATTTTCGTGTTCGGTCTGGTGTGCTCAACCGCTGTCACGGCACAGGGCAGTGCGGCAAGAGACAGATCAGAACCCGTCTATTCGTCTCAACTCGATAAGTGCCTCGCGAAAGCCGGCGCCGTGGATTTTGAGATCGCTCACTGTAATTCCCAAGAATTCGCAAGGCAGGATAAGTCGCTGAACGCTGTTTATGCGAAGCTGGTGGCGAAACTGGAGCCCGATCGGCTTGAAGCGCTTCGGAAGTCGGAACGGCTATGGGTGCAATTCAGGGAAGCGCAATGCGGCTATGAAGCGACCGCCGATGCCGGCGGAACGATGGCACCGGTCGTCCATGAGGATTGCATGATGCGCATGACGTTCGAGAGGACAAAGGTTTTGCAGCATCTGCTCGACCTCGAGCAATAGGCGTATTTAGACCGTCACGTATTTGCGCCAATCGTGGTCTTCCCTGAAGCCCAGAAGATCGCGGATCTTGCGGTTGCTGATAGGGGCGTCGAAGCCGTCGAGCTCACCGGTAATCGGGGTGTTGGGCGCCCAGCGCTTAAGGAAGTCGCGTGTCGGCTCCAGTGCTGTGATGGTGTCGTTGACGGCGTTGAAGATCTGGAAGCCCAGGCCGTCTTTCGCGATGCAGAGATCGACGATCTGGCCGAGGTCGCGGGCGTCGATGTAACTCCAGGCATTGCGTTTGCGTGACAGGGGCTCGGCGAGGTAGCCAGGGAAGTTGGCATAGTCCTCGGGCGAGACGACATTGCCGATCCGCAACGCATAGACGTCGATGCCGAAGCGCATGGCAAAGGCGCGGGCCGTCTTTTCGTTGACGACCTTCGACAGACCGTAACTGTCCATCGGGTCGACGTCGTAGTCCTCGGTCAGGGGGAATTCGCGGTAGTCCTGGTCGCCTTCGGCGAAGCAGACGCCGTAGGTGGTCTCGGACGATGCGATGATGACCTTCTTGATGCCGAGCTTGGCGGCGGCTTCGATGACATTGTAGGTCGAGACCGCGTTGGCGGCGAAGGTGACATTGTCCGGGCGGATCAGGATGCGGGCGGTGGCCGCGAAGTGCACCACCGCATCGACAGGCGTGGGGCCTTTGCCAGTGTCGAGGCCTTCGAAGCCGAAGTGCATGGACAGGGCGTTGAAGACCTGGCCCGAGTCGGTGAGGTCGGTCAGGAGCGTGTTGACGCCGTCGCCGAAGGGCGCAAGGTCGAGATTGACGACGGCGTGACCCTTGCCGAGCAGGTAGGGGATGACATGGCGTCCCGCCTTGCCGCTGCCGCCGGTGAAAACGATGCGCCTGCCCATGCCTGTGTCCCTGTATTCGATTTCAATGGTAGCGGTCGCATAGCGTGGGCGACAGCCGGAGGCAAGGTTTGGGCGCATGGTCCAGGGAACCGCCTGAGCCGCATTGTGTTTTTATTTTTAAGTTGCGACTTGGAGTCACCTTGAAGCCCTTGCCCGCGTGGGCGGCGTCCGGACAGAGAGTAAAATGGGTCAGGCAACCGAACCGAAGCGCGTCCTGCTTGTCGAAGACGACACGCTGGTCGCCATGCTTGTCGAGGACATGCTGGACGAACTTGGCTATGCGATGCACGACAACCCCGCCACGGTTGCCGGCGCCTTGAGCGCCGTTGAAGCCGGCGGATTCGATCTGGCCATCCTGGACGTCAACCTGGCCGGTCAGCCGGTCTTTCCCGTGGCGGATGCGCTCGATGCCGCCGGCATTCCCTTCGTCTTCGCCAGCGGATACGGCGCCGGCGGCGTTCCCGCCGCCTGGAGCGGTTATCCGGTCGCGGCCAAGCCTTTCCGCATTGACGATCTGAACGCCGCACTGGCCACGGCGTGTCGTGCGCAGCAGCCTCACTGAGCAAAGCCGGGTCAGGCTGCGGCGGTTTTCGGTAGGGCGGGCGCGGGCGCCCTGGGCAGGGTGAAGTGCACGCGCGTGCCGTGGCCGGGCCGGGAGTCGATCCAGATGCGGCCGCCGTGGCGTTCGACGATCTTGCGGGAGATGCTGAGGCCCAGGCCGGTGCCGGGATATTCCTCCCACGAATGCAGGCGGCGGAAGGGTTCGAAGACCTTTTCGGCGAATTCCGGATCGATGCCGATGCCGTTGTCTTCGACCGTGATCTGCCAGGTGTCGCCGAGGTCCCGGGCCGTGACGCCTATGACCGGCGACTGGCCGGGGAGCTGGTACTTGATGCCGTTGCCGATCAGGTTTTCCATCAGACGCTGGATCTGGATGGGATTGCCGCCGGCCACGGGCAGACCTTCGGCGTCTATGCGGGCTCCGGTTTCGCTGATGATCCGGGCGAGATTGCCGTGCGCCTGGCGGATGACGCCGTTGAGATCGACCGGCGAGACGTCGTCGGGGTCGTTGCGCATGCGGGAGTAGTTGAGCAGGTCCAGGATCATGGCCTGCATCCGCGTGGCCGCCGCCGATATGGTGCGCAGATACTTGCGGCCGCGTTCGTCGAGTGCGTCCTGGTAGTCCTCGAGCACCATCTGGCTGTAGATGTTGACCATGCGCACCGGCTCCTGCATGTCGTGCGAGGCGACATAGGCGAAGCGCTCCAGCTCGGTGTTGGACTGGGTCAGTTCCCTCAGAAGCTTTTCGCGGCCTTCGGCCTCGCGGCGCGCTATGTCGATTTCGCGCGTGATGAAGTGAGAGACCAGCCACAGGCTGAGGCCCGCGGTGACGGCGATCCAGACCAGGGTGACCAGGGCGAAGCTGAAGGCGCGTTCGCGGCGGTAGGTGTCGGCGTGCGCCCGGGCTTTCACCATTTCGGCGCGGGTGTCGGCGACGACGCGTTCGATATCGGCCTGGAAGGTCATGCGCGACTGCCGGGTACGGTCGCCGATGGCGGCGGCGGCGGTGATGGAACCGGCGCGCGCGGTTTTCGACAGGTCGCGGCGGATGGCAATGAACTCCCTTGTCCGGGCTTCCAGCGCCATGAGGCTGGTTATACCCTCGCGGCGCCACTGCGGAATCTCGGCCTCGATCATGTCGAGGTCGCGGTCGAGGCGGCCGGCATAGGTATCGGCTTCGGCCTGGCTGCGCGACGCATAGACGCCGCGTGACTCCATGACGGCGCTGCTGATCAGGAAGTTGAGGCGCTCACCGTGGTAGGTGTTTTCGGCCGCGCGGTCCAGGCCGGCCATCATGCTGTTATAGTCTGAAATGGTCGACAGCCCCAACAGCATGACGACGAGCGTCATGGCGACGAAGCCGGCAACCAGCGTCAGGATGCGCGTGCGAAGGGACATGACGTTTTTGCCACGCGGTCCGCGTGGGTTCCCGGAAAATGCGTGCTTATGATGCCTGTACGGCGAGCCGGCGGCAAGCGGTAAAACCTTGCGGACCGGCCGGTCAGCCCGTCGGGGCGCAGGTCACGCCGGGCAACGGATAAGCCCTGCCGGCGTCGTGGCGGACGGCGACGCAGGCTTCGCCGCGCTTTTCGATGTCGAAGCGGATCGGCATTGCGGGGGAATTGGTCTCATACGGGCCGATTGGCGGCGGCAGGACCGTCACCACCGTGCCGTCGCTGGGGCCGAGTTCGACATGGGCGCGGCCGACGGCGCGGGCCAGCGCCTCGGCCACCTGGGCGCGGGTGCGGGCGTCCGTCATGTCGACCGCCGCCTTGCCGTCGGCTGCCAGGGTCTGGCAGGCCGACAGCGAAAGCGCCACAAGGATCAGGGCCCGTTTCATCGTCCGCGCAACCGCACATCCATGTTGCTGTCCATGATCGAGCGCCGGGGCTTGACCAGGGCAGGGCCGGTGGCGGCCGCCGGGCGCGCGGCGCTGATGCGGGCCGATACAGCCGAAATGGCCGGGCAGGTTCCCGCCGTCGCGTAGGAAAGGGCGCTCTTGAGCAGGGCTTCGTTGCCGTCGCCCAGTTCGTGGCTGTAGTCGTCGCTGACGGCGCAGCCGTTGATCTTCACGCCCGTCGTATCGCTGGAATTGGCGGGGGTGAAGCCGTCGGCGTAGTCGCCGAAACCGGCGTCGTTGGTGCCCTGGAACTGGATCGAGTAGTAGGTGGTGCCGCAATTGTCCTGCGGATAGAAGCCGTAAGGCTTGCCGCAAGTCTTGCCGCCGACCTGGATGACGTTGACCCCGATGCCGCGCAGGCCATTGATTACGCTTTCGGAGGCCGAGCAGGTCTGGTCCGTCGTCAGGACGAAAACGCGGTTGAGGTTGAGGGCGGGCAGGGCCGTGCCGCTGGTCACGGAGAAGCCCAGGCCGCTGTTGTAGAAGGGTATCGGGTTGTTGACCGCGCCCGTGACCGGGTCGTTGTTGCCGGCGGCCGCATTGAAGCGCAGCTTGTCGAAGGTCTTGCCCGTGCTGGCGCTGCCGGCGACCATGTAGCTGAGTTCCGAGGCCACGGCCAGCAGGCCGCCGCCGTTGTAGCGCAGGTCGAGCACCAGGTCCTTGACGCCCTGACTCTGCATCGAGGTCATGGCGGTGACGATGTCGCTTTCGCTCGAATAGGGGCTGAAGGTGTTGAACAGGATGTAGCCGACCTTGTTGCCGCTGCTGTCGTTGACCACGCGCGTGCGGTTGACCGGCTTGGGCGAAATGTTTTGCGAGGTCAGGGAGATCGAGCGCGTCGTCGAGGCGCCTGGGTCCTGGACGACCAGTGTGGTCGTGACGCCGGCGGACGACGGGAACAGCGCGGCGTTGAGGGCGTCGACCTGGGCCTTGGTGGTCGCGCCATTGACCAGGTCGACGCCGTTGACCGTCAGGATCCTGGTGCCGCGGATCAGCTTGGGCACGCCGTTCGACAGGGCTTCGGCGGGCGAGCCGGGCTCTGTGTACATGACGCGGACGTCGCGGGGCGGCGTGGCCTGCAGCACGGCGAATTCGGCGCCGTAGCTGCCCGAGGCGGCGGAGGTCAGCCGCGCCAGGTAATCGCTGGTCGGCTCGCTGAAGTGGAACTGGTCCTTGGCCTTGCCGGACGCGGTGACTGCGCTGGTCTTGAGCACGTTGAAATAATCGACCGAGGTGCTGTAGAGGGCGGGATCGAGGTCCGGAACCTCGGTGTTCCACAGATAGGTCTCATGGGTCCAGGACCGCAGCCACATCTTTTCGTCCTGCGCCGTGCCCTGTTTGTCGGGATAGGCATTGCCCTGGATGTCGGTGCCCGTGCGGACGGTGGCGCACTTGTCCTTGAAGGTGCTGGCGGTCTGGAAGGCGCCGGATATCCAGGCATTGGCCGCCGAACTGCTGCTACTGCTGCTGGAACTGCTGGAGGACGATCCGCCGGAGGGCGCTCCGTAGGAACTGCCGCCGCCGCCGCCACAGGCGGACAGCAAGGCTATGGCTGTAATGGCGATGCAGAGATGCTGAAGTCTGAACATGTTTTCCCCTCGATCAGACGCATAGCGTGTACATGTTTAACGCGCCTTCGCAAGACGCCTGTTGCAAAGGTGATGACAGGGGAGGGTTTTTGCGCGCTACTGCGGCTTGCGGTTGAACAGCTTGGCCAGTTCCGCGTCGCTCAGGCGCGACACGTCGAGGACGTCGCCCAGTTCGAGCTTGCGCGCCAGTTGGCCGGCCCACAGGGCCTTGACGAGGTCGATGCCGTAGACGTCCTGGAAGAGGGCCGGTTCGACATGGATGACGTCCCCGCCGGCGCCGTTCAGGCGCCTGCCGCTCTCGTACGGGCCGGGCGTTTCGGCGATCGTGTCTATGCAGGCCAGGAATGTCTGGCGAATCTCGCTGTCCGTGATGGGCAGGATATGACCGGTGGCCAGGGCGTGGGCTACATTGGGAAGGGTTTGCAGGCGGTCGCGAAAGGCGTCGAGGTCGCGGACGAAGGCCGTCGGGGCAATATCGGGTGAGGAAAGCGTCCAGGTCACGCGACTGTTCCGTTTCTTTAACCTACGCGCAAATAGCGCCAAAGCATTTACTCAGAGTTAAAGGCGGGGAGCATTTACCATGAAATCACATTAACATATTGAAATGTATGTTGTTTGTGATTCTTGCTTCGCGGTAACAATATGGAGGTTGCCCGGTATCCGTCACCCGTCTTTGGGCACGCTGGTCGCGGAGTAGAAAAGGGTCTGCAGGGGCATTTTTGCACCCGGCCCGAATTCGCGGCGCAGGCCGTCGGCGATGCGCGCGACGGCTTCGTCGGGATTTAGGCCGGCACGCTCGCGGATTTCGACCTGGAGGGGGTTGCCGTAGATCAGGCCGTGGGCGAAGGCGTCCACATCCGGGATGACCTTGGTCAGGCGCATGACCGAGACGACGATGTCGCCGAAGCCCGCGGCGATGAGCATTTCCTTGAGCGGGTCGATGGGCGCGCATGAGAAAGGCACCTGGAAGAAGCGCGGCGGGTCGGACGGGAAGAGGCCGCGGACCACGGAATCGGTGAGGGCGGCATAGGGATTGTGGGCGTGGCTGTCCCAGACGCTGAACAGGTAGCGGCCCCCGGGTTTGAGCACGCGGTGGATTTCGCGGAAGGACTTTTCCTTGTCGGGATAGAACATGATGCCGAACTGGCAGACGGCCACGTCGAAGGCGCCGTCGCCGAAGGGCAGGTCCTGCGCGTCGGCAGGCTGAAAGGTGACGGCTTCGCCGTCGCGGAACTTGCGCCGGGCGATATCGAGCATGGGGTCGTTGAGATCGGTGGCGGTGATCGGAACATCCTTCGGCAGGCGGTCGCGCAGGGCCCGCGTCACGATGCCGGTGCCGGCGGCGGTTTCGAGCAGGTTTTTCGGATTCAGGCTTGCCGCGCGCGCGGCCATTTCGGCGGCGTAGTCGACGAAGATCACCGGACCCATGTCGCGGTCGTAGGTTTCCGGAATGCTTCCGGTAAAGGCGGCGGTGCTCGACATGGCGGTGTCTCCGGCGGTTTCGGCTTTGGAATCTATCCTATCGCATGCCGCGAGGGAACGGCGTCATGTTTCCGGACCGATGATTTTCTCCGCCGCGTGCCGGGCATTCGTATTCCGGCGGCGGCGAATACGTATTCTGATTGCGGATGGTACCGGTATCCCCATAGCTCGGACGAAATTCCGGGCACAGGGGATGAAATGCAGGGAAAATATATCGGATCGCTGACCGCCATGCGCGGCATCGCAGCGGTGTGGGTCATGCTGTTTCACATCGATGTCAGCCTTTTCTATCGCGACATGGGGGCGCTTATTTCGCGCGATGCCACGGGCATCCTGTCCAAGGGCTATCTGTGGGTCGACTTCTTCTTCCTGCTCAGCGGCTTCATCATCGCACACGTCTATGCCGAGGGCATGACCCGGGCCGGCAAGGGCAGGGCTGTGGCCGACTATCTTTGGGCGCGGGTGGCCAGGGTCTATCCGTTGCACCTGTTCTGCCTGGGCCTGGTGGTGCTGATCGCGCTGACCTATCCCCTGCTCCTGCCGGACGTGCGGGACGGGTCGTGGAAGACCTTCATGGCGTGGAAGGCCATACCGTCCAACCTTCTGATGACGCACGCCATGAACCAGCACGTCTATCTGTCGTGGGACATCGTGTCATGGTCGATCGGGGCGGAATGGTGGACCTATGTGGCGACCCTGCCGTTACTGATCTTTTGGGTCCGGATACCGGGCTGGGCCGCGGGGCTGGCGGCCGCAGTGGCCTTCGCGTGTCTTGCCGGGCTTGTCGCGGCGTTGCCGGACAAGATCCTGGATATCACCTTCAACTGGGGCTTTTTCCGCTGCCTGTTCGAATTCGTCATCGGCATGGCGCTGTGGAAGGCGTGGCGGGCCGATGCCATGAAATGGGTGGGCCACGACGGCGTGCTGGGCCTGCTGGTTGTGGGCGTGGCGGCAGCCTTTCATTTCAAGACCTTCGGGCCGTATGGCGATCTTATGCTGGTCCCCCTATTGGCGCTGCTGGTCCTGGGGCTGGCGCACAATCGCGGGGGCGCGCAGGCGGTGTTGAACACCGGGCCGCTGCAATATATCGGGCGGATTTCCTACTCTTTGTACCTCGTTCACGGCGTCGCCTTCAGCGCCTTCTGGTTCCTGATGCCCTGGGCCAAGGCGCATCTGGGCGTGCCGACGGAGGCCGGGCGGTGGGCCTATGCGGCGCTGTTCATCGGGCTGGTGGTGGCGGTATCGCACCTGACCTACACTCACGTCGAACGTCCGGCACGGCTTTTCCTGCTTAGCCTGCGCCGGGAGCGGCCACACGGAATCGTGTGAGTTTCCACCCCGGGTTTTACCCCTTCCTTACGGGTGCCGTGGTGTCGTTTCTCGATTTTTTAGAGCGCCCGGCGCCATATAGGCTTTTAACCAAAGACGGCCGGCAGTGCCGGCGGAGACTACGCTTCCCGGCGTTCGACAGCATCCGCAGCGAAATCCCCCGGAGGCGGGACTCGGCAATCCTGGGAGACGTCATGACACTCACACTTTCCGTTTCCGGCATCGGCGAAGGGCGGCTTATGCCCGAACACCATGCCCTGTGCGCACCGCATGGGCGGCCCGCCGGCAATGTCAGCCCGGCCATGTCGTGGGCGCATGCCCCGGAGGGCGCGCGATCCTTTGCCCTGGTCGTCGTCGACCACGATGCGGCGGTCGACCGGTCGAACGTCAACAAGCTGGGCCGCAGCGTGGCCGAGGATATGCCGCGCCGCGACTTTTACCACTGGCTGCTGATCGACATACCGGCCGATGTCAGCGGCCTTGGCGAAGGCGAGACCGGCGGCGGGGTGCGCGGGCGCAACGATTTCGGCGTGAAGAGCCATTCCGCCAACGGCTACGACGGTCCGTGTCCGCCGTGGAACGACGAGCGCGCGCACCGGTATGAGTTCATTCTCCATGCCGTCGACGTGCCGTCGCTCAGGCTGGAGGAGGGGTTTACGTTCGCCGACCTGAAGCCACTGCTGGAACAGCACAGCCTGGCCAGCGCATCGGTGCTCGGGACCTATTCGACCAACCGGGCGCTGATTCCGGGCTGAGGCCTTCAGGCGCGGCGCCGATTGAGCGCCGTCCACACCGCCGCGAAGACAAGGCAGACACCGAACAGCGCCAGACCGAAGGTCGGCAGGTGAGCATGATCGAGCCACGCCAGTATTGCCGGATAACCGTTGCGGAAGGCGACCACGCCGAAGGTGATGGCGCACATGGCGGCGGCCAGGATGAAGCCCTGGACGAATATCGCGACGGTTTTCATATCCAGTCCTCCCCTTGCCGGAGAATAACATGAATATTGGCCGGGGAAAGAAGGCGCCTAGTTGCCGCACATGGCGATGAAGGCCGGCGGCTCCGGCTTAAGCTTTCCGGCCAGCGGCAGATAGGTCGCGTCGAAGGCCGAGGCGAACCAGAAGACGTTGCCGGCGCGGGCGGGCTCGAACATGCCGGAATATTCCTTTTCGCCCGCGGCGGCGCGTTGGGCGTCGAAGGCGACTTTCGAGTGCCTGAACTCCTCATGCGGCTTGTCGCCGTGGGCGTAGGGGTAGAGCCAGGCGACGCCCTTGGCGACCGAGCTTTCGGTTGGCGACGTGTAGTGGTACCAGTCCTCGCCGTGCGCCCGGGCCGCCAGCGCCGCCTGGGTGAGGGGCTCAAGGTCGTAGATGACGTAGTGCAGGGCGTCGCGTTCGGCGAAATCGATGACCTGGCCGTCGGGCTTGATATTGGCGGCGACCTGGGCGCGGAAGAGGCGGCGGGCATCATCGAACAGGGCGTCGTCTCCGGTGGCCACCGCGATCATGGTGACGATCTTGACGCGGTGGCTCTGCCAGTTGTTGTCCCAGCTGCCGGCCTGCGGGCTGCGGCTGACGATATTGTGGGCGTCGACGGAAGCGACCATGTCATGGCCCCATTTGCGAAGGAAGCTGTCAGCCCTGGCGTGGTCGGAGGGCGCAAGTTCCGGCGCGATGACGGCGTAGGTGTCGAAAAAGGCGTCGAAATTGGTTTCGTCGATCGGGTTGAGATTGGGCTGGTATACGGCGGCCCAGGCGTTGAAATAGCGGATCGAGAGTTTCAGGTAGGCGTCGCCGGCGCCAGCGCGCCAGGCATAGGCGGCGTCGCGCATGATCGGCAGTTGCTTGCGCGCTTCGATGCTCTGGTCGCGGATGCCCTGATGCGGCAGTGTGCCTTCGGTGTGCATGACGGCCATGGGCTGGGGCTGGCTGTCGAGCAGAGGTGCGAGGCGTTTGGTGACGCCGGGAAGGTACCGGGCGGCCTCGGCCGGCGGGACGGAGCACCAGTCGCCGGCATGGGCCGAAAACGGCAGGGCAAGGGCAAGAACTACCGCAAACGCCGCGTGCATGTCTTTGCTCCCCTTATCGATCAGGTGGCTTGACCTCAGCCGCGGAAACGTTAGGTGGGTTTGGCTGGAAGCACAATCAATTCGATTGCTCGTGAAGTTGCCTTTATCCGGCGGGCTTGTGCCTGGCCGAAAGCGGGCACATGGTGCGGACATATCCGGGGGAAAAACATGTGGCCTTTCAAACGGCGACCGTTGCTGGACGCCGACATGGACCTGGGCGACATGGCATACACGGCCAACCTGCCGGATGTGCGCGGGGCCTGTTGTATCTCTGCGAGCAGAAGCGTGTGCACTATAAGTCGATCAAATTCTGACGGGCCGAAATCGGATTGCTTCGGATCGGCGCTCCAATTTCTTGCTTTTACGCGCTTTTGAACCCGAAAAGTGCGTCACGCTTTTCGGAAAGCGCTCCGGGGCATAACGACATATGTTGCAAAATCACTCAACATCGATCAACGGTTTGGTTGACCGGACGCGTGTAAGGCCCGATTCAGGAGTTTGCCATGGACCGCCGCCAGTTGATCGTTTCGAGCGCCGCGTTTGCGGCCGTGGCCGGGACCGCCTCGGCGCAGCAGGTCCAGGCGCCGCCGGCACCGAAGCTTGAGCGCATCTATTACAATCCGCTGACGACGGCCGCGGACGTGAAGGACTGGGTGATGGAGGGGCAGGTCGGGCTCGATTTCGACAGCGGCGCCATGCGCATGCGAAATTTGACGTCGGCCGACAAGGGACAGGAAGCCAATTTCGTCTTCTGGTGTCCCGAGGTCTTTCCCGACGATATCGAGATCCGCTGGAATTTCACGGCGCTGGAAGAGCCGGGGCTGTGCATCCTGTTCTTCGCGGCGCGCGGCCTGTTGCCCGGTGGCGGGGACTGCCATGTGCTGGACAAGCGGTTGAAGCCGCGCGCGGGCGTGTATGATCAATACACGAAGTCGGATGTGTCGGCGCTGCAGATAGCCTATTTCCGGCGGCGCTGGCCCGAGGAGCGCGCCTTTCATCTCAGCAATCTGCGTCTGGCGCCGGGTTTCGCGTTGCTGGCGCAGGGGGCTGACCCGCTGCCGGATGTACAGGACGCGACCCCGCCTTACCGGATGCGGCTGAGAAAGGCGCGCAGCGGCGTGCAGTTCTTTATCAACGACCTAAAGGTCGTCGAATGGACGGCGACGGGCGGGCATTTGCCAGGGCAGGGGAGTATCGGGTTCCGGCAGATGGCGCCCCTGGTGGCCAGATATTCGGATCTTGAGGTTTTCAAGCTCTGAGTTTGGGGGCTTAAGCCAGTAGCCCCACCACCACATCTCACCGCTTCGCGGCTCGTGCGGTCCCCATTTTCTGCGAAAACGGGGAGGTGCAGGAAGGCGGGGTAACCTTACTTTTCTATTAATGCGAGGTGCCGGCTTGTGACGGTTCGTGCCGGAAACTAATCGCTTTGCGTGTGTTCCGGCGCATGCGGTATGACCAAACCCGGGGAGGCGCATCTTTCGGGGGAAGCCGTGAGACCGCTCAATATCGGAACACACTACGAGACCTTTATCCGCGACCAGCTGGCCGCCGGAAACTTCGACACCGTATCGCAACTGATGTGCGAGGCGCTGCGCCTCCTGGAGGAGCGCCAGACCGGGGCGGCGACGCTCATGGTGACCGAAGCGCGGTTTGATGACATGGAGACAAGGTCAGTCTTCGACCGCGTGCGCAGTCAGTTGCGGTTGCAGCCCTAGTTAAAGAATTGCGGCCAGCCGGAAAACATCCGACGCTTGGACACCCGAAAAAGGGGGAGTCCGATGGGGACGGTTTCCATCGCCACATGGTCAAGCCGGTCGATTACGAGAAGCCGGCGAATGTGCTGAACGGGTTCGTGGAGGGGCGGACGCAAGGCTGGAAAGCAAGTAAGTAACCCCACCACCGCGGCTCACCGCTTCGCGGTTCGAGCGGTCCCGCTCCCTATCGCCGCGCGACGGGGAGGTGCATAAAGGGCGGTATGCGGAACTGACCGGGGACGACCGATAACGGGTGTCATGACACATCCCGTACTTACCATCCGCTCCATCAAGGCGTCCGAATGGATCGACAAGGCCTGGACGCTGCTGCAGGCGCATCGCCGCGAGCTGACCACCAACCCCGACATCATGGAGCTGAAGCCCCGGCGAGAACGCTATGAGGCGCTGGAAACGGCAGGCTTCACGGTGTCGCTGGGGCTGTTCGACCGTGAAAGCCTGATCGGCTATTCCGTCAATATCGTCGACGCCAACATGCATTATGGCGACCTGGTCGTCGGGCAGAACGATCTTCTGTTCGTGCATCCCCGTTATCGCAAGGGCCAAGACGGGCTTGCACTGATCCACGCCACCGAGGACGCCGTGCGGGCAAAGGGGGCGCACATGATGCTTTGGCACGCCAAGGACGGCACCACGCTGCAGGGGCTGATGCCGCGCCTGGGCTATCGCATTCAGGACATCATTTTTTCAAAGGTGCTGTAATGGGTATCGTTCCCACCATTTCCGCGATCGTGGCGGGCGGCACGGCCGTCGGCCAGGCCTATATGGCCAACCAGCAGGCCGGCCACATGAAGCGCGCGGCCGCCAGCGCCGCCAAGGCGGCCCAGGACGCCGCCGCCGAGCAGCAGCGCGCGGTCAACAAGGCCAATGCGAAGAAGCCCGATCTGGCCGGCATCATGTTCGGCAACCAGCAGGGTGTGGCCAAAACCAACCTTACCGGCGTCGCCGGCGCCCCGGTGGGAGCGTCAAGCGTCGGTACCAACACGCTTCTGGGGCAATGAACATGGGCGAAGCATCCGATAAGTCGGGCCTGAGCTGCAAGGCGCGCATCGTCAGGCGGCTGAACCTGCTGAAGTCCGAGCGGGCGGGGTGGCTGCCGATGTATCAGGACCTCAGCGACTACATACAGCCGTATGCGGGCCGGTTCTATGTCACCGACCGCAATCGCGGCGAATTGCATCAGTTCAACAACATCATCGACGACTGCGCGACCGAGGCGCTGGACATTCTGGCGGCGGGACTGATGGGCGGGCTGACCAGCCCGGCGCGGCCGTGGTTCCGGCTGGGGGTCGGCGACCCGAAGCTGCGCGACGATCACGACGTCAAGGTGTGGCTTGCGGAATGCCAGCGGATTTTGCTGGATGTCTTCGCCAAGTCGAACACCTACTTGGCGCTGCATAACGTCTACTACGAACTGGGGCTGTTCGGCACGGCGTGCAGAGAATGCGTTCAAAAAACTCGGCTTTGATGTCGAAGGCAAATATGCCGAGGGGAAATTTTAATGTCTAACGCACCGCACATCATTCAACAATTTTATGAACTGGTTAAAGAAGCCGACCGCGCGGATATTGAGGAGCCCGGAAGATCAGTCGAGCGGGAATTCAACGCCGTTCTCGACTATGTCTTGATGCATCCGGATGCACGGGAAGATTTCATTAAAGCGTTTATGGATATCATAGACGAGGGCATCCTCTCGCCTGGGCTAGTTGAATATTGCTTACATGGCCTCCGTTGGACGGAATTGAAGCAGAAAATACAAGCTTCTTTACATTCGGAAAAAAGCGAAAGATCTCGATATTTTCTCAAATCGATTCTAGAAGCATTTGAAGACGACTGGAACATGAAGGATTTTTACGATCGCTTTTCCTGACGTAAATACTTTGAGGTATGAGTCGGGGCGGGAAAATAACTTGAATGTGGCGTATTTTTTGCCATTTTGTGATCATGTAATGTTCCGGGTTTGCGGGGCGGCATGATTTCCGATCGACATTTACGAATATTCACGAAGCGGACGCTGGCATTAGCCGGCGTCCTGGCTTTGTTTGAGCTGGCGGCGTGTAATGAGCACAAGCTACATAAGGAGTGAACCGCCCCGGGTTTGCCGGAGGCTCCAACTTCTGAGAAGATGGAGCCGAT
>CAKZJB010000205.1 GCA_936940865.1 uncultured Asticcacaulis sp. | reverse complement strand
GACAGTTCCTGGCGGACCTTGCCGCGCAAGGCACCCAGACCACCGCAGACCTGTGGGAAGTCTATGCCGTCGGTCCGGAAGCCGGGCCGGACGCTTCGGTCTATCGGACCGAGCTTATCAAACCGATTGCAAGCTAAAAGGAAACGTCATGCTGAGCGATGTCCGCCGCGTCGGGGCACTGGAAATAACCACGCCGTCACCGACCGAAATCCGCTTTGTCCGCCCCTTCAAGGCGCCCGCCGCCCTCGTCTTCGACGCCTACACCGTTCCGGCCCTGATCAAACGCTGGCTGCTCGGCCCGGACGGCTGGACCATGCCGGTGTGCGAGGTCGATCTCAAGCCCGGAGGCCGTTTCCGCTACGTCTGGAAGCAGACAGCGAGCGGCGTCGAAATGGGCATGGGCGGCACCTATGTCGAAATCGACGCGCCTCGCTTCATCGTCCACACCGAACGGTTCGACCAGGACTGGACCGGCGGCGAAACCCACGTCCGCCAGGATTTCACCGAAAAGGACGGCGTCACCACCGTGACCCAGGTGGTTCGCTACGCCTCCGAAGCCGCCCGCGACGGCGCCCTGCAAAGCCCGATGGCCCATGGCATGGAAGCTGGCTTTGCCCGGCTGGAAACCCTACTTGCAAAACAAAACTGATAGCAATTCGAAAGCAACCGCTTCAGGAAACTTGCGCCCCACAAGCGGCCGCACGCCACCACGGCGGCAAGCAAAAAACATCCATGATCGGGAAATAGGAGAAGATGACGCCGGCTGCCGGGAATAGCCGGCGTCATCTTCGTGACCCGGCCTAAGCCCGGTCGACTCGATGCTTCGCCCTAATGGCGATGCGCGCGCTTTCATTGCCACGGAAGCGTGCAGATGAAAATAGTTAGATGTCTAAATAATTACGTTATTCCATCACAATAAGTTGCAATCGCGGCGGCGACGGAAAAACAAAAGGCCCCGGAAGCTCCGGGGCCTTTTCAATGTCTTCGGGAAACGAAGCCTTATGCTTCTTCCTCTTCCTTCAGCAGCTCGTCCTTGCTGACGGATTGATCGGTGACCTTGGCCTGGGTGAAGATCAGGTCGCAGACCTTTTCTTCGTAGATCGGCGCGCGGATCTGGGCGGCGGCCGCCGGGTTCTGACGGTAGAAGTCGAACACCTGGCGCTCCTGGCCCGGATAGTTGCGGGCTTCCTGCAGGATGGCCTGGGTGACTTCCTGGTCGGTGACCTGGACGTTCTGGCGGGTGCCGATTTCGGCGAGGACCAGACCGAGGCGCACGCGGCGCTGGGCGATCTTCATGTACTCGTCCTTCAGCTCCTGCTCGGATTTGTTCTTGTCCTCGTCGGCCAGCTGGCCGGCGGCGCGGTCCTGCTCGACCTGCTGCCAGATGCCCTGGAATTCGGCGTCGAGCATGCGCTTGGGCAGTTCGAAGTCATGCTTTTCGTCAAGGACGTCCAGCAGCTGGCGCTTCATCTTGAAGCGCGAGGCCTGGCCGTACTGCTGCTGCAGCTGGGTCTTGATGATGCCCTTGAGCGCATCGAGGCTCTCGAGGCCCAGGCTCTTGGCCAGGTCATCGTCGGCTTCGCCTTCCTTGGGCGACAGGACGTCCTGGACGGTGGTCTCGAAGGTCGCGGCCTTGCCGGCCAGTTCCTTGGCGCCGTAGTCTTCCGGGAAGGTGACTTCCAGCGTCTTCACGTCGCCCTTCTTGGCGCCGATCAGCTGCTCTTCGAAACCCGGGATGAACATGCCCGAACCGATGACCAGCTCGGCGCCTTCGGCGGTACCGCCGGCAAAGGCTTCGTCGCCGATCTTGCCGACGAAGTCGATGATCAGCTTGTCGCCGTCGGCGGCCTTGGGCGACTTGCCCTTCTTGGGCTCATACTGCTTGTTGCCGGCGACGATCTGCTTGAGTTGCTCCTCGATGTCCTCATCGGAAGGCTCATAGACCGGACGGGTCAGTTCGATCGAGCCCGGCTCGACCGGGGTGAACACCGGCATCATTTCGACGGCGATCTGATAGGCCAGGTCGGCATCGCCCGACATGACCTTTTCGAAGTCGCCGACCGGCGTCAGTTCCGGCTGGCTGGCCGGGCGGATCGAGGCCTGCTCCATGGCCTTTTGGGTCGTGTCGTTGAGCGTTTCCTGAATGATTTCGCCCATCAGGTCCTTGCCGTACATCTTGCGGACGTGGGCCTGCGGCACCTTGCCCGGACGGAAGCCCTTGATGTTCATCTTGGGGGCGATTTCCGCGATCTTGGCATCCAGCTTTTGGGTCAGCTGGTCGCGCGTCACGGTCACTTCCAGGACGCGGCTGAGGCCTTCATTCACTTTTTCAACGACTTGCATCGGATAGTTATCCTTGTCGATGCGATGTCCGGTCCCTGACCGATCCCGCACCGGCGGCTATGAAACGAAAGTAAGCGCGTCCCACCGGGGGCAGGCGCGCCAAAGAGGCGCCCCTTATGGCATGATTGCGCGGCAGGTCAACGGCAAAGGCGGCCAACTCCGAAAAAAGACGCGCATCGCTTTTTTACGGCGTCGCGCCTTATCCCTTAAGCGCGACTGTTCAGGATGAGGGAATGCGCTTCATACCACCGCTTCTGACCTTTGCGCTGGTCGTGACGGTTTTCGCCTGCACCAAGCCGAAAGACCCGCCGCCGCCGCCCGCCGCCCATAGCGACATCACGCCCAATGCGTTTATCGGCACGCCGAAGGAAGCGGCGGCGAAGCTGAACGAGAGCCTGGTGCTGCGCGACCACCCCGAACTGGCCACGCGCCGCGGAGACGCCATCGTCATCCGCTATGCCGGCCGCGACGTCGTCACCTACGCCGACGATCCCAGGGGCTGCGCCCGTTACGTCATCGAGCGCGCGGTGATGGTCCGTGACGCGAAAACCGGCCGGCGCGAACCGATCGCCCTGGTGGCCTGCCATTTCGGCGTCACCACCAACCGCTATCTCGTGCTGCCCGACAGCGGCAAATACGCCGTCACCGACGACGTCGCCGCGTCGCCCGACGGACGCTTTCTGGCGACCAGCGACTCGACCGTCACGCCGTCGCGCGGCGCCTTCATCATCATGGACTGGCCGACGGTCGAAACGCGGGCGGAATTTCCGGCCGGGTGCACGCACCTGAAATGGCAGGATAACGATCACCTGACGGCGGACTGCTGGCATTCGGACACACCGAACACCGTCAATCCGGATGAAAGCGAGGCGCGCTTCTTCCGCGCCAATGTCTGGCGCGACGGCGGAGTCTGGCGCATGCAGGCCGTGCAATGGCTGCACCGCGACACCTTCGCGCCGCGCGCCTCGGCTCAGCCCCTGCCCAGGTTCACCGCGATCAACAAGACAGGGGTCGACGCGCCGGGGTAGGTTGCTATTTTGTTCCCGGCACGATACAGAGGGGCCTCGGGAGGGGGATCCATGTTCCTGAAATATCTGATTCCGTTCGACCGCTTCGTGGTCGAGACGCCGTTAAGCGTCGAAAAGGTCCATGAGCGGCTGGCAACCGTTACGGTCAAACGCAGTTGGCGCCATGCATTCCGCGGCACGCCCGGTACGTTCGAAGGCACGCTTAAGCCCGGCCGGTTCACACTGCTGACATCCGCCGAACCATGGTCGCTGAGCCGGCAGCAAAGGTTGCGGAATACGCATCGTCCGGTCTGCACCGGGAAGATAGAATCGGCAGCCACGGGGAGCCGCATTATAGTGTCCGCGCGGCCACCGGCAGTGACAATCGCCATTATGGCGTTTCTTATCTTGATGAGCGCGGGAACGATTCGCCTGATGCTTGAGCACGCTGGCGAGGTTGATGCGGCCGCCGCGTTTGGACTACCGGCAATGTTCTTGACCTTCTATGTCCTCCTGGGAATCCCGTTCTGGCGTTTGCGCCGTAATTTCAAGGCCGCGCTGGAGCGGGTCCTGGCTTAATTTGCACCTCCCCGTTTTCGCAGAAAATGGGGAGGTGCAAACTGCCTAGCCGGCGCTCTCTGGCTCATCCAGCTTGCCTTCCCAGCGCGCCACCACCGCAGACGCGACCGAATTGCCCAGCACATTGGTCGCCGAGCGGCCCATGTCGAGCAGGTGGTCGACGCCCAGCACCAGGGCGATCCAGCCTTCCGGCAGGCCGAAATAGGTCAGGGTCGCCATGATGACGACCAGCGACGCGCGCGGCACGCCGGCAATGCCCTTCGACGTGATGACCAGCAGGAACAGCATCATCACCTTCTGCGCCAGGGTGAAGTGCACGCCGTGCGCCTGGGCGATCAGAAGCGTCGCAAAGGTGCAGTAGATCATCGAGCCGTCGAGATTGAACGAATAGCCGAGCGGCAGGACGAAGCTGACGATCTTGCGCGGGATGCCGACGCCCGGCAGCCCGGCCAGAAGCTTAGGGAAGGCCGCTTCCGAACTGGCGGTCGAAAATGCCAGCAGGGCCGGCTCGCGGATGACGCCCAGCAGTTTCAGCATGCGGCCGCCGAGGAACAGGAAACCGAGCGCGATGAGCAGGACCCACAAAATGCCCATGGCCGCATAGAATTCCGCCACGAAGGTCCCGTACTTGATCAGGATGGCGGGGCCGTGTTCGGCAACCGTACCCGCCAGCGCCCCGAAGATGGCGATCGGCGCGAAGTTCATGACGATCGAGGTGACCTTCAGCATGATGGCCGCCCCCTCCTCCGCCAGTTCCATGACGCGCGGCGACTTCTTTTCCAGCATGGCGATCGCCGTGCCGACAAAGCCGGCGAAAAAGACGATCTGCAGGATTTCGTTGTCCGCCATCGCCTTGACGATCGAAGTCGGGATGACGTGAGCGATGAAGTTGTCGAGCGTGAAATTGGCCATGGTCGGTACGGTCCCGCCGGCGTCCGCTGTCGGATCCATGCCGATGCCCGGCTGCAGCCATTCGACCATCACCATGCCGATCAGCAACGACACCACCGACATGAACAGGAACCAGCCCAGGGCCTTTATGCCGACGCGCCCGACCGAGGCCGCGTCCTCCATGTGGCCGATCCCGGCGATCAGGGTGAACAGCACCAACGGCGCGATGATCATCTTGATCAACATGATGAAGATCTTGGTCAGCGTGGCGAAGACGGTGGTCGCGACACCCAGCGACGCCGCGTCGAGATACTGGTGGCTGGCCCAGCCGGCGCCGACGCCGGCGATCATGCCGAAGATGATAAAGAGCGCGAAGCGGCCTTTCATGCAGGTCCCCTGATTTGTTTTCAGCCGTGACTATCGGCTGGCGGGCCGGCGGACGCAATGGGGAAGTTGTTTATGCCCTGGTACCGCATGGGGAGCCTTGAAAGCGGAAACCGCGCGGGAATGTTGCTCCTGCCCTTCATTTCCGATGATCGATAAATCTGCCATTTATCGATCATTTGGCCCCTGCGGCAGCTAAGATGGCTTAAATGCAGGCCTCTAAGCGGGGGCAATCCGGAGCGGCCGAACATACGACCGCTAAAACTTGAAAAACTCGAATAATTCTGATAGTTTGAGCGTGAGAGGTATTTATGACCCAAACCATTTCGTCCGCCGACTTCCTCAAATCCTACGGCAGCATCGTTCAAGCCGCCTTGCGGGAGCCGGTGTCGATCACCAATCACGGGCGTGAGCATCTGGTGCTGTTGTCCGCCGAGGAATATCGCCGCCTCAAGCAGTATGACCGCACGGCGATGTATCCGTGGGAACTCGACGATGCGGCGCTGACTGCCTTGGCCGCCGCGGAGCCGCCGGCGGACGCCGCCGAATTCGACCACGAAGTCCGCTAACGACCCGTGGCCCTGCCCGAACCCGTTCCCGGCCTTGTCATTGCCTATGCCTATCTGTGGCGGGATGAGGCCCTGCGCGGCCGGGAGGAAGGGCGAAAGGATCGCCCTTGCGTCATTATCCTCGCCGTCGAGGAGACCGGCGGACGCAAGGTGGTGACGGTCGCCCCCATTACCCATTCGCCGCCGGCCCACCCCGACAGCGCGCTGGAAATACCGGCCGCAACCAAACTCCGTCTTGGCCTGGACGGCGAGCGCTCCTGGGTCATCGCCGCCGATCTCAACCGGTTTGTCTGGCCGGGCGTCGATCTTCGTCCGATCCGCCGGGGCGCCACGACCTATGCCTACGGGCAGCTGCCAGCGGCCTTTTATCGGCAGCTGCGGGACAGAGTGGTTGCGCTGGCCCGCGCCGGCCGCGCATCGCTCACCCCGCGCAGCGGTTAAGAGGCCGGTTGTCTGTCGAGCATTCCATAACCTGTCGCCGAAACCCGGCTCCCAAACGCTCATTATCGATACCGCGACGCGGTCAAAAGCGAGAGATGAGATAAGACACCAGTTTCCACGCCGCGAAGATTATGGCGCCCCCAAGCACCACCGCCGTCATTATCCGCGCCTCCTCCATCCAGGCGGCCCTTTTGCTTTGCCTGGCCATTTCAAACGTTTCGTCGGCGCTGAACACCGTGTCGGCCAGCCGCCATCCCGATGCGTCCGGATGGCCGCGCAGGTAGGCTAGGACCTCGTCAGTAATATCGCGCCTGGAAAACAGCGAATAGGTGCAGGAGTCGTGATAAATACCGGGGCCGCCGACGCTGTACCAGGCCTCGGTAAACATGCAGAATATAAGCGTTTGCCCACTACGAAGCAGAATGACGTCCGGTGGGTAGCGGTCGTCCGGAGCCGTGGCGTCCCATTCGACCATGTAATCGGACAACAGACGTTCGTTGCGCCCGACATCCTTCTCCCGCGCGACAACCCACACCGTCGCATCCGACGCGTACGTGTCGACGAAGGCAACGAGGGCGCGCCACAGCACCTCGTCTATGACCATTTCGCCAGCGCCTTCGACATAGGTCTGCTGGACGACCGCGAACCGCCGGATCAATCCGCTCGCCGCCAGATAGTTGGGAAAGCGCGCATCCCGCTCAATGCCCGCGACGAAGTCGATACTGATCATGAAGTCCCCCAGGTTCTGTTACGCAGGATAGGCCCTGGTGCGGCCAAGCGCCAGCCTAGGGGTGCGTTTGGCGGGATGGGAACACTAGGTGTTTGGTTTCAAGTCCGACGCGTGAATGTTGCTCCTGCCCCCCCAAAAAAACCACGCGCAGGACAAAAGGCACCATTTAGCGTGGGGCGGTGTTCGATTGACGGCATTTGATAGCCTGTAACCAAAATCTCCTACCCAAGCCCGAGCGGCCCGATTGGCGGGGGACCGCCCTGCTCCCAATGGGTTAGGCACTGGTGAATTGCGCCGCACCACGCCAGGAGATTTAGGCCGCACATCCATTCCTGCTTACCTTTTTTGCCGTACAACCCGATATCGGCAGCCTTCGAAGCATGATGGCGAAAATCGTCGTCCTCGTATATATTGGCGCCAAATCCGAAGCGCTCACAATGTATAATTTTATTTGCCGCCTCCCTGAGGGTTAGCGGCTCCTGAACCGGTTTGAAGAAGAAACCAACCCCGTTGGAGTACGGCTTTTGAAACTGTCTATAGCCGTTCTCATCCAATAATAGATCGTCAATCTGAACCGCCCCGGGTTTGCCGGAGGCTCCAACTTCTGAGAAGATGGAGCCGA
>CAKZJB010000204.1 GCA_936940865.1 uncultured Asticcacaulis sp. | reverse complement strand
AATTTCTATGGAAAAGACATTTGGCATGCGGCTTCTCCGCAGCCCCGGGACGCGCAGGCGCGCGACATGGTCAACCGCGTCCTGGGCCAGCAGGTCGGGCGGCTGTACGCCGAACGCTTCGTCACCCCGGAAGCGCGCGCCGCCGCCGCCGGGATGATCGCCTATCTGCGCCGGGCCTTTGCGGAGCGGCTCGCCCATGCCGAATGGATGGATGCAGCGACGCGGGCGGAGGCGCAGGCCAAGCTTGAGGCCATGGCGATCAAGGTGGCCTATCCTTCGCTATGGCGGGACTTTTCGAGGCTGGATATCCGCCGTGACGATGCGGCCGGCAATCTGCGCCGCATCTGGGCGGCGGACTGGGCCTATCAGCGGCGGCGGCTCGAGCCCGGCGCGCGCGACGAGCCGTGGTACGAGACGCCGCAGACGGTCGATGCCAGCTACAGCGTCCTGTACAACGCCATCGAACTGCCGGCCGCCTACCTGCAGTCGCCCTATTTCGACGCCCACGCCGATCCGGCGGTCAATTTCGGCGCCATCGGCGCCATTATCGGCCACGAGATGGGGCACGGCTTCGACGACCAGGGCATCATCTACGATGGGCACGGCCACATGCGGAACTGGTGGTCGCAGGGCGCGCTCGACGCCTTTCATATGCGAGCAGAGGCCCTGGCGGCGCAGTACGACGCCTTCAGGCCGTATCCGGACATCCATGTCGACGGCCGGCGCACGATCGGCGAAAACATCGCCGACCTGTCGGGCGTGTCGCTGGCCTATCGGGCCTGGCAGCTTTATCTCAAAGATCATCCATGCGCCGGCCGGGCGTCGCTGGACGGTTTAAGCGGCGACCAACGCTTCTTCCTGTCGTGGGCCCAGGCCTGGCGCTACAAGGCGCCGGAAAGCGCCGTCCGCTATGTGGTCGCCAACAGCTATCACGCGCCGACGCCGTACCGGGTCAATGGCGTGGTGCGCAACCTCGACGCCTGGTACGCCGCCTTTGACGTGAAGCCGGGTGATGCCCTCTACGTGCCGCCCGAAAGGCGCGTGCATATATGGTAGGGCGCCGGTGGTGACTTTTGGCGGAATCCGGTTCATTGTCCTTCGCGGGAAGTGAAGAGGATTGATGATGCGGGGGTTAATGGCTGCGATCGGAGGCCGGGCGTGATCCGGGCAGCCTTTCTGTCGTTTTACCGCTCTCTGACGCGGCATCCGTTGTATTCGGCGCTGAACCTGCTGGGCCTGAGCTTCGGCATCGCGGTGTTTATCGTGCTGAGTTTGTTCGTGCGGTTCGAGACCAGTTACGAGCAGTGGCTGCCGAATGCGGACAGGATTTATGAGATCGTGCATCGGAATAGGAGGCCTCAGTCACCGTTTTTCTTTGCGGCCCCCGGCTACGTCCTGGACGCAATCCGCCAAAATAACCCCGACCTCAAGGCCACGCGTCTTTTTCCGGTCTATCCGGTAGTCAGTGTGGGCAACACCGTGCAGGAAGAGACGGGGCAACTGGTCGATCCAGACTTTTTCAGGATATTCGACCTGCCCGTGGTTGCCGGTGACAGAAACGCAGCGCTGGCCGCACCTGATGGACTAATCCTGTCCGAACATATGGCCCGAAAATACTTTGGAAGAGCCAATGCTGTGGGAGAGACACTCGATCTGCGAGACGACATCGTCGAAAGTGGCCAACAGGGGAAGAAAAGGCGCTGGCGCGTTATGGCGGTGGTCAGGGACATACCACCGAACTCCACTTTGAAAATCGATATTTTGCGGAGCGTGCCGGCATTCTGTGCGCGAGTGGGCATCCCTTACGGTTGGTATAGTGTAGGAACGCCTCAAACAGGCAGAATATTCATGGAATTGGCGTCGCAGAGCGCCGCCGAAACGATGCCTTCGCGAATATGGCCCGCCGTTGCGGCATTTCCTCTTCCGTATTCGGAAACGGTAAGTGCGCGCATTCGACAGAATTTGCGGATCGGTATTAGGCCTTTTGAGAGAGAGCATCTTGCGAGCCCTCACTTGGCCGAAGCGGTATCGGGGCTGACATTTACGGCTTGGCTGACACTTGCCGTCACCATGGTCAACTATGCCAACTTGGCGATGGCGAGAGCCGGTTTGAGGCTTAGGGAAGTGGCCGTTAGGAATATCTACGGGGCGTCAATACGTGAAATCATGATTCAACTCCTTGTCGAGGCCGCGCTAGTCGGCGGAGCAGGTCTTATTGTCGCGTTCAGCCTCGTTGAAATCGGTCTTCCTCTGCTGAATCTAGCCGCCCATCTTTCCCTTAGTCTGGATTATTGCCAGGATGGCAAATCCATTTTAGGGCTCTCGGTGGTGGTTATATCGAGTGCAGTGTTTTCCGGCCTGTATCCTGCGGGCATGCTAGCGCTCAACCAGAGAATGCGCGGTATCGGAGCTTCAAAGGTAACGGGAGACGGCTTACGGGGGCGACGACTCCGCGAAGGGCTAAGCATTGCGCAGTTTGCCGTCGCTGGAGCTTTTCTTATTGTCCTGGCAGGGTTGGCTGCCCAGCTTCGGCATATGGAAACGTCGGAGTTGGGGTATAGCCGGGACAATCTGCTGACCACGGACGCCCTGATCACATCCGAAATCTTTAGCGAGCGAGTGGGGCAAGTCGTGGACGCCTGGCGCAAGACTTCCGGAATTGAAAGCGTATCAAGGGGACAAATTCCTGGCGAATATTATATAGTTCCGCGCACTTCCGTGCGGCGTGCCGCCCCACCGGGGACGAATTGTGAGATGGCCTGGGAAGCGACGTCGGCCGATTTCTTCAAGGTCTATCGAACACGCCTTTTGGCGGGTAGGGTACTCGACGGGAAGGACGATATACGTTCCTTGAAGTTCCTGGTAGATGAAGAGAGCGCAAAAGAGGGCGCAACCGTCAACATCGACATTGATATGACGGCTGTTAAGGCGTTGGGGTTTAGTAGCCCTCAAGCTGCGATAGGCCAGGACCTTTTGTACCAGCTACTACGCCTACATGTCGTAGGCGTAGTAGCTGACCAGCGATTTCAAGGACCTCTCAGACAGCACGGGCCAACACTTTATGTTATGGCGTCGATGGCGACGCAGCAGTCAGAGACCGTCATCCGATATTCGGGTATAGACGAGGCGACTGCACGAAAAAAACTCGAAGCCGTATGGCGCAAACAAATGCCAGATTTCCCCTTCGTCCTGCACACGATGCGCCAGGAGCTCGACTACTATTACCGTGACGACCGGCGCAATACCCGTCTGTTCGCGATCGGGGGCGGGGTGGCGGCCTTGATCGGGGCGGTCGGGCTGTTCGGCATGGCGGCGTTCAATACCTCGGCCCGCGTGCACGAGATCGGCATCCGCAAGGCGCAGGGCGCGTCGCGCTGGCGGATCATGCGGTTGTTGATGTTCCAGTTCTTACGGCCTGTTTTGATTGCCAATATCATCGCCTGGCCGATTGCCTATGTCGTGCTCGATGCCTGGCTGAAGCAGTTCGACGACCGCGTGGCCATGAGCCCGTGGTTCTTCCTGGCCGGGTCGGGACTGTCGCTGCTGATCGCGGCGGCGACCGTGTTCGGCGTGGCATGGTCAGGCGCAAATCTGTCGCCGGCCAAGGCGCTCAGGCAATTGTAGGGTGATGACACCGGTTTGCAGCGGGATGCGTGACGTATCTGGGGAATGCCCCTTCCGTCATCTGCGGCCGCAAGCGGCCTTGATGCCACCTTCCCCGTAAACAGGGAAGGAATTAAGAGTTATCATCCAGTTGCCTGGTTGATTTTCCGGTTACGGAAGATCAGGCGGCCGCCGCTTCCCAGAATTGGGTCTTGCGGGCGTGGTAGGCGTGTAAACCCTGTTCGTAGGCGGTGTGGTCCGGGAAGCCCCGCCACTCGGTGACGAAGGCCGACAGGCGGCGGCATTCCGCCAGGGCTTGTCCGGCCAGGTCGTAGGTAAGGTTGCGCGAATTGAGCAGGATGGCGTCGATCAGGCGGCGCAGGATCAGCGTCGCGGCCAGGGGATATTTCGCCGCCAGCTTTTCGGCGGCCAGCGGCAGCAGGTCTTCGTCATTGCCGTTGAGCGCCTCGGCGCGGGCGGTGGCCAGGCGCGCGGCGCGGTCGAGCGACGGCCAGGATATAAGAAAATCCAGCGCCTTATCGGCATCCGTAAAAGTAACAGCGTAATCGAGCGCGGCGTCTTCGGCCTCTATGTCGTCGAAGTCGGGCAGGCGTTTCAGATAGTCGCGCAAGGGCTCCGGATCGAGCGTGTCGTGGAAGGCCTTGAGCCGGAATCCTTGCGCGTCGCTGCCCCGGCCCAGCGCCTCGAGCGCGCGGATGCGGGCGGCCTGCCAGTTTTCGGGCCGCAGGTCGCGGGCGGAGGCGCGGACCCGGTCGAGCAGCCACTGCTCCTCGAAATTGG
>CAKZJB010000203.1 GCA_936940865.1 uncultured Asticcacaulis sp. | reverse complement strand
CGTTTCGACCGGAGCGGGCGGCGGCGGGGCCGGTTGCGGCGCCGGAGCGGGCGGCGGGGTATAGGGCGCGGGCGCCGGAGCCGGCTTGGCGCCGAGGGCGTAGCGCAGGCCGACAAGAAGGACCTGGTCGTTGAAGTCGCCTTCGAAGGCGCCCGGAATATAGTCGGCGCCGTTGGCGCCGCTCAGCGCGGCGACGCTGGAGTTGTACTTGACCTTGCCGACATAGGTCAGCTGATAGCCGAGATCGAGGCTCAGGCGATCGGACAGGGCCGCCGAAACGCCGATCAGGAACTGGGCCGCCGGAACGACCTTGCTGCCCTTAAGGCTGATGCTTTCCGACACCTGGGCCAGGCGGCCGTCGACCTTGCCGTTGACATAGTCGAGACCGATGCCGGCGCCGATATACGGGTGCAGCGAATATTCCGGATAAAAGTCGTAGATCGCGTTCACGAACAGGGTCGTCTGGTCGATCTTGCCGTTCGGGCCGGTGCAGACCGTGGCCGAAACCGAGCCGCAGATGGCGTCGTCCTTGAGGCCGTTGCCATAGTTGCGCTTTTCGGGGCCGTGGGCCGCGTTGACATCGCCCGGACGATAGGCGCCTTCCAGTTCGACGCGGAAATGGTCGTTATAGCGCCAGCCGAGACGGGCGAAGCCGGCCAGGGCGTCCTTGGTCGACAGGTCGTAGACGTACTTCTGACCGGTGCTGCCGATGGTGGCATCGGACTTCACTTCCTGGTCGGATTTCCAGTTATAGCCGATCCCGCCGCCCACATAGAGGCCCGGCGCCTGTTCGGCAACGGCCTGCGAGGCCGCAAGAGCGCCGGCCAGCGCGCCCATCATCACAACAATCGACTTCATGAATTACCCCAGCTCAATGTCAAAAAAATTCGGGCATCGCCCGCTGCTTCGAATACCAATGGTGCGCAGGCTATACGAAACATCGCACGTGCGATATAGCGAAATTACAACACCAGCCTAAAAGCGATTAACTTTCAGATCCTTAAGCGTATGTGCGATGCAAAATCAATGCCATACGCCGGACAGGCGAATAAAACGGCGTGCCGGGACGGCCTTACCCGTGCCTGTCGCCCAGATGCGCCGACCTGAATCCCGCTCCGCAATATAGAGGCTCACAGGTCAAAGCTCAGTTGCGGCTGGTCTTCGTCGTCATGCAGGTCCGGGAAGGACGATACGGTCACACCGAGCAGCCGAATCCCCTTCTGTACAGGGAAGACGCTATCCAGAAGCGCGAAACTCTGCTCACGCAGTTCGGCGAGGCTTGTCACCGCCTTGCGGCCGGTGTGCGAACGCGTCACCTGATGAAAATCGCTGTACTTGACCTTGACCGTGACGGTGCGCCCGTGCAGGGCATTGCCGTCGCAATGGCGCCACACCTTTTCGATCAGCGGCATAAGCCCGTCCCTCGCCGTCCCGATCTCGGACAGGTCCTGGAAGAAGGTCGTCTCGGCCCCCACGGACTTGCGCTCGCGGTCGGGGCGTACACGCCGCGGATCGACGGCGCGCGAAATCCAGTAATACCATTCCCCCGACGATCCGAAATGCTGCGACAGGAACATCAGCGACTTGGCGCGCAGATCTGCCCCCGTCTCTATGCCCAGCTTGCGCATGCGCTCGGCCGTCGCCGGCCCGACACCGTGGAACTTGCGTACCGGCAGGCTTTCGATAAAGGCCGGTCCGGTCTTCGGCGTCACCACGAACTGGCCGTTCGGCTTGTTGTAGTCCGAGGCCAGTTTGGCCAGGAACTTGTTGTACGATATCCCCGCCGACGCCGTGAGCCCGGTCGTATCGAGGATACGGCGCCGGATTTCCAGCGCGATTTCGGTCGCCGACGTCATGCCTTTCAGGTTTTCGGTAACGTCGAGATAGGCCTCGTCGAGCGACAGCGGCTCGACCAGCGGCGTATAGTCGAGGAAGATGTCGCGGATCTGGCGCGACACGGCCTTATAGACTTCGAAGCGCGGCTTGACGAAGATCAGCTCGGGGCATTTGCGCCGCGCCGTGACCGACGGCATGGCCGAATGGACGCCGTACCTGCGCGCCTCATACGAGGCCGCGGCCACCACGCCGCGTTCGCGCGCGCCCCCTACCGCCACCGGCTTGCCGCGCAGGTCCGGGTTGTCGCGCTGTTCGACCGACGCGTAGAAGGCGTCCATATCGATATGGATCACCTTGCGCACCGGCGCGTCCGGCGGTGTGGGTTCCTCTGCCATGGCCCGGATCTGAAACTGACTCGCGTCAGTTTACGGCATCAGGAACAAATAAGGAACCGTTTATTGTTCCGGCGCTGGAACACGCTCCAGCCAGACCTCGCGCCAGAATAGCGGGTTGGCGCGCGGACAGCTCTTGGCGCACGCCCCCTGGCAATAGGTGCTCTTGAGCGACACGGTGCGCTCCAGCCGGACCATCTCGCCCGTTTCCTCGTGGACCATGCGTTCGACGACGCGGTCGACCTGCCGGACCTGGCCGATAAGCTTTTCCATTTCCGGCTCGAAGCTCAGGCCCAGATTGCGGCCACGCGGATTAAGCGTGGCGCGGATCGTCGCCGCGTCGCGCACCCTCACCCACTCGCCCGGCTGCAGGTTCAGGTCGCCTTTCGACTTCGGCCCCCTGGGGCCGACGATCTGGCCCAGTTCGGGCAGCTTCAGAAGCGCACGCGTCTTGTTTATCAGCGCGCGCCCTACAATGGTCGCGAAGGCCTGAGGCGCCATTTCACCGCTTTTCAGCTCGGCCAGCAGTTCGCCCAGGTGCATCTTCGAAATCGTGTAGCTGGCGCGGGCCAACTGCGTCGACTGACAGACATAGCGGCCGTCGAGTCCGCGGGTAGCCAGATTCAGCAGGGTCTCACGCGCGGCCATTTCCGCTTTTGGCGTCGGGGTCAGGGCCGGGCCGTCAGGCGCCAGCCAGGCCTCTTTCCAGAACATCAGACAGTCGCGCTGGCAGTTGTCGTGGGCATGGCCGTCGCAGCGCCGCTGATCGAGGAAGACCACGTCCTTCATGCCGCGCAGGCCATGGCCTTCGACGCAGGTTCGGTCGGCGCGGCGGAAGACCCGGGCGCTTTGGCCGATCAGCGGCACCATTTCCGGCATGAAAGGCAGCCCATCCAGCGTGCCGTCCATGTCGAGCGAAGCGAGGATTTCGACCGCCGATCGGACACGGACGGTGTCGCCGCTGTAAAAACGCGGTTCGGCGGCCGGCGGCGACGGACGCGTGAAGGCGGCCCGCACCTTGTGCGCCAGACGCTTCAGGCGCCATATCGGGCCGGTATCGACCGCCAGGCTGCGGCCGTTCATCGAGCGGCGATGCAGGTCGGCGTCGAGGCGACGGATTGAAGGATCTGCGTAAAAATGTGCGACGTCGCCAGGCGTTTCCAGCCATGCGGGCACGAAATGATCCACCAAAGCCCGGACGTCACCGACGATCCGGCTGATGCCCGTGCCGGAAGCGGGGCAGGACGTCCGGCGGGCATCGCCGATGAGGACGACCCCGTCGAGCCCCGGTGCATCGGTAGCATAAAGGTCGGTAGCCCTGAGTTCGACGTCGCCCGCCACGGTCGCGGCATCCAGCCGCCCCGCAAGGCCCGGCATCAACGCCAGGAGCGCCGCGAGGGGATCGCGGCGGAAACGCAAAACGCGCTCGCTTTTGATCGGGTCATAAAGAAACAGGTTGGCGCGCAAGGCATCAGAGGAATCGCCAGCCATGCGGAACAGGCTGACGAAGCCGACACCATCACCCGGCTTTTCACCGCGATGGATCAGGCTGTCGAAGCCGAAGCCCTGCGGCCCCGGCAAAAGCGTAAAGCCGATGCACACCGAATGATCCGGCGACAGGATCTTGCGCTTGACGCCCAGATCCCTGAGCAGGCGCCCCCCGGGCCCGGTCGCCAGCACGCACAGGCGCGACGTCACTGTCCCGAAGCCGGCTACGGTCAGGGTTTGCGCCCCGTGATCGCGGGCGACCGCCGTCACCTTGCCCCTGACCAGGCGCACGCCATCGCCCCAATGGTCGCGCAGGGCATTGACCATCTGGTCGTAGCGCACACCGCGCTGCGTCAGCGCTGCGACGTCACGGCCAAACAGCGGCGCGAATACGTCCGCCACGCCCAGCGCCACAAGACCGTCGACCTGGGCGACCGAAAACTTTTCGCAGCGGAAATCCTGCGGATAGACATCGTGCGGATCGACGACGATGGGCGACAGGCCGCGTCGCGCCAGGACCAGGGCCATCAACGCCCCGGCAAAGCCGCCGCCGACGATGGCGACGTCGCAGCTGACGGCCTCTTGCGTGGGAGTCTGTGCCGGGCGCGGTTCGCGAATATAGGAGATGTCGTCCAAGGCCTTGGGATCCCGAAGAGGCGATAGCGTTTAAAAAATGGACACACTGGCGTGTGCGGTATCGGGATGTTCAAAAACGGTGCCAGTCCGCGTGATCTTTCAGGTTGAAAAGCGCTTTTGCAGAAAGGTGGAAAACGCCTCTCCGGCGAGTCGTGTCCGGCCCGGCAAATCGTAGCGCGGACGAAAGAGCGCGATCGTGCGGCGAAGACCGAATCCCGCGAGTGGAATCCCGGCGATATCCGGCGCCGAATAGCTGTCCGGCATAACGGTGATGCCGACACCGGCGCCGACCATGCTAAGCGCGCGTTCGTCCTGCGGCGTGCGGTAGACCAGGGGCGGGCGGACATTGCGGTCGGTGAAATGGCGCGACGTTTCCGACAGCACTTCGCAGCGCGTGCGCACGATCATGTTTTCGTTGGCCAGGACCTCGCCCGCGATGATCGCCTGTCCGGCCAGGGGATGGCGGCGTGGCAGGACCAGGCGGTAACCCTCCTCGAACAGCGGCATCGTGCCGTCGTCGGCGACGCGGCGGATCGAAAGCGCATAGTCGATGCCGCGCTCATCCAGGCGGTTGAGCAACTCCTGTTCAGTGCCGTCGTAAAGATCGAAACGAACATCCGCATGATCCGCGAGAAAATCGTGCAGCCAGCCGGCGACCAGCGACGCCGGGAGGGTTTGCAGGACGCCGAGGCGAATGACCGCGTCCGCCTCGGTTTCCGCCAGTTCCGCCGTGGCCATATTGACCTCGTGCAATATGGCCTTGGCACGCGGCAAAAAACGCGATCCCGCGGCCGTCAGGAAGACGCGCTTGTTGTTTCTGACAAAAAGATCGACGCCCATCTGCTCTTCCAGGCGCCGGATGCCGGCGGACAAGGTCGGCTGGGTGATCAGGCAGGCCTGGGCGGCCTTGGTGAAGCTGCCGGTTTCGACCACCGCCAGGAAGTAACGCAACAGATAGATTTCCATACCCTATAGATATCATCTATTTATTTTATCGGCATTATTGATTTTAACAATGCAATGAAAAGGCGTAGTTGTATTCAGCCATGACCCGCCTGACCTCCGATCTCGACCCCGCCGATCCCGATTTCGCCGCCAATGCCGCCCGGATGCGCGGCCTGGTCGATGATCTGCATACCCTGTCCGTCCGGATCGCCCGAGGCGGCTCCGACGCCGCCCGCGACAAGCACCTGGCGCGCGGGAAGCTTCTGCCGCGCGACCGTATCGCCGGGCTGATCGACCCGGGCTCGCCGTTTCTGGAGCTGTCGGCGCTGGCAGCGCACCAGGTCTATGACGACGACGTGCCGGCCGCCGGCATCATCACCGGCATCGGCCGCATCAGCGGGACCGAATGCGTCGTGGTGTGTAACGACGCGACGGTAAAGGGCGGGACCTATTACCCGCTGACCGTCAAGAAACATCTGAGAGCACAAGAGATCGCGCAGCAGAACAACCTGCCGTGCGTCTATCTGGTCGATTCCGGCGGCGCCAACCTGCCCAACCAGGACGAGGTCTTTCCGGACAAGGACGATTTCGGCCGCATCTTCTTCAACCAGGCGCAGATGTCGGCGCATGGCATCCCCCAGATCGCCGTCGTCATGGGCAGTTGCACGGCCGGCGGCGCCTATGTTCCCGCCATGTCCGACGAAAGCATCATCGTGCGTAACCAGGGCACCATCTTCCTGGGCGGGCCGCCGCTTGTGAAAGCCGCCACCGGCGAAGAGGTCTCGGCCGAAGACCTGGGCGGCGGCGACGTCCACGCGCGCATTTCCGGCGTCGCCGATCACCTGGCGGCCAACGACGCCGATGCGCTGATGATCGCGCGGCGCATTGTCGGCAATCTCAATCGCACCAAGTCCATATCGCTCAAGGTCCGCGAGGCGGCCGAGCCCCTGTATCCGGCCGAAGAGCTCTATGGCGTCATTCCCGCCGATACGCGCACGCCCTACGATGTGCGCGAAATTATCGCGCGGCTGGTCGACGGCTCGGAATTCGACGAATTCAAGAAACTGTTCGGCGAAACCCTGGTGTGCGGCTTCGCTCACCTTTACGGCTATCCGGTCGGTATCGTCGCCAATAACGGCGTGCTGTTTTCGGACAGCGCGCTAAAGGGCGCGCACTTTATCGAACTGTGCGCCCAGCGCGGCATTCCCCTGGTCTTCCTGCAAAATATTACTGGCTTCATGGTCGGGCGCAAATACGAAAACGAGGGTATTGCGCGCCACGGCGCCAAGATGGTCACCGCCGTAGCCTGCGCCAACGTGCCGAAGTTCACCGTCATCATCGGCGGGTCGTACGGCGCCGGCAATTACGGCATGTGCGGGCGCGCCTACGACCCGCGTTTCTTGTGGATGTGGCCCAATGCCCGCATTTCGGTCATGGGGGGCGAACAGGCGGCCAACGTGCTGGCGACCGTCAAACGCGATGGCATCGAGGCCCGGGGTGGCACCTGGCCGGCCGCCGAGGAAGAGGCTTTCAAGGCGCCGATCCGTGACACCTACGAAGCGCAGGGCCACCCCTATTACGCCTCGGCCCGGCTGTGGGACGACGGCGTCATCGATCCCGCCGACACCCGCCGGATCCTGGGCCTGGGACTGTCCGCCGCTTTGAACGCCCCTATAGAGCCGACGCGTTTCGGCGTCTTCCGGATGTGACCGTCATGACGATTTCCGTTTCCATAGATCGCGGCATTGCCCGGGTGACGCTCAACCGTCCCGAGGTCCATAACGCGCTCAACGCCGCCATGATCGCCGATCTGCACGGAGCCTTCTGCCGCCTGGGCGACGATGCCGGCGTGCGCCTGGTCGTGCTGACAGGCACGGGCAAGAATTTCAGCGCCGGCGCCGACCTCAACTGGATGCAGCAGGCCGCCGCGCAGGACTTCGACGCCAACCGGAAAGACGCCATGGCGTTGGCACAAATGTTATATACGATCGATTCCTGTCCCAAGCCGGTCGTCGCCGTCGTCAATGGCGCGGCGCTGGGCGGAGGTGTCGGACTGGTCGCCTGCTGCGATATCGTGGTGGCCCAGCCGAGCGCGCAGTTCGGCCTGACAGAGGTAAGGATCGGGCTGATCCCGGCGACGATTTCGCCTTACGTCACGCGCAGGATCGGCGAGACCCAGGCGCGGCGCTACATGCTGACAGGGGAGCGTTTCGACGCCGAAACCGCGCGCCGCATCGGCCTGGTGCATGAGATCGGCGACGACGCCGGCGCCATAATCTCCAACCTCATGGCCAACGGCCCCGACGCCTTGGCCGACACCAAGGCGTTGATCCGCGATGTGGCGCACGCAACCATGGACGAAGCCTTGCTGGCCATGACCGCCGAACGCATCGCCGCGCGCCGCGCCTCACCCGAAGGCCGCGAAGGCATCGCCGCCTTTCTGGAAAAGCGCAAGCCGGGATGGGCGCAATGATGTTCGACAAGATCCTGATCGCCAATCGCGGCGAAATCGCCCGGCGCATCATCCGCACCTGCAAGCGCCTGGGTGTGCGCACGGTCGCCGTCTATAGCGAAGCCGACCGCCGTGCGCCGTTCGTGCGTGAGGCCGACGAGGCTGTGCCGATCGGCCCGGCGGCGGTCGCCGAGTCCTACCTGCGCGGCGACCGCATGATTGCGACCGCTTTGAACCACAATGCCCAAGCCATCCATCCAGGCTATGGTTTCCTGTCGGAAAACGCCGAGTTCGCCGAGGCCTGCGCCGCCGCCGGGCTGGTCTTTATCGGGCCGACGCCATCGGCCATCCGCGCCATGGCGTTGAAGGGGGCGGCCAAGGCGTTGATGAGCGAGGCGGCCGTGCCCGTGACCCCCGGCTACCATGGCGACGACCAGAGCCCCGACGCCTTACGGACTGAAGCCGGCCGGATCGGCTATCCCGTGCTGATCAAGGCGGTGGCGGGCGGCGGCGGCAAGGGCATGCGCCGCGTCGACCAGGCCGCGGATTTCGCCGACGCCCTGGTCTCGGCGCAGCGCGAAGGCCAGAATGCGTTTGGTGATCCCAAGGTATTGATCGAGAAGTATATCGAAGTCCCGCGCCATATCGAGATCCAGCTGTTCGCCGATACGCACGGCAATGTCATACACCTATTCGAACGCGATTGCTCGCTGCAACGCCGCCACCAGAAGGTGGTGGAGGAAGCCCCGGCCCCGCATCTGCCGGAAACCCTGCGCCGGCAGATGGGTGAGGCCGCCGTCAAGGCCGCCCAGGCGATCGGCTATGTCGGCGCCGGCACCGTGGAGTTCATCGTCGATGTTTCGAACGGCATCGACAGCGCGCCCTTCTACTTCATGGAAATGAACACCCGGCTGCAGGTCGAGCACCCGGTGACCGAGGAAATCACCGGCACCGACCTTGTCGAATGGCAACTGCGCGTCGCGGACGGCGAGCCCCTGCCGAAACGCCAGAAAGACCTTGCCATTTCCGGTCATGCCATAGAGGTCCGTCTCTATGCCGAAGACCCGGAAAACGACTTCCTGCCGGCGACGGGACGGCTGGAAAGGCTTGAGTTTCCGAAGACCGCGCGCATCGAATCCGCCGTCGAACCGGGCAACGAGGTCAGCGTCTTCTATGATCCGATGATCGCCAAGATCGTCGTCCACGGCCCTGACCGCGCGCAGGCCATCGCCAAGATGCGCGAAGCCCTGGTCCATACACGGGTCAAGGGCTTGACAACCAATCTCAGCTTCCTGCGCCGCGTCGTATCGGACGCCGATTTTGCGGCCGGAGACATCGACACCGGCTTTATCGGCCGTCATCTCGACGCACTCACCCTGCCCTGGCCCGACGCCGAGCCTGATGCCGGTGCTGTTTCCGCCGACCCGACCTCGCCATGGAACGACATCGGCGGTTTCTGGCTGAACCTGCCGCCGCGCGCCCATCTGCATCTTGATCGCGGCGACGCCGATCATCCGGGCGTGGTGTCGGGCGATATCAATGCCCCCATGCCCGGCAAGCTGATCGATGTCTTCGTCAAACCGGGCGACGTTGTCGAAAAGGGCCAGAAACTGCTGATCCTCGGCGCCATGAAGATCGAACACACCATCAAGGCGCCCAAGGCCGGCACTGTCACCGCCGTCCACGCCAGCGCACTCGACCAGGTCGCCGACAAGGCGCTTCTTATCCAGATTGGGGACTAAGCCCATGATCCACTTCCCGCACCTTTCGTTCGGCCACGGCGAGGACATCGACCAGTTGCGCGAGGCGGTCGCCCGCTTCGCCGCCGCCGAGATCGCGCCCCTGGCCGACGAGGCCGACCGCACCGACCAGTTTCCCATGCACCTTTGGAAGGCCATGGGCGATATGGGTTTGCTGGGGATGACAGCGCCCGAAGCCTATGGCGGGGCGGCCATGGGCTACCTGGCGCACACCATCGCCATGGAAGAGATTTCGCGCGCTTCGGCCAGTATCGGCCTGTCCTACGGCGCCCATTCCAACCTGTGCGTCAACCAGATTTCACGCAACGGCAACGAAACGCAGAAAGCCAGATACCTGCCGAAGCTGATTTCCGGCGACCATGTCGGTGCGCTCGCCATGAGCGAGACCGGCGCGGGCTCGGACGTCGTGTCGATGAAGCTAAAAGCCGAAAAGCGCGGCGACCGCTATGTGCTCAACGGCAGCAAGATGTGGATCACCAACGGTCCCGACGCCGACGTACTGGTGGTCTACGCCAAGACCGATCCAGACGCGGGATCGAAGGGCATCACCGCCTTCCTGATCGAGAACGGTTTCAAGGGCTTTTCGGTGGCGCAGAAGCTCGACAAGCTGGGCATGCGCGGTTCGCACACCGGCGAACTGGTCTTTGCCGACTGCGAAGTGCCGGAAGAGAACGTATTGGGCGCGGTCGGACGCGGCGCGGGCGTGCTGATGTCGGGCCTCGATTATGAGCGCGTCGTACTGTCAGGCGGGCCGCTGGGCATCATGCGCGCCTGTCTCGATGTGGTCCTTCCCTACATTCATACACGGGAACAGTTCGGCGCGCCGATCGGCACCTTCCAGCTGATGCAGGGCAAGATCGCCGACATGTATTCGACCTGGGCGGCCTGCCGCGCCTATGTCTATGCGGTGGCCGCCGCCTGCGACCGGGGCGAGACCACGCGCAAGGATGCCGCCGGCTGCATCCTCTACGCCGCCGAAAAAGCCACCTGGATGGCGGGCGAGACGATCCAGGCTCTGGGCGGCAACGGCTATACCAATGAATATCCGGCCGGGCGGCTGTGGCGCGACGCCAAGCTGTACGAGATCGGCGCCGGCACCTCGGAGATCCGCCGCATGCTGATCGGCCGCGAGCTGTTCGAGGAAACGAAGTGAGGCCGAGCAAGGTCACCCTCTACGAAGTCGGCCCGCGCGACGGCTTGCAGGCCGAAGCCGAAATCGTATCGGCCGCCGACAAGATCGCGTTGATCGACCGCCTGTCGCAGGCCGGACTAAAATATATCGAGGCCGCCAGTTTCGTGTCGGCCAGGTGGGTGCCGCAGATGGCCGACGCGGCCGAGGTCCTGGCGGGCATTGCGCGTGAACACGGCGTCGCCTACCCGGTCCTGACGCCCAATCTTCAGGGTTATGAAGCGGCCCGCGACGCCGGCGCCACCACCGTCGCGATCTTCGGCGCGGCGTCCGAGACCTTCAGCCGAAAAAATATCAACTGCTCGATAGCCGAAAGCCTCGAGCGCTTTCGTTTCGTCACCGAAAGCGCCACGCGCGACGGCGTAAAGGTGCGCGGCTATGTATCGTGCGTCGTCGGCTGCCCGTATGAGGGCCGCATCACCCCGGACGCCGTGGTCCCGGTCGTGCAAAAGATGCTCGACATGGGCTGCTACGAGATCAGCCTCGGCGATACGATCGGCGTGGCCACGCCCGGCGACATCCGCCGCCTGCTCGATGTGGTGTTGAAATTCGTGCCCGCCGAAAAGCTGGCCCTACATTGCCACGACACCTACGGCCAGGCCCTGGCCAATATCCTTACCGGGCTCGACTATGGGATTTCGGTGTTCGATGCCTCTGTCGGGGGCCTGGGCGGCTGTCCCTATGCGCCGGGCGCCTCAGGCAATGTCGCGACCGAGGACGTGCTTTATATGCTGGATAGAATGGGGGTCGAGACCGACGTCGAGCTCGACGCCATCGTAGAAACGGCATGGTTCATCTCAGGCGTGCTGGGCCGTCCGCCGCGCTCGAAAGTCGCCTGCGCTATGCGGCCTTCCGGTTCATGATCGAGACCGAGACACCCGATGCGACGGCTGTCAGCACCGTGCCCCAGGCCATGTCCACCAGACTTAAGGACAGCGGCCAGTCGCGAATGACCGACAGCGCCGTCAGGTCGTAGGTCGCATAGGCCGTAAAGCCGAACACGGCACCCCTGACGGCGGCAGGCAGGGCTTTCGACGCGGAAGAGGTCACCAGCACGGTAACGCCGAAGACATAGACCAGGTAGAAGGCCACCGCCGCAGGTATATCGAACTGCGGCTTCAGCAGAGGCCCCATTATCCGGCGATAGGTCCCGCCGGTCAGTGTCAACCACACCGCATCGAGCGGCAGCATGACCGCAAGCGCCACAAAATAGGTAACGACCGCGCGCATGAGGTCAGATCCGCGCAAACGGCTGGAGCAGCTTGCCCAGCCAGGTCTTGGGCAGGATCAGGCCTTCCTGCGCCACCAGGCAAAGACAGTCTTCGTCCGCGCTGACCGCCGGGGAATGCTGGATGGTTTCGTCGCACAGCACGAAGTCACCACGGCCATAGCTGCCGTTCTGGTCATTGAACGTGCCCTTGAGCATCAGCGTGATTTCGCGGCCGCGATGGGTGTGTTCGGGCATGACCATGCCCTTCTTGACGAACATAAGGTAGGTTTTGGTGCCCCGGCTGTCCTCGTCGAACCGGACCGGCGCCATCCACACGCCGGGTGCCACCCAGTAGCGGCCCGGGATATCGGCCGCTTTCAGGCTCTCCGGCAGGTCGAAACCGTCGAGAAAGCCCGGGTGCGTGACTGTGGCGGACGATTCCGGTTCCTCCGGGCGCTCGATGCGCGCCAGCGCGAGGTCCAGCGCATTGTCCGACATGGCCACGCCTTCGACGTCTTCGAGCAGGGCGCCGCCGATCGCGTCGAAAAGTCTCAGCTCGGACCGGCATTGCGGGCACAAATCCGTATGGGTGCGGACGGTCAGGCGCATGCCGGGCGACAGGCGGCCGCGATGATAATCCCAAAGCAGGTCTTCGGGCGGATGAACGCGGGCGGAATGAGTCATGCGCGGCCTCCCGGCGCGGACAGGCCTGTCTTCAGGCGCGCCAGGGCCAGGCGGAGCCGCGATTTCACCGTTCCGAGCGGCAGCGACAGTGCCTTGGCGATATCGCCATGCGACAGGTCTTCGTAAAAGGACATCTTAAGGACGGTTTGCTGGTCGGGCGGAAGGGCGCCGATCAACACGGATATGGACTGGGCCGACTGGTGGTCGATCATCTCCTGGTCGGCCGGCTTTTCTCCCTCGCCCTGCCACAGGTCGTCGGGCAGGTCGCGGACGCGCTTCGCCTTTCGGGCGGCATCGATGCGCAGATTGCGCGCGATCGAATAGATCCAGGTCACGGCGGTCGCCTTGGCGGGATCGAACAGGTGGGCCTTGCGCCAGACATTGAGCATGGCGTCCTGCGCCAGGTCCTCGGCCTCCTGCGCCGACAGGCCCTGTCCCATGACGAACGCCTTCAGTTTCGGCGCGAAGCGCGTGAACAGCAAGGCATAGGCGTCGCGGTCGCGACTCTCCGCGATACGCGCGATCAGCCGCTCCGGGGTCGAATCCGGGGTCGGGTCGCGCAGCGGGGTCGTATCCGTGTCCATGCCGGGTCCAGCAAAGCCGATTACGGAGATATGGTCAAAGGTCATTTTTCCCACTCCCGGAGGATGCCGTCATCCGCCGATGCAGTGTCCAATGTACGCCGGCTTCGCGACGACGGATCATAAGCCCCCGCAAAAGCGGTTCGTGATCCAATGCCGGCACGGGCGCGTAGACCTTCAGGCATACGACCGGGAGAGAGATGATGGACGTAAATCCGATCGAAATTCGCCCCAGGCGCCAGGTCGCTGTCATCGGCTCGGGCATTGCCGGCCTGTCGGCGGCATGGCACCTCGACCGCCATTGCGACGTCACCGTCTTCGAAAGCGAAGCCCAGGCCGGCGGCCACAGTCACAGCGTCAATGTGGGGACGCAAGCCGATCCCCTGTGGGTCGATATGGGCTTCATCGTCTTCAACGAGCCCTGCTATCCCAATCTCGTCGCCCTGTTCGACCACCTCGGCGTGGCGCACCAGCTCAGCGACATGTCGTTCGGCGTGTCGGTCGACCAGGGCCGCCTGGAATATTCTAGCCTTGGCATGCGCGGCCTGTTCGCCCAGGCGCGCAACCTTTTCCGGCCGCGCTTCCTGTCGCTGCTTTTCGATATCGTCCGCTTCTACCGCGAGGCGCCGAAAGACCTGGCCGCCCGCGCCCGCCAGGACTATCGCCTGGGCGACTACCTGAAAGACCGCAATTACGGCCGGGCCTTTATCGACGACCACCTGCTGCCGCAGGCCGCGGCCATCTGGTCGACCTCGGCGGCGCAGATCATGGACTACCCCTTCCGCGCCTTCATCGCCTTCTTCGAAAATCACGGTCTTTTGCAGATCCTGGACCGCATCCTGTGGCGTAGCGTCATCGGCGGAGCCCAGGCCTATGTCAGGGAACTGATCAAGCCGTTCCACGATCGCATCCGCACGTCATCGCCGGTCGAGGGCATCGAGCGTACGGCCGGCAAGATCACGGTGATTCTGACGTCCGGTGAGCGCCAGACCTTCGACGAAGTCGTCTTCGCCACCCACGCCGACATTACCCTGAAAATTCTCGGCGAAGCCGCCACCGCCGCTGAAAAGCGCGTCCTGTCGGCGTTCCGCTACACGCCGAACGAAGTGGTCCTGCACACCGACGACAGCTTCATGCCCAGGCGCCGCGCGGCGTGGTCGAGCTGGAACTACCGCGGGGAACGCACGGCCGCCCACGATCAACAGCTGTGCGTAACCTACTGGATGAATCTGCTGCAGGTGCTGAAGACGAAGCAGAACTACTTCGTCACGCTCAATCCGACGCATGCCGTCGATCCGAAGAAGACGATCAAGCGCATCGTTTTCGAACATCCGCTGTTCGACGCGCATGCCATCCGGGCGCAAGCCGAACTGGCCGACCTGCAAGGGCGGCAGGGCTCATGGTTCTGCGGCGCCTATTTCGGTTCAGGCTTTCACGAAGACGGCCTGCAGTCGGGCCTGGCGGTGGCCGAAGCGATCACCGGGGTACGCCGCCCGTGGGACTTCGACTGGAGCCGGAGCCGTATCCAATATAATCCGTGGACGGAGGATGTTGTCCTCCAGGCGGCCGAGTGATGGAAACGGGTCTTTATGCCGGCGAGGTCATTCACCAGCGCTTTGCGTCGAAACCGCACCGCCTGGCCTATCATATCTTCCAGGTCCTGCTTGACCTCGACCACGTCGGCGAAGACCTGAAGGCCGTTCGGCTGTTGTCGCGCAACCGCTTCAACCTTTTCGGCTTTTACGACCGCGACCATGGACCCGACCAGGCCGACAAGGCGGGGTCCCTGCGCGATCGCGTGGTCGCCATGCTGCAAGCGCGCGACGCCTGGCTCACCGGCGACCGCGTCTTCCTGCTGACCATGCCGCGCGTCCTCGGCTTCGTCTTCAATCCGATCAGCCTGTACTTCGTCGTCGCGCCGGACGGAGCCGTCCGCACCGTCGTCTATGAGGTCAACAATACCTTCGGCGACCGCCATTCCTACGTCCTGGCGGTCCACGATGCGGGCCGGGCGATCCATCAGCATAGCGGCAAGAAGCTTCATGTCTCACCCTTCATGGAGACCAGGGGCCTCAGCTACGATTTCGACCTGATCGCACCGGACGAAACCTTCGTCTTGAAAATCGATTTGAAAAGCGGCGATCAGAAGATGCTGTTCGCCGGCTTCACCGCGCGGCGCAAAGCCCTGACCGACAAGGCCCTGTGGCGGCTGTTCCTGGGACTTCCGCTGATGACCTTGAAGGTCGTCCTGGGCATCCACTGGGAAGCGCTGCAAATCTGGCTGAAGGGGATCGGCCTGAAACCGAAACCGCCGACGCCGAAATCGGGAATAAGCGTCGCCTGATGCCGCAAGACACCGCAATGACAAAGCGCCGCCTGCTGAATCTTGGCCTGCTCGGCGGGCTGAATGCGGCCCTGGCGGCGTGCAATACGCTGACGATCTTCAACGCTGTAACACCCAAGGACGGGCCGGTGCGCCGCATCGCGCGCGACGTCGCGTTCGGTGACGATCCGCGCCAGCGCTACGACGTCTATCGGCCGGCCGCGCGGGACGGCGAAACCCTGCCCGTCGTCGTCTTCGTGTACGGCGGAAACTGGGCGATGGGCTCGAAGGCCGACTACAGTTGGGTCGGCCATGCCCTGGCGTCGATGGGCTATGTCTGCGCCCTGCCCGATTACCGCCTTGTCCCGAACGTCCGATACCCGGTATTTCTCGAAGATGTCGGCGCCGCGGTCCGTCATCTGGTGGCCCACGCCTCGGACTATGGTGCCGATCCGTCCAGACTGGCGCTGAGCGGCCATTCCGCCGGCGCCTACAACGCCGTCATGGTCACGCTGGACCCGCGTTACCTCGACGCCATCCCGGTCAAGGCCGTCGTCGGAATATCGGGCCCGTACGACTTCTATCCGTTCGATGTCCCGGCAAGCCGCGATGCCTTCGGCCAATGGCCGCGTCCGCGGGAAACCCAGCCGGTCGATATCGTGCGGCCGCTCGGCACGCAGTTCCTGTTGATGCACAGTCGCGCCGATACCGTTGTCTATACGCACAATGCGGTGAACCTCGATGCGAAGCTGCGCACCACCGGCGATAGCTCCCGGCTGAAGCTCTACGATGGCCTGAGCCATCAGGACATGGCTGCGGCGTTGTCGATTCCCTTCCGCGGCAAGGGTCCGATCTTTACCGACGTCAAGGCCTTCCTGGCGGAAACGCTTTAAGCCCTGTCCATATCCGGCGCGCGGCAGTGCCGTGCCACATAGTCGGCATGGCCGGGCAGGCTGTTTACCGTGTGGTCGAGGATCTGCCTGATGCCCTGGAAATATTCGTGCAGCTGGTCCGCCGGAACGGTGTCCGACAGGGGCGAACACCCCTTCGGCATCACGCCCTGGCCCAGCAGGACCTGGATCCAGCTCATCTCCTTGAACAGGTCCTCCTCCTCGATCAGCACGCGGCCGCGTGACGCGAAATAATCCATCTTGTGCGCCAGGCTGTCGGGAACATCCATCGTCCGGCAATAGTCCCAGAACGGGCTGTCGTTACGCTCGGTCGCCTTGTAGTGCAGGACCAGAAAGTCGCGGATCAGTTCGTATTCATGGCGCGTGGCGCGGTTGAATTCGTCGATTTCGGCCTGGGGGAAGTCCATGTCGGGAAAGCACAGCATCAGGCGCTGCAGGCCCGACTGCACCAGATGGATGCTGGTCGATTCCAGCGGCTCCATGAAGCCCGACGCAAGGCCCAGCGCCACGCAGTTCCTGATCCACGACTGCCTGCGCCGACCCGTGGTGAATTTCAACAAGCGCGGCTCGGCCAGGGGCTCGCCGTCGAGGTTCGCCATCAGGATGCGCTGCGCCTCATCCGCACCCATGAACGGACTGGAAAAGACGTGACCGTTGCCCGTACGGTGCTGCAGCGGAATGCGCCACTGCCAGCCGGCCGTATGGGCGCGCGCCTGGGTATAGGGCTTGAGCGGACCGGCCGATGCGCACGGCACGGCGATGGCGCGGTCGCACGGCAGCCAGTGCCGCCAGTCCTCATAGCCGGATTTCAGCGCGCCTTCGATCAAAAGGCCCTGGAAGCCGGAACAGTCGATGAAGAAGTCGGCGGTAAGGGTTTCGCCCGACTCGAGCGTCAGGGACTCGATAAAACCGTCGCTGGCCCGAAGATTGACGTTCCGGACCTTGCCTTCTCGGCGCACGACGCCGTTCCTTTCGCAATGGCCGCGCAGGTAGCGCGCCAGGAGCCCGGCGTCGAAGTGCAGCGCATAGTTCAGCCCGTCCATCTGCGTGTCGGGGATCTTTTTCAGACGGGCGAATTTGTTGGCCTTGGCCGCCAGGTCGTTGAAGGAATAGTCCCACAAAGATCCTGTCTTCGCCGCCCATTCCGGGCTGCGCTGAACCTGGCGGAGCCAGTACTGGTAGAAGGGCAGGATGCCGAGCGGATTGCCGGGACCGCCGAAGGTGTGGGTATAGGCGTGGCCCTTGGCACGCCAGTCGATGAATTCGATGCCGAGCTTGAACGTCCCCTGGACGTGCCGCATGACCTCGTCTTCGTTGAGTCCGAGAAAGAGAAAAAGGTTGAGGATCGGCGGAATGGTCGCCTCGCCGACACCGACCGTGCCGATATCCTCGGATTCGACCAGGGTGATGCGCGCCTGGCCTTCCAGGACCTTGCTCATCATGGTGGCCGACAACCAGCCGGCCGTGCCGCCACCAAGGATCAGGATGTGTTCTACCGGACGCGCCATCGCGGTCTCCCTGTACAAGCTTGTCGTAGTTTTACCGTGAAGCCGTATTGGTCGCTGTCTTTTTTCAGCTCAGACGCCGCATGGCTCGCCATCCCCGAAGCGTTGTCCTGACGCTTCGCTCCTTGAGGACCATGAAGCGTTGTCCTGACGCTTCGCTCCTTGAAGACAAGGCGGCGGCGGGCAAAGCACGAAAAGATTGGCGCCCTTGCCAACGGCGATCGAGTCGACGTCAATCGCCGTTGGTATAAGCTCTAAAAAGGCAAACACCTGCCGGTCGCAAGACCGGCAGGTGCTTCGAAAGACCCTCAGGCCTTAGTAGCGGTAGTTGATGCCGAAAAGGTACGTGCTGCCGTACTTTTCGGTGCGGATCGTATGATCGCGCTGGCCCTTGCCCTGGAAGAGGGTGAAGGGCTCATTGGTCAGGTTCTGGGCCGACAGCGAGACCGAGAAGCCCTTGAGCGGGCCGGCATCCCACGCATAGCCGAGCTGGGCGTCGATAACCGATTCCGAGTGGACCCAGTCGGTTTCGAGCGTGTTGGTATAGTTCGGCACTTCGCCCAGGAAGTCGCCGCGGTAGCGGTTGCTGATCCGCGCCGAGAAGCCATGCTTTTCGTAGTAGATGGTCGTGTTGATGACCTGCTTGGACAGGCCCGGCACGTCCATCTTGGTGCCCTTGGGGTTGATGCTCGACTGGTTGAAAGAGCCGCTGACGATGACGCCGAAGCCGTCGAGCGCCGGGGTGACCAGTTCGCCGGGAAGCGAGGCGGTCAGTTCGATGCCTTCGATATGGCCGCCCTTGCCGTTGTTCATCTGCGAGCTGGTGCCGATACGGTTGGTATTGGCGTTCGAGCAGGTCGTCGTCGTGCAGTAGGAGGGCAGCGCGACGCCGGTATAGTCGTGCAGCGTGGTGTCGTTGAAGATGAAGGTCGTCAGGTTCTTATAGAAGACCGCGGCCGACACATAGCCCTTGCGGCCGAAGTACTTCTCGAGCGACAGGTCGAAGTTGTTCGACTTCCAGGGCTTGAGCCTGGGGTTGCCGCCGCCGCCGGTCCAGTAGACGGGCTGACCGTTGTACATGGTCGGCGTGCCGCCGTTGGTCGTGACCGAGAACCCCGTACCGGCCGCCATGTCGTCCATGCGCGGACGGGCGACGGTCGTGCCGGCCCCGAAGCGCAGGGTGGTGTCGTCGGCGACCTGCCAGTTCAGGCTGACCGACGGCAGGATGTCGGTGTAGCTGGTGCCGTCGGTGACCGTGCTGAAGGTGCCGTCGCCGACCGTGTAGAGCGAAGTCGCGCGCTGGTCTGCGTGTTCCGACATGACGCCGACATTACCCGACAGGGGCTTGCCGAACAGGGTCGTGTCGATATCCGCCTTGATATAGGCGTAGTCGATCTTTTCGGTGACGCTCCAGGTCTTTTGCAGCGAAGCCGTCGTCGTGTCTTCCATGAAGTTGAAGAAGCCCGACTGATAGAGACCCAGCGCGTCGTACGAGATCATGCCCGACGAATTGCCGAGGAACTGCGCGTCGGTCGTGCCGGTGCGGTATTCGGTCGGAACCACCGCCGTGGCGGAACCGCCCTTCAGGCCCAGATAGCCCTCGACGCCCACCTTGGCCTTGGTGTGTTCGGTGTGGTCGTAGCCGAAGCTGATGTCGCTGAAGACGCCGCCGTTCAGCTTGCGCGTCGCCGCCGCCTTGATCGCCTTGATCTCGTCGGTGATGTGCGGAACCTTGGCATAGCCGGCGCGGTTGGCGATCGGGCCGCCCCACCCGCCCGGATCGGTCAGGAAGATCTTGCTGAAGTCGGAATAGTCGAGCACGCCCTTGATATTGGTCGTGCCGTCCGGGTTCTGGTCGAAGGTGATGGTGTCGGTGGCGCCCGAACCCGAGGCGCCCGTGCCGGCCGTCGATTCGATCAGGAAGTCGTCGCGGGTGACCTTGCTGTAGCTGGCGTCGCCCAGCAGCGACCATTGGTCGTTGAGATTGTAGGCGACGTTGGCGCCGAACGAGTCGAGCTTGGCCTTGCGCTGGTTGATGTAGTTTTCGACCACCGTCTTAACGCCGGTATAGACGCCGTGGTTGATGTAGCTGGTGCCGGCCGTATAGCCCGGCTGCAGGGTCGCGCTCGACCAGGCCAGCGGATATTCGAGGCGGGCGATACGCTGCAGCTCGTTGAAGTCCGAGTGATAGCCGTCGAAGGTGACGTGCAGCTGGTCGTTCGGCTTGAATTCCAGAACGCCCATATAGCCGTCGCGCGTCAGATTGGACGAATCGACCGCGTCCTTTTCACCGCCGGTGATCAGCTTCGACTGGTCGGCCGGCAGGCAGGCGCCGCAGGTCGGAAAGCCCCAGGATTCCTTCTTCAGGGTCTGGTACGGCGAGTCGGTGTGGGCATAACCCAGCGCCAGGCCGATGGTCTTGTTGGCGAACTGGTCGATATACATCATCGACAGGCGGTTGCCGGTGTTCTTCATGCCGCCGATGGCCGCGGTTTCGCTGTTCTTTTCGCCGCGGACGCCGATAGCGAAGGCCTTCTTGCCGAAGGCCAGCGGGCGGACGGTCTGCAGGTCGGCGGTGCCGGCCAGGCCCTGGGCGACCATGCCGGCGTTCGGCGTCTTGTAGACAACGACCTGGCTGATCAGTTCGGACGGATACTGGTCGAATTCGACGGAGCGGTTGTCGTTGGTCGACACCTGCTCGCGGCCGTTCAGCGTCGTCAGCGTGTAGTCGGGGCCGCGGATCGACAGGGTCTGGGCCCGGCCGTTGGTGCGCTGGGCGGCGATGCCCGGCAGACGGGCGATCGATTCGGCGATCGAGTTGTCCGGCAGCTTGCCGATGTCTTCGGCCGACACGGCTTCGACGATCTGCGAGGATTTCTTCTTGGCGGTGATGGCGTCCTGGATACCCTTGCGGATGCCGCGCACGACCACGGTCTGCGTGTCAGCCGGGTTCGTGGCCGCCGGCTTGGCGTCCTGCGCCATGGCGGGCGCCGTAAACGCGCAGGCCGTCAACAGGGCGAGCGTGCCGCCGCAAGTGAGCAGGCTTCTTTTCAGCGCACCCGCATGCGGGGACGCCTGGCCGATTGTTTTAGACATATATGTGTTCCTCCTGAACCTGATCTGTTCGTTGCGCCCGAAGACGCATCTCCAACATCTCAACCCTTCAGCGCTCTTTTTGCCGGCGCCTGACCTCAATATCCAACGACGCGTCTTTTTTTGCAATACGATGCAAAAATCGGAAGCGGAAAAACCTGAACAATTCGTAATGATGTGACTTTGATGTTACGGAATATCGTGAAAAGCGGGTCAAATAGGGTAAATTATCATATATTTTGCCTTGATTTGTACAATTCAGGCGCAATTTTCACCGACAATGATTTTTGACGATCATTGCAAAATTTTGCAAATAAATGAAATTTTATGCAAACCGAAGGGCAAATGCCGTGACAGCGCTTACCCTTATGGGATTAGCCGCCGCAGGATTCGCGCACGACGAGTTCCGTCGAAACGATCTCGGAATGGGTTTCGTCATTGGAAATGGAGCCGATGAGCTTCGACACCATCAGCTTCCCGGCCCGCGTCAGGTCCTGGGAAATCGTTGTCAGCGACGGATGAGTCAGGCTGGCCAGCTGGATATTGTCATAGCCCACGACCGACACATCCCTGGGTACCGAAAGATCGGACCGCATCAGGCCGCGGATGGCGCCCAGCGCGATGATGTCGGAGCAGGCGAACACCCCGTCGACGCCGATGTCGCGGTTGAGCAGGGCCAGCATCGAGGCTTCGGCCGAGGCGATATCGAAGTGCGTCGGGACGACAAGGCGCGGATCGTAAGCGATGCCGGCATCGGACAGGACATTCAAATAGCCCTGGAAGCGCTGCTTCATCTCCGTGCCTTCGGTCTCGCCGAAATAGGCGATGCGCTTGCGGCCGAGCCGGACCAGGTGGCTGGTGGCGCGCGTGCCGCCCTGAAGGTTGTTCGAACCCACCGTGCAGTATTTCTGGCCGGGCAGTTCCTGCCCCCAGACGATGAACTTCTGCGTCGTTTCGGCCAGGTGGTTGAAGCGGTCGTGCAGATAGGACTGGCCGAGGAAAATGACGCCGTCGGCCTTTATGTTCTGCATCAGGGTGACAAGGTCATTCTGGTTGCGCGGCGTCAGGTGCGACAGCAGAAGGTCGCACCCCATGTCCCGGGCGGCTTCGCCGACGGCGGAAATAAGTTCCTGATAGAAGGGGTCGGAAAAGCGGCCTTCACGGCCGTGCGGCGGCGGAATGACGATGGCGATCGTGGCCTGGCTGCCCGACATTGACATCGGCATGTCCTGGTTGAGGACATAATTGTGGTCGCGGGCAATCTTCCATACCCGGCGCTTGGTCACGCGATTGACGGCGGGAGAGTCGTTGAGCGCGCGGGAAACGGTCGCCACGGAAACGCCCGCAATGCGCGCGAGGTCTTCCAGACGTATCTTTCCCTTGTTCCCGTCCATTATGCCATTACCCGATTGCCCTGCCCGCAAGGTGAACACTTTCCCGTTATAAGGCAAGTACTTTCATAAGCCTGCAAAAACGAAGAACCTATCCATGCAGGGGCAATTTCGGCCGAAATCGCAATTTTCTGCAAAGCCGGCCCCTCGGCCGCCAAAGCCAGAGCCAATATATTATCCCGTAAAATCAATATTTTACGCACCGTGATCCAAAAAGCGCATTTCGTGAATACGTATACATCGCGACTCTCGTCATGTTTTTGCGATACTTTGCAAAAAACGACGGCCGCGCGGATCGCGGCACAATGGAGGTTCAGGGTGGTTTCAGGTTTCGGCAAGGCCCGCGTTTCGGGGTTTGGATGGGTGTCCGGCAGCGCACTGGCCCTGGCGGCCGGACTGCTCGCCTTTTCGGCACAAGCCGAAGACAAGCCGGCCATTACGCCTGCCGACCATAACCCGACCCTCAATGCCGGCAGCGCCGCGATCGACGGCCCCGGCCAGGCCTCGCCGTGGTCCTATGCCGGCAAACAGGGCATCGGCACGGCGTACGAAGCCTACATGAATTATCGGTACTCGGATAAATCCGTTACCGGCCCGGTCTCCAAGGTCTGGTTTTCGCTGGCCGACGGCATCGTCACCGAAACCATGTATGGCCGCATCCACGAGGCGCAGATCCGCGAACTGAAACTGGCCATCGCCGGCGACGGCTGGACCGCCTTCGAAGGCGCGGACACAACCTCGACCGTCGCCTATATCGATACCGACGCCGACGGCCGCCCGCTGTCGCCCGCCTATCGTCTGACGACGTCGGACAAGCAGGGCCGCTTTGTCATTGTCAAGGACGTGTTCACGGACCCGGATCGCCAATCCTTGATGATGCACGTCACCGTCAAGAGCCTGAAGGGCCCGGTGACGCCTTATATCATCCTCGACCCCAGCATGGCCAATACGTCGGGTGACGACGAAGGCCGCGTGGCGGGCGGGGCGCTCCAGGCCTGGCAGAGCAATGTGAGCTTAAGCGCCCGCGCCTCGGTGCCGTTCGTAAAGGCCAATGTCGGCTATACCGGCGTATCGGACGGCATTGCCGATCTTTCCGCTCATCAATCGCTGGGGACCGTCCACGGCGCGCTCGACAGGGGCCGTGGCAATATCGTGCTGGTCGGCCAGCTGCCGCAGGTTTCGGCCAGCTCGACCTTCGACCTGGCCGTGGGCTTCGGCGCCACCCCGGCCGCCGCCGACAGGTCAGCCCAAGGCACGCTGAAGACCGGCTACACGGAGGTCCTTGCGCGCTTCGACGGCACCGGCAAGCGCGTCGGCTGGGAAGACTACCTGGCGTCTCTGTCGGAGCTGAAGAGCCTTATCCCGATGTCCGAAGACAACGGCAAGCTGCTCTATGCCAGCGCCCTGGCGCTGAAGGTCCAGGAAGATCATACCTATGCCGGCGCGCTCATCGCCTCGCTCAGCAATCCCTGGGGCGATGAGCTGAAGACCGACAAGTCATCCACCGGCTACAAGGCCGTGTGGCCGCGCGATTTCTACCAGGTCGCCATGGCCCTGGCCGCCCTGGGCGACAAGGAGACGCCGGTCGCGGCGTATCGGTACCTTCCGACGGTCCAGGTCAGGGCCGGCACCCCTGGCAACACCGGCGCCACGGGCTGGTTCCAGCAGAAGTCCCATGTCGACGGCACGCCGGAATGGGTGGGCGTCCAGCTCGACCAGACCGCCATGCCGATCCTGCTGGGCGAGCGCCTGAACCAGCTCGGCCTGATTTCCAACGCGCAATTGACCGCGTCCTACAAGACCATGCTGAAACCGGCCGCCGACTTCCTGGCCCAGGGTGGCAAGGTCGGCCTCGACTGGAACCATGCCGTCATCACCCCGCCCTATTCGCAACAGGAACGCTGGGAAGAACAGGAAGGCCATTCGCCGTCAACCACCGCGGCCATCATCGCCGGCCTGACCACGGCGGCCGACATCGCCACGCGGGCGGGCGACACCGCCGGCGCCACGCTTTATCGTCAGAAGGCTGACGATTATTCGCAGAAGCTGGAGCAACGCCTGTTCACCACGAAAGGCCTGGTGATGGGCGAGGACAAGCCGGCCGGCTACTACCTGCGCATTTCCCGCAGCGACGATGCCAACACGCCCGGCACGCTGGACGAACGCAACGGCCATCCGGGCCTGCGCGCCGACCTGATGGTCGACGCCGGGTTCCTGGAACTGGTGCGCTATGGCGTCCGCCGCGCCGACGACAGCCACATCACGGACTCGCTCAAGGTCGTTGACGACCAGGATCTGCCGGAAAACCTGCGTGTGCGCTACGACTTCCATTTTCCCGGCTCGGACGTCGTGGTGCCCGGCTTCCGCCGCTATGGCAATGACGGCTATGGCGACAAGACGAGCGGCGGCGACTATGCGGTGGGCGGCACGATGAGCCCCGACCAGCGCGGCCGCGTCTGGCCGATCTTCACCGGCGAACGCGGGCACTACGAACTGGCGCGCGATGCGCTCAAGCCCGGCGGCGCGACCAAGGCCGATATCGACGCCATTCGCAGCGTCTACGTCAAGGGCATGGAGCTGTTCGCCAATGACGGCCTGATGATCCCCGAACAGGTCTTCGACGGCGTGGGCGACCCCGGCCCCCATGGCTATACGACCGGTGAAGGCACCGACAGCGCCACGCCGCTGGCCTGGAGCCACGCCGAATACGTCAAACTTTTGCGCTCATTGCGCGACCGCGCGGTCTGGGACCGTTCCGCCGTCACAACAGCGCACTTCGCTCAGGTCAAAGACTAGGTCTCAACCCTTTGACCCCAACTGTGCCCTCGCCGTTTCTCCCGCGGCGAGGGCAATTTTGTTTGTAAATTCAGCAGGACTCGCGAAGAACAAGCTGTGTCGGGATTCGCGTCATTTCGGCGGGCTGACCATCGATCAGACGGATCAGCGTGTCGACCAGGACGCGCGCCGCCGTCGTCGTGTCCTGGCGCACGGTCGACAGTTCCGGATTGATGCAGGTGCAGACCCAAAGGTCGTCGAAACCCATGACGGAGACATCGCGCGGAACGACAAGCCCGCGCTTTTGCAGGGTCTGGATGGCGCCGATCGCCAGCAGGTCGGTCACGGCGAAAACCGCGTCGAAGTCGACACCGTCGTCGAGCAGACGCTGGATCGCCGCTGCCCCCTCCTCACGCGAAATGAAGCAGTCGATGGCCAGCGCCGGATCGACCTTCACCCCCGCCTCTTCATGGGCGCGGACATAACCCTTGAAACGCTCGAAGAATTCCGAATGGCGCTCGGATGCCTCGCCCAGGAAGACGATGCGCTTACGGCCAAGTTTGATCAGGTGCGACACGGCCGCGTGCGCCCCGCCTTCGTTGTCCGAACCGACGAACAGGTCGGGATCTTCCGACATCTGCGGACCGAACACGACCCACGGCTCGCCGACCTGGCGCAGGACCTCGACCTTCTGGCGGTAGGTTTCGAAGTCGCGGTAGCCGAGGAAGATGATGCCGTCGGCGCGGCGCGAAAAGCCGTAATCGACCCCCCAGTTGTCGCTCTGCTTTTGCAGCGAAACCAGGACGTCGACACCCTTTTCGCCGGCATAGTCGAGGATCGAGCCGATCAGCGGCAGGAAAAAGGGATTGATGCGATTGTCCGGCTGGTCGAGATCTTCGGAAACCAGAACGGCGATGGTGTTGATCTTCTTAGAGCGCAGTTTGCGCGCGTTGATGTCGACCGTGTAGTTGAGCTTGGCGGCCGCTTCGAAGACCCGGCGGCGCACGTCCTCGCTGACCGGATAGGCGTTGGACAGGGCGCGCGACACCGTCGCCTGGCTGACGCCGGCAAGGGCCGCTATGTCGAAGGATGTCGGGCGTTTCATTTTTATATCTGAAGCGACAATGACACCGAAGGCTGCGTTAGTCGAGCATGTCCTGCACATCGCCGCTAACGCGGTGGCGCCGCCTAAATATGGCTCAGATCCACCACGACCACCCGATCGTCCATCCGCACTTCGGGGACGTTGTCATTGGTGAAGGCGAGGTAAAAGCTGGGACCGCTTTCGGGCTGGATATCGAGCAGGTCGCCAGCGCCGAAATTGTCGACATTGAGCACACGTCCGACCAGATTGCCGTCAACATCCACGACCGTCATGCCGATCAGGTCGGTGATGTAATATTCGCCGTCCTCGACTTCGGGCAGGTCGGCGCGGTCGATATAGAGCTTGAGCCCATTGAGCTTTTCCGCCGCCGTGCGGTCCGGCGCTTGCTTGGCGCGGACGATCAGCGCCCCCTTGTGCTCGCGCGCCGCGGTGATCTCCAGCGCGGGCTTGCCGTCCGCGCCGAGCAGCGGATTATAGTCCAGCACGCTTGCGGGGTCGTCCATATGGCTGTTCAGCTTGAATTCGCCCTGGATGCCGTGGGCGGCGCCGACCTGGGCGACGAAGATCAGTTGGGGCTCGGTCTTGCTCATGGAAACCCTATAAACGAAAAGGGCCGGAGTTTGCACTCCGGCCCGATACACACATGGCGAAAGGATTACTCGCCAGCGGCTTCTTCGGCCGGAGCGGCGGCAGCGGCCGCTTCGGCTTCACGACGGTCGGCTTCACGCTGGGCGCGCTCGGCGGCGCGTTCCTGGGCCTTCTTGCCCGGCGTGCCCTTTTGCGGGTTGTTGCCGTGCTTCCATTCGACCAGGCCTTCCTTCGACAGGAAGCGCGCGACACGGTCGGTCGGCTGGGCGCCCTTCTTGAGCCATTCGGCGATGCGCTCGGACTTCAGCGTGACGCGCTGGGCGTCCTTCGGCAGCATCGGGTTGTAGGTGCCGACCTTTTCGATGAACTTGCCGTCGCGGGCCGCCGTCGAGTTGGCGACAACGATGGTGTAGTAGGGGCGCTTCTTGGAGCCACCACGGGACAGACGAATCTTAAGCATCTCAATTTCCTTGGAATTCTAAAGTTACTATTTCTTGGTTGGGTCGAACGGCTTTGCGCCGGGCAAGCCCGGCAGGCCACCGAACAGGCCCGAAGGAGGTTTGGCGCCGAGACCTGGGAGACCGCCCGGGCCGGCGCCGAGATTTTTCAGCTTGTCGAGATCGACATTGGGCATGTTGCCTGGGGCCGCATTGGGATCGATGCCCATCTTCTTGGCCATCTCTTCCAGATCGGCCTGGGATGGCGCGCCGCCGCCGGCGCCCATGCCGAACATCTTGGCCATCTGGCCCATCATGCCGCGGCCATTGGACCGCGACATCGCCTTGAAGGTATCGGCCATCTGGCGATGCTGTTTCAAAAGGCGGTTGATTTCCGAGACCTCGACCCCGGCGCCGGCCGCGATGCGGCGCTTGCGCGAGGCGTTGAGCAGGTCGGGCTTCTTGCGCTCGATCTTCGTCATCGACGAAATGATAGCAATCTGGCGGTCGAACGTCTTGTCGGTGATGTTCAGCTCGTCGATCTGCTTCTTGACCTTCTGCACGCCGGGAAGCAGGCCCATGATGCCGCCGAGCCCACCCATGCGCTTCATCTGCTGCAGCTGGTCCGACAGATCGTTGAGGTCGAACTGGCCCTTGGCCATCTTGCGCGCGGTCGCGGCCGCCTTGGCGGCATCGAGTTCCTGCGCGGCCTTTTCGACCAGGGCCACGACGTCGCCCTGCCCCAGGATACGGCCGGCGATGCGGCGCGCATCGAAAACGTCGAGGGCCTCGACCTTTTCGCCGGCGCCGAGGAACTTGATCGGCAGGCCGGTCGTGGCGCGCATGCTGAGCATGGCGCCGCCGCGGGCGTCACCGTCGGCGCGCGTAAGGATAAGACCGGTCAGCGGCAGGCGTTCGTGGAAGGCGGCAGCCGTACGCACGGCGTCCTGGCCGGTCAGGCTGTCGGCGACCAGGAAGGTTTCGGTCGGGTTCGAGATCTTCGCGATCTCGGCCGCCTCGGTCATCAGCGCTTCGTCGAGCGTGGTGCGGCCGGCAGTGTCGAGGATCAGGACATCGAAGCCCTGGATCCTGGCGGCCTGCAATGCGCGGCGGGTGATGTCGACGGCGCTCTGGCCCGCCACAATCGGCAGGAAGTCGACGCCGACCTGTTCGGCCAGCAGCTTCAGCTGCTCCATGGCGGCGGGACGGCGGGTGTCGAGCGAGGCCATCATGACCTTCTTGCGCTCGAACTTCGACAGGCGCAGGGCCAGCTTGGCCGAGGTCGTCGTCTTACCGGAGCCTTGCAGACCGGCCATCAGGATGACGACGGGCGGGACGGCGTTGAGATTGAGCGGCTCGGGCTCTTCGCCGCCCAGCATGTCGATCAGGCCGTCATAGACGATCTTGACCACCTGGTCGGCCGGCTTGACCGCCTTGATGATTTCTTCGCCGGTGGCCAGCTCGCGCGCCTTGGCCATGAACTGACGCACCACCGGCAGGGCGACGTCGGCCTCAAGGAGGGCGACGCGGACCTCACGCAGGGCCTCGTCGACGTCCTTTTCCGAAAGGACGCCCCGCCCCGAAAGGCGGTCGAAGAGACCCGAAAGGCGCTCGTTCAAGCTGTCAAACATGCCAGTTTCCTAAGGTTGCGCTCATCTCCCGCGCCGTTTATCCAAACGAAAAATCCCCGTGGGCGCGACGCGCTGACGGGGATCCTTCCGATCCTCATGGCGCAGCGGCCGGACGTGATCGCGAAGGGGTCTGGACAAGGGCGCAAGCAATTTGCGCGGATGTGGGCCGGTGCAATGCCGCAAAAGCCCGGCAGAGTCAAGCGAAGCGCCTATTCCGCCTGCAAATGATGCAGCAGGCGCGTCATCTGGCGCAGCAGGTCGGCCTGTTCGTGTGCGGTGAAGACCGACAGGTTCAGTTGCTGCTGCTTCTGCAGCTGCACGCCGACCTCGGCGAACCGCCCGGCGCCGCTGTCGGTCAGGTGGACGATATGGGCGCGGCGATCGTCCTTCTGTACGGGATTGCGGGGTGGCGCGCGGTCAAAGCCACGCGTTGAACGGCAGGGCGGCGAGCCGTTCAGCCTGCCATGGCCGGGAGAGGTCGCAGACGGCGTCGCGGCCGGCCTTGCCGAGGGTGGCGCGCAGGGCCTGGGAGTCCACGAGTTCGCGAATGGCGCGCCCGGCGGCTTCGAGATCCGGATCAGCCCAGACCTGGTCCGGATCTTTTTCCAATCCTGTATAGGGCCCTTCGACATCGTCGATCCGGATCAGCGCGCAGGGGACCAGCCGCGCCGTGTCGGCGGTCATGAAGTCGATATTGCCGGAATAGCCGGTGGCGATCACCGGCACGGCCGCCGCCATGGCTTCGGCCAGCGGCAGGCCGAACCCTTCCGAGCGATGCAGCGACAGGACGATGTCGAAGCAGGCGGTGAAACGGTCCATGTCCGCATCGCTCAGGCGGTCGGTAACCAGCCGGATGTCTTCGCGTTCGTTGAGGATCGCGCCCAGCCTCCGCGCCGTGGCGCGATCGTCGCCGAGATCGCTGGCCTTGAGCGTCAGGCGCGCCGTCTCGGCCGGTTCCGGAAACGCGCGCATCCAGGCGTCGATGCCGCCCCAGGGGTTCTTGCGCATCGCTGAAGACTTGGTGTCGAACAGGGTCAGCACCTCGACCAGCCCCGGCAGCAGCCCGAAGCTTTCGCGCAACGCATTGCGCTCGCCGTGGCCTTTCAGGACCGGCAGCGGGACCGGATGCGGCATCACGCGCAGGCGGTCGATCAGGTCGAGGCGGCCCTCGGCTGTGAAGGCACGCGTGAGCGCATCGTGCACGTAGCGGCTGGGCACCCAGATTTCGTGCAGGAAGTCGGCCATCCAGACCCACGACCGCGGCGGCTTCGGCGTTTCCCACGCCCAGTAGCCGATGCGGTAACGGCCGGCCCATTGCGCCGAGGCATGCGCCAGCAACGCCACCATCAGCTCGGCCGGATTGGCGTGGATGTACCAGACGCCGTCTTTTCCCGGCAGGTCCGCCCCGCCGCCGGGAATCCGCCGGAAGGCCGGGCGCAGGTCGTGTTCGGTGATGAAATATCCCGCCGCCCGGAAGGCCGCGGCCGACAGCCGACCGGCCCGGCCTATGCCCAAGGATTCGTTCAAAAACCCGGAGACGACAAAATCGCCGGGCCTGAGGTTGTCGTGGGGCGTCGCCTTCGACCAATGGCGCGAACGCCATTGCGCAAGCCGCCACAAGGCGCCATGGATCAACGGCAAGCGATAACGGAGGGGGAGATGCCTGAGGCGCAGCATGACGAACCGACCCTACCGGGTGTCGTCGCGCGGTTCAATCACAGAGGCATGAAATTAGAGCATTTCCCGGTCAGTCTGACTCTGTTGGGATTCCCTTTGGGATCGAAGCG
>CAKZJB010000202.1 GCA_936940865.1 uncultured Asticcacaulis sp. | reverse complement strand
GGCGAAGGCCAGGCCGGCGCCAAGGGTGGACCCAAGGGGGATCTCTACATTTTCCTCGGCGTCGCCGAGCACGACATCTTCGAACGCGACGGGCTGGACCTGCACTGCACGATACCGGTCCCGATGGAAACCGCTGTCCTGGGCGGCGCCATGGAAGTGCCGTGCCTGATGGGCGGCGAGAACTGCGACGGCCAGTGCAAGCTTGAGGTCAACGTGCCCGAAGGCGCGCAGACCGGCCACAAGGTCAAGCTCAAGGGCCGCGGCATGCCGGGGCTCAATTCGCGGGCCAAGGGCGATCTCATTGTCGAACTCTTCGTCGAAACGCCGAAGAACCTGACGGCGCGCCAGAAGGAACTGATGCGCGAATTCGCCGAGATTTCGCAGGCCCAGACCTATGCCCAGAGCCAGGGCTTCATGCACAAGGCCAAACGCTTCTGGGACGACATCACCGGCGCCGCCGCGCAATAATGGAAAAGGCTCCGGAAACGGAGCCTTTTTCTTTGACGTGCCAGCCGCCACCCCTTATCGGAGACGCGATCTAAACCGAGGGGTCCGTCATGGCTGCTTCCGCACTTCGTTTCGCTGTCAATGGCTACAAGGGCCGCATGGGCCAGGCCGTCCTGCGCGTGCTCGACGACCGCAAGCTGCCGGTGGCTGCGAAATTCGACAAGGGCGAGCTGCCGAACCTGGTCAAGGCCGACGCGGTCATCGATTTCTCGACGCCGGAAGCCTCGCTGGCGCTTCTCGAAGCCTGCGCCAACGAAGGCCTGAGCCGCCCGAAGCCGCTTGTCCACGTCATCGGTTCGACGGGTTTTACAGACGAGCAGATCGCCCGCATCCCGCAATTCGCCGAACGTGTCGTCATCATCCGTTCGGGCAATTATTCGCTGGGCGTCAATCTTTTGGCGGGGCTGCTCAAGCAGGTTACGGCGCGCCTGGCGGCCGAGGATTGGGATGTCGAGATCACCGAGGGCCATCATCGCCGCAAGGTAGACGCGCCCTCGGGCACGGCTCTGATGCTGGGCGAAGCGGCGGCTTTCGGTCGCGGCGTGCGCCTCAACGACGTCAAGGTGACGGCGCGCGACGGCATTACCGGCCCACGTGGCGTTGGCGATATCGGTTTTTCGGTCGTGCGCGCCGGCGGCATTGTCGGTGAACATTCGGCCATCGTCGCCAGCGAGGACGAGATCATTACCCTGTCGCACAGCGCGCGTGACAGGACCCTGTTCGCGCGTGGCGCCATCGAGGCCGCCCTGTGGGGCCGCAAACAGAAGGCGGGCCTCTACGACATGCAGGATGTGCTGGGTTTTTGATACGGTAAGGGCGGCGTTCCGGAAGGAAAGCCGCCCTTAAATTTGCATATCGCGATGCGGTTCAGGCCTTCTTGGCTTCGAACTTCATGGTGGTCTTGAAGCTGCCGAGCGCCGCGATGACGCCGTAGGCGAAGAAGTACATCAGAAGAATCTGAATGATGGGCCCCAGGTGGCGCAGGTCGGGCAGGGGCGCGACGCGGTGTCCGGACAGGGCCGGCAGCAGCAGGCGGATGGCATAGACGATGGCGACGGCCAGGAAGGCCTTGAGGGCCGGCTTGTCGCTCCTGGGCTGGAAGAGGCCGATGACCAGGCTGACGATCAGCACCATCAGGAGATTGACGGCGGCCAGGGAATCCTGAAGCAGGTCGCCGAAGGAGAGGGCGGAATTCCAGATGTCGTTCATGAAGCTATTCCTTTAAATGGCTGGAACCGGGACACGTACGCGACACACCACCCCCTGAACCTTCCCGCACTCTTCATGACCCAGGATGAACCGAAGATGAACGGTTATTAACCGTATCGCGGATCAACTTTCCGAGATAATGGGAACGATGACCGGCGGACGGCGCAGGTCGACAGGGCTCATCAGGCGCTTGACGAAGCCGGTGCCGGCTATGATCGCCCAGGCGACGGCATACAGGATCGTGGTCTGAATGCCGGTTTCGATCTGGTTGAAGTCGGGCCAGATTGCCGCCGCGCCGTAGATCACGGGCCACAGGGCCACAATGACCAGCGCCGGTACGACGGCCAGAGGCGCCTTCAGCCAGCTTCGGCCGCGTTTGAAGACCATGCCGACGAAAAGGCCGAATACGACCACCGGAACCAGATTCAGTCCGACCAGGGCCGCCCGCGTGGAATCCACCATGGCCCAGAGAAATTGTGTAAACTCGCCCATTGTACTCAGTCTTTCACTGGCGCTCCGCTTTTGCCGCGAATGCGCGTTACATGTGCCGGCCATACTGATCTGACGGTCTGAACGGGCTTTGAGGCAATCGTTCATCTCCGGTTCAGGTCGTGGTCCGCAGGGGGCCGGGGCGCACCGTAAAAAATCGATACGTATGCGTCGATGCGGACGGTGCAGTGCTTCGCTGTGGCCGGGAAGTGAGATAATGTGGTTATATGATCACATGTGCGTGTCGTCAGGCGAGTGAATTTCGCTCGACGGAAGAAAAATTAAAGAAAACAAGGTTATATTATCTGCCGGTCGACCCGAAGCCGCCTTCGCCGCGAGCCGTGGTTTCCAGCGATTCCGTCTGTTCCCAGACGATCCGGGCATGGCGGGCAACGACGGCCTGGGCGATGCGGTCGCCGCGCCGAATCACGAAGTCTTCCGAACCGAGATTGACCAGGATGACGCCGACCTCGCCGCGATAGTCGGAATCGACCGTGCCCGGCGAATTCAGGCAGGTAATGCCGAATTTCAGCGCCAGGCCGGAACGCGGACGGACCTGCAGTTCGAAACCGTGCGGCACGGCGACCTTCAGCCCGGTCGGCACCAGAGCCCGGCCGAGCGGCTTGATCACCAGTTCGTCGCCTTCGGCAATGGCCGCGCGCAGGTCCAGCCCGGCCGAGCCATGCGTCTCATAGGCCGGCAGCGGCAGGCCGTGGGCGTTCGGCAGCTGGATGACGTGTGCGGTGATCTCGGGTTCGGACATTCAGGATAATTTCTTCTGGATATAGGCGGCAAGGAAGTCGGCGACGTCCATCTTGGTGTCGCCGGGGATGGGGGTGAAACCGTCGAGGTCAAGGAGCGTCGCGTGATTATGCGCCGAACCGAAGACGCCTTCGGCGACATTGTTGGCGATGATGGCGTCGCAGCCCTTGGACGCCAGCTTGGCGCGGGCATAGTCTTCCAGCGAGCCGGTTTCGGCGGCGAAGCCGATGACGACGCGCGGGCGCAGGTCCAGGTGTTTCGACACGGCTTCGAGGATGTCGGGATTCTTGACGAAGGTGACCGTCATTTCGGGCTCGGCCGTCTTTTTTTGCTTTTCTCTGGCGGCTTCCCTGGGACGCCAGTCGGCGACCGCGGCGACACCGATAAAGACATCGGCCGGCAGTTCGGCATGGACCGCGTCGAACATCGCCAGGGCGGTCTCGACGTTGACCCGCCGGACACCGGACGGTGTATCCAACGATACCGGGCCGGATACCAGCACGACGTCCGCGCCTTCGCGCGCCAGCCGCTCGGCAATGGCATAGCCCTGGCGTCCGGAGGAACGGTTGGTCAGGCCGCGCACGGGATCGAGCGGCTCGAAGGTCGGGCCGGCGGTGATGACGACCTTGCGGCCGTTCAAGGCGCCGGATTTCGGGAGATGGTTTTCTATCGCCGCGAAGATGTCCCCGGGCTCGGCAAGGCGGCCCAGGCCGAATTCGCCACAGGCCATGTCGCCTTCCTCGGGCCCGACGAAATGGACGCCGTCGGCTTTCAACTGCGCCAGATTGCGTTGCGTGGCGGCATGGTGCCACATGCGCACATTCATGGCGGGGGCCATGAGGACGGGCTTGTCGGTGGCCAGCAGCACGGTCGAAGCCAGGTCATTGACCAACCCCTGAGCGGCCTTGGCCATCAGGTCGGCGGTGGCGGGCGCCACGACGACCAGGTCGGCCTGGCGCGACAGGGCAATATGGCCCATTTCGGTTTCGTCGGTCAGGTCGAACAGGTCGGTATAGACCTTGTCGCCCGAAAGCGCTGCGGCGCTGAGCGGCGTCACGAATTCCTGGGCGGCGCGCGTCAGCACGACCCGGACGTCCATTCCCGCCTTTTTGATCCGGCGGATCAGTTCCAGTGACTTGTAGGCCGCGATGCCGCCGCCGACGATGAGCAGTATCCGCTTTGGGTCCATTGGGCTCTTCCGTTTGAGCGGCTTGTGTCATAGATCGGTAGGATGAGGCAAGGGAGGGGATCATGAAACTATTGCGCATGGCCGGTGTCGTGGCCGTGCTGGTGCTCGCGGCCTGCGATGCCGGTCCGTCGGCCGTGGTTCATGATGGCGACGGCAAGGGCCTGTCGGAAACGTCGAAAGCGGCGCCGCGGGCGGTCGCTGCCCCTCGGGAAGACGCCGAAGCCTCCATGGCCGTGATCGACGGCGCGGCGCCGGAGCCAGCCCCGGCCGCAGTCCCGGTGCACGATCATTCGGATGCGCCGCACTACGGCGCTCCATTGAAGACCGGGGTGAAGGCGGACGTTACGGACAACGCCTATGGCGACTGGCCGCTGTGGTCGTCGAACCGTAAATATTCCGCCGACGACAATGCCCACTATCAGTTCGAAAAGCATGGTCCGGAGTTCGGCGCCAAAAGCTATGAGAGCTACGTCGCCATGGCCCATGCGTTCGTGCACGCGCCGCCGCCCGGCACGGAAACTCTGAAGCGCAGGAATGGCGACACCCTGTTCTACGACGCCAAGGGTAATGTCTTCGCCGTCATGACCAAAAAGGGCGCGCCGCGCACCATCTTCCGTCCGGATGATGGGAAAGCTTACTGGGACAAGCAGAAGGATATCGAAGCCACCAGGGCTGCCGGCCGCGAGGACGATGCCGGGTAGGGTTTATGGGATGGTAACCGCTTTCGGCCACTGTCGCGGCCATGAGCTTTGCCGGCCGTATCTTCAAAATCGACACCCTGCTGCCCGTCGCGATCCTTGCCCTGGCGGTGGCGATCAGGCTGATGGTGCCGATCGACGCCAATATCGACTGGCTGGTCAGCAACTGCCGCCGCTTTCTCGACGGCGCGCGTCTCTATAAGGACATTGTCGAGACCAACCCGCCGATGGCGATCTTCATTTACCTGCCGGCGACGGTGGTCGAGCGCCTGACCGGCTGGCCGGCGGAAGGTGTCTTCACGGCCATGCTGCTGGTCGTGGGCACAGTCTCCGCCTGGTTCTTCCACCGGATGGTCCGCGGCCTGGTGCCGGACACCCACAATATCCTGCTGGCCAGCGTCCTGTTCGCCGTCATGGTGGCGCCGCTGTCGGCCTTTGGCGAACGCGAGCACGTGGCGCTGGTCCTGCTGCTGCCGCTTTACGGCATCGCGATCCGCCGCGCGGCTGCGACGCCCGTTCCGTGGCCCTTGATTGTGCTGGCGGGCGCACTGGCCGGCATTGCGCCGATGATCAAGCCGTATTTCGCGCTCGGCGTGGCCGCACCCTACCTGTTCATTGCGCTCAAACGCCGCAACGTTTTCGCTCTGCTGGCGCCCGAAGCCATGCTGGCCGCAGTCATGCTGGGCGCCTATGCCCTGCTGGTCGCGCACTTCATCCCTGCCTATGCGAAGGAGGTCGTGCCGCTGCTGGTCGACCTCTACCAGCCCATGCGGCTGCCGTTGAACGAGGTGCTGATCTCGTTCAAGCCGATCATGTGGACGCTGTCGGCGATCTGCCTGTACATCGCCATCCGCCGCCATGTGTTCGATCCCGTGACGGGCGTCCTGATGGCGGCATCGGCGGGCTTTCTGCTGGTCATGATCGTCCAGGGGCGCAACTGGCCCTACCACGCCTATCCGGCCGTCGCGCTGATGCTGACGGCGATTCCGCAGGCCATCCTGCCGGCCCTGACATCGGGCGTTCCGAAGCGGCGCGTGCCGGCGATTGCCGCTGCAATCGCGGCCTGTGCGCATCTCAGTTATTTCACCGGTTTCGGCTATGGTGGCGGCGGAGTCGTCGCGCCGATCCGGGCGGTGGTGAAGCATCCGACCGTGATGTCGATTTCGTTCGACCTGACGCCCGGTCACCCGATTACCACGGAAACGCAAGGGACATGGGCAGGCACCTATTCCAGCCGCTGGATCACGGCCAATGCCAACTATCTTCTGCGGCGGACAAGCGATCCTGCCCGCCGGGCGAAGCTGAAGGCCTGGGTGGCCTATGATCGCGGCGTCGCCAATCGCGACCTGAAGAAACATCCCGATATCGTGCTGGTGGGGCTTGGACCGTTCAACTGGCCGGGCTGGATCGATGCCGACCCCGAAACGCGCCGCCTGATGCAGGATTACGCGCCGTTGGCCAGGGACACGCTGACGCCCGCCCAGAGGCAGCGCTATGAGGGCGTCGAAGCTTTTATCAGAAAAGATCTTATCGCAGCGCCAGCCCGACCATGACGGCCAGGCCGAGCAGCGAGATGCCGAGCGCCACATAGCCGAGCGTGCGGCTGTGGCGCAGTTCGGCCCGCAGTGCCTCGGCATCGGCGGGCGTCGCGGCGGGCTGGGGCGCGGGCTCGTCGAGCTTTTTGATGAGTTTCTCGATCAGACGTTTCGCTTCATTGACCGGCGACAGCTCGCGCGAAATCCATGCCTTGACGACGGGGCGGGCGGCTTCCCACAGATTGTGTTCCGGATAGATGCGGCGCGCCACGCCTTCGACGCTGACCATGGTCTTTTGCAGCAGGACCAGTTCGGGCCTCAGGTGCATGTCGAACTGGGCCGTAATCTCGAACAGCTGGGTCAGAAGCCTGCCCATCGACACTTCGGTCGCCTTCTGGCCCAGCACGGGCTCGCCGACGGCGCGCAGGGCCTGGGCGAAGGAATCGACATTCTGGTGGGCGGGCACGTAGCCGGCCTCGAAATGGACTTCGGCGACGCGCTTGTAGTCGCGGCGCAGGAAGCCCCACAGCATTTCGGCCAGGTAGCGCCGCTCCTGGGGGCGCAGGCGGCCGATAATGCCGAAGTCGATGGCGATCAGTTGCGCCGGGGCCTGGACGAACAGGTTGCCCTCGTGCAGGTCGGCGTGGAATACGCCGTGGTCGAGCGCCTGCGACAGGAAGGCGCGGATCAGGTTGTCCGCCAGTTCCTTATGGTTCAGACCGGGCAGGCTGAGGGCCTCCGGGCTCGACAACGGCGTACCGTCGGCCCATTCGGTGACGATGACGCGGCGAGACACCTGGTGCCACACGACCTTGGGTGCGCGCATATAGGGTTCGGCATTGATGATCTGGCCGATTTCGTCGCACGCCGAGGCTTCGAGCCGCAGGTCGAGCTCGAGCAGCAGCGACTGCGCTACCGTTTCGACGAAGGCCTCGGGCTCCAGCCGGCGCGTCATGGGTACGAAGGTCTGGATCAGCCGAGCCGCCAGGGTCAACATGGCGATGTCGGCCGCAATGATCTCTTCGATATGCGGACGCAGAATCTTGACCGCCACCCGCCGGCCGTCGCGCAGGACAGCTTCATGCGCCTGGGCAATCGACGCCGCGCCCAGCACGTGGCCGAACTCGGAAAAGATGGCGTCGATCGGCTTGCCCAGGGATTCGACCACCGTGGCTTCCGCCACGGCTTTGGAAAACGGCGGCAGCCGGTCTTTCAGGTGGCTGAGGTCGGTGGTGAACTCCCGGCCGAAAATATCGCCGCGCGTCGACAGAATCTGGCCCAGCTTGATGGCGGCAGGCCCCAGGTCATGAAAGGCCTTGGCATAGCGTTGGCCGGGCCGCAGCTTTTCCCTGCGGGAAAAGACAGCGCGCAAAATCCCGGCAAAAAAACGCGGGATCGGCGGCAGGAGATGCGAAATCTCTGTTGGCATCAGCGCATCGTGGCGCAGCAGGACCGTGCCTGCGCGCATCATACGCATCCATGTGGACAGGCTTGCCATGGGGTATTTTAAGCCCGGCCTTCGTGCAGGGCGCAGATGCCGCCCGAGAAGTTGGTGTAGCTTGCGCGCCGGAAACCGGCCTTGAGCATCATGGCCTTGAACGTTTCCTGGTCGGGGAAGCGTTTGATGCTTTCGACAAGGTACTGGTAGGAATCGCGGTCTTTCGCCACCAGCTCACCCATCCACGGAATGATCCTGAAGCTGTAGGCCTCGTAGATTTTGGCGACCGGCGTCGACGTCGGGTGCGAGAATTCCAGGCAGAAGAAGCGGCCGCCGGGCTTTAAAACGCGGCGGGCCTCGTTCAGCGCCACCTGGACGTCGGCGACGTTGCGGATGCCGAAGCTGATGATATAGGCATCGACGCTGGCGTCTTCGATCGCCAGGTTCATGGCGTCGCCCACCGACCAGTTGAGCTCCGGCTCGGTGCCGCGCTGGCGGCCGGCCAGGATCATGTTCTCGTTATAGTCGATGACGCGGATTTCGACGGCCTTGGCCTCATAGCCGCGCGCCTGGCGCCGGGCACGGGCGGCGCGCGCCAGTTTGGCCAGGCGGCGCGCGATGTCGCCCGTGCCGCCGGCGACGTCGAGAATGACCTCGCCGGGCTGCGGATTAAGGCGGGCGCAGGCGGCGTCCTTCCAGACATGGTGCACGCCCAGCGACATGACGTCGTTCATCAGGTCGTATTTCGGGGCGACGCGGGCGAATACGTCGTGCACCAGCGAAACCTTTTCGCGGGCATCGACGTCCTTGAAACCGAAGGGGGAGGTGGCGGTATCGGACATGGCTTTGTCTTTACCGGCAAAAGATTGCGATTGGAATAAGTTTCGTCTTCTGCGTCATCAAAGCGCGGCGATCGCGCCCGATTACTCGGCCTTGTCCGACGCCCGGCGGAACGGGCCGCGATATTCCGGATTGACCTTGCGGCGGCGGTCGGGGCCGACATAGTTGGCCGACTTCACCCAGCTGCGCTCATTGTCGATCACGCTGCGCATGCGGTCGATCAGCGCCTTGGCGGTCAGGGGCTTGGCCACCAACTCGTTGACGCCGGCGTCGCGCGCCTCGATGACGCGGCGGCGGTCGGTGTGGCCGGTCATCATGATGATGGGCACGTAAGGGTGCGGGCTGTCGGAGCCGCGGCGGATCAGCTTGGTGAATTCGATGCCGTCCAGCTGCTCCATCATCAGGTCGAGAATGATGACGTCGGGCCGCCAGTCGCGCACGATTTCCAGCGCCTCGATGCCATCGGACGCTTCGCGGATCATGGTAATGCCCATGGATCTCAGCATGGTGCAGACAATCACGCGCATATAGTGATTGTCGTCGACCACCAGGACCATGACGCGGGCAAATCGGCTGGCCAAGGACGCGTTTCTTTCAGTAGTGAGCGCGATATCCGGTACGATTCGCGCGTCCGCCGGGAACGGATTCGAATCTCCTATCTGTATTTGCAAATTTCGTAAAACAAAGATTGATTTGTCCCCTGATCCGCGCTTTTCATTTCGGAAATGCACGGACGGCGGGATGCCGTGCCGCGAGCGGGGGCCGACATGATCGACTGGCACAACAGGACGCTGATCGCAGGCGCGGCGGCGGTCCTCATCTCCGGGTTCTGCGTAGGATTTCTGACGGCCAAGGCGACAAACGGGGGACATGAGACCTCGACCGTCGCGGCCTCGGGCGTGCTGGATGGACCGGCGACAGGCCTCTTCGGCAAACCGCGCGACAAAAACGCGCGGCGCGCCCCCGATATAAAGCCCGCCGGTTTCGACACCTGGAAACAGCGCCTCGATACGTCGGGCGACAGCCCGCGCGCCTGCGTGCAGTTTTCGAAGCCGCTTGATCCCGCCAAGCCCTATGGCGACTTTGTCGTCGTCTCGCCCGCCCTGCCGTCGGCGCCGGCCGTATCCGCCAAGGGCGATGAACTCTGTGTATCGGGCTTCGGCTTCACGGACCGCCGCATCACCTTGCTGAAAGGGCTGCCCGGCCAGGGCGGCGATTCGCTGAAGCAAAACCGCGACTTCGACTTCTCCTTCGGGGAAAAGCCACCCTATGTCGGCTTTGCCGGCAATGGCGTCATCCTGCCGCGTGAGGAAGCCGACGGCGTGGCCATCGAAACGGTCAATGTCTCGGCGCTGGCCGTCGAGGTCTGGCATGTGTCGGACCGGAATCTTGTGCGCAAGAGCGTATCCGCGCCCGATCCCCTGGCCGAAGGCGACTATGACTACGAATACGGCGAGGATTCCGCCGACGATATCGGCGTCAAGATCTGGACCGGCAAGGTGGGCGTCAAACAGGGCAACGGCGACCGCGTCACGACCGTCTTCCCGCTGGGTGCGGTGCTGAAGTCGCTGAAGCCCGGCGCCTATGTCGTCAAGGTGCGCGACGCCTCGGGCGGCCGCGACAAGAAGCCCGACGATCAGCCGGCCAGTGCGCGCCGCTGGATCCTGTATACCGACATGGCGATGACGACCTACAAGGGCCAGAGCGGCCTCGATGTCGTCGTGCGGTCGCTGAAATCCGCCAGGCCTATGGCCGGGGTCAAGGTCGACCTGGTGGCGTCGAACGGCGATACCCTGGGTGAGGCGCGTTCCGGCGTCGACGGCCGCGTCACCTTCAATGCCGCCCTGCTCAAGGGCACGGACGCGCTCCAGGCCAAGATGGTCATGGCCTACGGGCCGAACGACGACTACACCGCCGCCGACGTGCAGCGCGCGCCCATGGACCTGACCTCGCATGGTGTCGGCGGACGCCAGGACGACGAAAACGTCGCCGCCGGCCGCGCCAACAGCTACGGCGTCGATTCCTACATGTACACCGACCGCGGCATCTATCGCCCGGGTGAAACCGTCCACCTGGTCGCCATGGTGCGCGATAACGAGGGCAAGAGCGTCAAGGACCGCAAGGGCGTGCTGATCGTGTCGCGTCCGTCCGGCATCGAAGCCTTCCGCTTCCGCTTCGACAAGACGCCGCAAGGTTTCGCGGCCGCCAATATCGCCTTGCCCAAGACCGCGCCGCGCGGCCAGTGGTCGGCCAAGATCCAGCTCGACGGCATGGACCAGCCGGCAGGCAATGCCGGCTTCGCCGTCGAGGACTTCGCACCGCAGCGCCTGGGCGTCGATATCAATGCCGATGCCAACAAGCCCATGCTGAGCCTCAACGAAGAGCGCCCGGTGCGCGTTTCGGCGCATTATCTCTACGGCGCCATCGGTTCGGACCTGCAGGTAACGGGCGAGGCGCGCATCCGCCAGGATCCGAACCCGTTCCCGGCCTTCAAGGACTATACGTTCGGCGATTCCGCGACGCCCTATGAGGAAAAGTACACCGACCTGCCGGCGACTACGACCGATGCGCAAGGCAATGCGCTGTTCCCGTTCCAGGCATCGCTGGCCGGCGACACGACGCAACCGCTCAGCGTCACCGTGACCGCATCGGTGTTCGAGCCCGGCGGCCGTCCGGTCAAGGAATCGCAGACCCTGCACATCATGCCGTCGCCGCTCTATCTCGGTGTCAAGGTCGATCAGAAGGATAGCAACTCCTGGCGCGACACGCCGCAGATGATGTTCAACATCGTCGCGCTGACGCCGCAGGGCCAGAAGGTCGCGGTCAGGGGCGTGCAGGTCAAGCTGATCGCCGAGCACTGGGACTATGACTGGTATATCCAGGACGGCAAATGGAACTGGCGTTCGACCCATCGCGACGTGCCGGTCTTCACCAAGAGCTATGACCTGAACGCCAGTACCGGCGTGACCATTCCGAAGGGACTCGACTGGGGCGATTATCGCCTTGAGGTCGAGGTTCCGGGCAAGGCGCGGACCGTGGCGCGCTTCGCCTCGGGCTGGGGCTCGACGCAGAAGGGCTCCGATGCGCCCGACTTCGTGCGCCTGTCGACCGGCGGAAAGCACTATAACCAGGGCGACACGGTCGACCTGACTCTGAAGGCGCCCTACAAGGGCGAGGCGCAGATCGCGGTCGCCACCGACCATGTCATCGATCTCAAGACCGTCAGCGTCGGCGACGGCGGCACGACGGTGCGTCTGAAAACGACCGCGGCCTGGGGGGGCGGCGCCTATGTCATGGTGTCGGTCATTCAGCCGCGCGACCCGGTCACGGCATCGAAGCCGCGCCGCGCCATCGGCCTGGTCTATATCCCGCTCGACGCCCGGAACCGCAAGCTGCAGATCGACCTGCCGGCCAGCGACCAGCCGCAGAAGCCGCAGCTCGACAAGACGGGCCACGGCTATATCGACGTGCCGGTCAGGATCAACGGGCTGAAGCTCGGCGACCGCGCCCGCGTTTCGCTGGCCGTGGTCGACCAGGGCATTTTGAACCTCACCAAGTTCCAGACGCCGAATCCCGTCGACTGGTACTTCGGCAAGAAGGCCCTGGCCGTCGACTATAACGACGACTATGGCCGCCTGCTTGACCCGAACCTGGGGGCGCCGGCGCCGATCGAATTCGGTGGCGACCAGATCGGCGGCGAAGGGCTGACGACGACGCCGATCCGCACGGTCGCCCTGTGGTCCGGCGTGATCGAAACCGGCATGGACGGCCGCGCGACCGTCCGTCTGCCCATTGCCAAGTTCAATGGTGAACTGCGCGTCATGGCGGTTGCCTGGACCGACGATGCCGTGGGCTCCGCCGCGCAGAAGCTGATCGTGCGCGAGCCGGTGGTCATGGACCTGGCCCTGCCGCGCTTCCTCAATCCGGGCGACAAGGCCTTCGCCACGCTGGAGCTGGACAATGTCGACGGCAAGCCAGGCATTTACACCGCCATCGTCAAGGGCCTGCAGGGCCTGATCCTGGCGTTCGAGAAGGCCTTCAACCTCAACCACAGCCAGCGCGTCATCCAGGCCATCCCGATGACGGCGCCCAACACCACGGGCATTTCAACCGTGCATATCGGGCTGAACGGCCAGGGCTACAGTTTCAGCGACGATTTCCAGATCCAGACGCGCAACGGCTGGGGTCCGGAAAACCGCGTGTCGGTCGACCAGCAGCCGGTGAACGGCGTCTTCGCGCCGTCGCCCGCGCTTCTGGCCGGGTTGCAGCCGGGGTCCGCCACGGTCCAGGTCAGCTATTCGCCCTTCCGCAATATCGACCCGGCGCCGATCGCGGCGGCGCTCGACAAATATCCGTATGGCTGCACCGAGCAGGTGACCTCGGCCGCCATGCCGTGGCTCTATGCCGATCAGTCCCTGGTCGGCAAGGACAAGGCGCGGCCGTCCGACTATGCGCTGAAGACCGCCGTGCAGAAGATCCTCGACCGCCAGTCGGAAGACGGGGCCTTCGGCCTGTGGCGTGTCGGCGACGCCGAGGCGACGGGTTTCATCGGCGCCTATGCCACCGACTTCCTGCTGCAGGCGCGCGCCCGTGGCGCCTACGTGCCGCAGGAGGCGATCGACAAGGCGATGAACGCCATGCGCAGCCTGTCGCGTCCCGACGGTTTCGCTTCGGTCAACTACCGCCTGTCCTCGCCCGACTACTGGCGCTTCCTGGGGCTGACCGGCGAGCAATATACCAAGCAACTGCGCTCGCGCGCCTCGGCCTATGCGCTCTACGTCATGGCCAAGGGCGGCACGGGGGATCTCGCCCGCCTGCGCTGGTACCGCGACGTGCAGTTCCGTGAGGAACAATCGCCGCTGGCCCGCGCCCAGGTTGCCGCCGGCCTGGCCATCATGGGTGACCGCGCCCGCGCCCGCTCCGCCTTCCAGCAGGCGATCGCCACGCTCGGTTATTCCGATCCGAACGACTGGTATCAGTCGCCGCTGCGGGATCTCGCCGGCGTCATCGCGCTCGCCTACGAATCCGGCAATCCGGACATCGGCGCATCCCTGGCCCCGCGCCTGGAAAACGCCATGAAGGCGCCGTCGCAGCTCAACACCCAGGAACAGGCCTTCGTCCTGCGCGCGGCCTCGGCCATGCTCAAGGCGGCGGGTCCGACCCACGTGGCAGCGAATAACGTCACCGTCCTGCCGGGCGGTCTCAACGTTCAGCGCTTTGGTGTCACGCGCTTCGACGGCGTGACGTTCAAGAATACGGGCTCCGGTCCGTTGTGGCGCACGGTGACGGTGATCGGTACGCCGCTGGCGCCGCCGGGCAGCATGGCCAGCGGCCTCAGCCTGACCAAGAGCTATTATGCCTTGAACGGCCAGCGCATCGATCCGTCGCACCTGACCCAGGGTGATCGCATCATCATCGTCATCTCGGGCCATTCGGACCGGGCGGAGACGCGGCCGATCGTGGTCGATGACGCTCTTCCGGCCGGTTTCGAGATCGACTCGACCCTGTCGTCGGAGGATGTGCAGAACGGACCGTTCCGCTTTGTCGGGCAGCTTTCCGACACCAAGGTGCAGGAGGCGCGCGACGATCGCTTCGTGGCGGCGCTCGATGTGTCGTCTTCCAAGGACTTCAGCGTCGCCTACATGGCGCGCGCCACGACGCCGGGCGACTACTACCTGCCGGGCGCCGAGGCCAAGGACTTCTACCGTCCGGAAACCTTCGGCCGCACCTCGGGCAGCCGCACCGTGATCGCGGGACGGTAGGCCCCCTCTTCTCCCTTTCAAGGGGAGAGGATGGGCGCCAAACGCGTCCGGGTGAGGGATAAACACCAGATTGAGTATGCGCGGAAGATGACAGTATACCTCGTTTCGGCCCTCCCCGTTTACGGGGAGGGGGGACCACGCGAAGCGTGGTGGGCGGGGCTCTTCGGTGCTTCAATCGCCGCTGTTTGATACGATTAGTGAAACGTCCACCTGTGCAAAATTTTGAGTAGTTCGGCGTGTTGCTTCTACAGAATGGCCCCGCCCACCGCCTTCGGCGGTCCTCCCTCCCCGGCCTCGGCGGCAGCCAAAACGGGGAGGGCCGAAGAAGGTCTACCTTGCCATCTCTCCAACTCGACCGTTTCATTCCCGCCCTGGTCAAAACCCTGATCGGCCTTATCGGCGCCCAGGTGGCGATTGCGGCGCTGAACCTGGCCCTGCCGCCGGACATGACCAAGGCGGAGCGGGCCTCGGCTGTGGCGCTTGACCGCAACGGTGCCTGGCTGCGGGCGCTACCGGTGGACGACGGCCGCTGGCGTATCCGCGCCGATCTCGACCGCACCGATCCGACCTTCGTTCAGCACCTGCTGAAGATCGAGGACGAGCGCTTCTACTGGCATCCCGGCGTCGACGCCACGGCGGTGATGCGCGCGCTGCTGTCCAACCTGCACGCCGGCAATATCGTGTCGGGCGGCTCGACCATCACCATGCAGACCGCCAGGCTTCTGTCGCCGCACCCGCGCGACTATGGCAACAAGGCGGTCGAGGCCCTGCGCGCCCTGCAACTGGAGTTGCGCTATTCCAAGCGGGACATCCTGTCGATCTACCTGTCGCTGGCACCCTATGGCGGCAATCTCGAAGGGGTGCGTGCGGCGTCGCTCAGCTATTTCGGTCATGAACCCGAAAGCCTGACGCTGGGCGAACAGGCACTGTTGATTTCGTTGCCTCAGGCACCGGAAGCCCGCCGCCCCGACCGCCACCCGAATGCCGCCCGCGTAGCGCGCGACCGCTTGCTGGAACGGTTGCAGAAGGCTGGCGCCATCGACGGTCTCCAGGTGCGTGAGGCCATGAATGAGAAGGTCGCCTCGCAACGTGCCGTTTTTCCGGCGATCGCCTGGCATACGGCCGGACGGCTGGCGCGCGAGGTCAAGGGCCTACAGGCGACGGTGGTGACCTCGCTCGACGCCAACCTGCAACAGCGTCTCGAAACCCTGGCCGCCGCGACGGCGAGGCAACAGGGCCCCAATTCCTCGGTCGCCATCCTGGTCATCGACATAGGCACACGCGGCGTGCGCGCTTCGGTGGGGTCCGGCGGGCTCGACCGGCCGGGCGGCTGGGTCGACATGACGCGGGCCGTGCGCTCGCCGGGCTCCAGCCTCAAGCCCTTCATCTACGGCTTCGGCTTCGAAGACGGCGTCATCGCGCCCGATACGCGGCTGATGGACGTGCCGACGCGCTTCGGCGACTACCAGCCCGAAGATTTCGACCGCGTTTTCCATGGCGAAGTCTCCGTAAAGGAGGCCCTGGTCAACTCGCTGAACGTGCCGGCGGTGTCGGTGCTCAATCGCGTCGGTCCCGACGCCTTCGAAGGCCGGCTGGAAGCCGCCGGCGTACAACTTTACCGCCCGAAATCGCGCCTGCGCGACGCCGGCCTGGCCCTGGCGCTCGGTGGCGAAGGCATCCGGCTCGACGACCTGGCGCTGCTGTATGCCGCGCTTGGCGACCATGGCCTGGCCAAGCCGCTCGCCTATACGGTCGACGACGAAAAGCGGCGGTTAAGCGATGGCGGAACGCGGCTGATGCGGGCCGATGCGGCCGACAAGATCGTCGCCATCCTGCGCGAAACACCCGCGCCCGCGGGCCGCTTGCCAGGGCCACTGATGCGCGCCGGCAACCGCCCGGCCTTCAAGACCGGCACATCCTACGGCTATCGCGACGCGCTGGCCGTGGGTGTGGCGGGCGGCTATGCCGTCATGGTGTGGACCGGCCGGCCCGATGGCGGCGCGCGCGCTGACCAGACGGGCCGTGAGGCTTCCGCACCCCTGCTGTTCGATGTCTTCGACATTCTGCAGGCGCCGTCACAGCTGCCGGCCCCTCTCGCGCCGGCCCGAGCGCCGGTGGCGCTGAAAACCTTGAATGGACCGGATTCACGCGCCTCGATCCTGTTTCCGCCCAGGAACACGACCGTCTATGTCGAAGCGTCCGGCGATGCGTCGGGCACCCTCAAGGTCGTCCGGCCGCTCAAGCTATCGGCGCGCGGCCAGCGTCCAATCACCTGGTATATCGACGGCCAGCCCTTGCCCGAGGACGTCAATGGCGAGTTCAGCTGGTCGCCGAAAGCTGAAGGGTTTTACGACCTTATGGTGATCGATGCCGCCGGCCACAACGACAAGAGCCATGTCAGGGTAAAAGCTATCGACGGCAGTGGACCGGAGTAGTTTTGCCCCTCCCCATTTCCTTCGGAAACGGGGAGGTGCAATATTACTCGATCATATGCAGGTCGCGGCCCCTGGTTTCCTTGAGGAACAGCAGCGACACGACGACGGCGATCAGGCCCGTGACGATCGGGTACCAAAGCCCGAAATAGATATCGCCGGACGCCGCCACCATGGCGAAGGACAGGGCCGGCTGCAGCCCGCCGAACCAGCCCGTGCCGATATTGTAAGGCAGGCTCATCGCCGTATAGCGCACGCGCGTCGGGAACATCTCGACCAGGGCCGACGCCATGGGGCCGTAAAGCGCCGTACAGGCCACCGCCAGAACGCACAGCACGCCGAACATGGCCCACAGGTTGGCCTGCTTCGGGTCGGCCTTGTCGGGATAGCCGGCGGCCTTCATCGCGGCCTTGATGTCCTTGGTGGCCTTGTCCTTCAGCGCCTTGATTCCCGCCTTGTCGAGGCCCTGGCCTGACGGCACGGCGATCCGCGCATCGCCGACCTGGACGACCGCGCCCGTGCCGGGGGCCGCCCTGTTGACATAGGACACGCCGACGTCGCTGACCACGCGCTTGGCCAGGTCGCAAGGCGAGGTGAACTGCGCCGTATTGAACAGGTCGAACTGGAAGGTGCATTGCGCCGGATCGGCGACGACCACGACGGGCGCGCGCTTCGACGCCTGCTCCAGCGCCGGATTGCCGAAGTGCAGCAGCATCTGGAAGCCGGGATAGAAGAACAGGCTGGCCAGCAGCATGCCGAAGATCATGACCGGCTTGCGGCCTATGCGGTCCGACAGCGAGGCGAAGGTGATGTAGAGGAAGGCCGACACCAGGGTCATGCCCATGATCAGCAGGTTCATCTGCGCCGGGTCGAGCTTGACCATCTTGTCGAGGAAGACCTGGGTGTAGAAGAAGCTGGTGTACCAGATGACGCCCTGCGCGGTCATGAAGCCGAACAGGGCGATCAGCATACCCTTGAGGTTGCGCCAGCGCGTAAAGATTTCCGACAGGGGCGACTTGGCGATGCGGCCCTCTTCGTGCAGCGCCTTGAAGGCCGGGCTTTCGGCCGTTTTGGCGCGGATATAGACCGAAACGGCCAGAAGGCCGGCCGAGACGACGAACGGAATGCGCCAGCCCCAGTCGGCGAAGACCTTTTCGCCGACGGCCGTCCGGGTGACCAGGATGATGCCGAGCGCCGCGATCAGGCCGAAGGCGGCCGAGGTCTGGATCCAGCCCGTAAAGCCCCCGCGTTTGTTCGATGGCGCGTGTTCCGCCACATAGATGGCCGCGCCGCCATATTCGCCGCCCAGTGCAAAGCCCTGCACGATACGCAGCAGCACCAGCAGGATCGGCGCCAGATTGCCGGCCTGGGCGTAGGTCGGCAAAAAGCCGATCGCGATGGTCGCCAGGCCCATGACGAGGATCGTATAGAGGAAGGTGCCCTTGCGGCCTTTTTTATCGCCGATATGGCCGAAGACCAGGGCGCCGATCGGCCGGGCGATGAAGCCCACGGCAAAGGTCGAGAGTGTCAGGATGGTGCCGAGGGTGCCTGAGACGCCGGCGAAGAAGTTCCTGGCGATGATGGTGGTCAGCGTGCCGAATATGAAGAAGTCGTACCATTCGAAGGTCGTGCCGGCGGCGCTGGCCGCGACGATGGTTTTCAGGCCTGCCGTGCCCGCCCTGTCCTTTTCGGCTTCCGCCATGCTGTGCCCCTGCGTGTCTCTGAAGTCCCGTTATTCGGGCCCTGACAGGCATTTGACCGAAAGATCGGCGGATGACAAGGGGATGGCTGTGCCGGAAAATGAAAGACCGCTTCCGGCGGTGAGGGGGGGTGGGCCGGAAGCGGTCAGTCAGACGATGCAAGGTCGTTTGGCGGTGCCGTTGCAAGGTTCGCGGTTTGGGGGTGCCGCGGACCTTCGGGCAATCGGCGGGTCGCTGTGGGGGGAGAGGGGACCGGACCACCGCGTCTTGCAATCGTTTGCATGATATAGGGCCAACTCTTAACAAATCAAGAATCAAATGTTTCAGGCATGTAAAAAATGCCGGGTTACCGGCATCGGCCGGAAACGGCGGCTTCCATCGGTTCACGTCGAAGGGAAAATGCTTCAGCCGGTCGTCGAGGCGCGGATGACCAGCCGGGCGGGAATGACGCTTGACGGCGTAGCCGTCCCGTCCAGGCGCCGAAACAGGAGTTCGACCATCAGATTGGCGGCGACCTTTAGATCCTGACGGATCGTGGTCAGCGGCGGTGACATATACTGGGCCAGCGGGACATCGTCGAAGCCGGCGATGGCAACGTCGGCGGGAATGCGCCGTCCCGCGTCCATCAGGGCGCGCTGGGCGCCCCCGGCGATGACGTCCGACGCACAGAAGAGGGCGTCGAAGCGGTCGCCGCTTTCGATCAACCTGCGCGTCGCCTCGTAGGCCGAAACATGGGCGAAGGTGCTGGCGACAGGCTCGCCGGCTTCGGCGCCGACGCCGTCGAGCGCTTCGAGATAGCCGCGATGACGCGCCGCGACTTCGGGAACGTCCAGCGGCCCCAGGAAACGGATGCGGCGGCGGCCGATGCTGAGCAGGTGGTCGGTGGCCAGCCGGCCGCCATAGGCGTTGTCGACGCCGACCGAGCAATAGGCGGACTCCGGCGACCGCTCGCCCCACACCACCATGGGCATGTAGCGGCGCGCCACGTCGTCCAGGCCCGAACTCTGGTCGCTCTGGCCGATCATCAGCATGCCGTCAAAGCGGTGGGACTGGATCAGGGTCGACAACCAGCCCTCGCGCGGGGCCGGCGCCTTGCTGACCAGCAGGTCATAGCCGCGTTTGATGACCTCGTCGGTCAGGTGGCCGACCATCTCGATCAGGAAGGGGTCGGTGGCGCGCTGGTCGGTCTTTTCGCCGATGGGCAGGACGACGCCGATGGTGCGCGTCGTCTGCATGCGCAGGGTTCGCGCCGAATGGTTGACCGCATAGCCCGCCTCGGCGGCAATCGCCTCGATCTTGTCGCGCAGGGGTTGGGGAATGAGCGGGCTGCCGGCCAGGGCGCGGGATACCGTCGAGACCGAAACTCCGGCCAGGCGGGCAACGTCGCTCATCTTGAGGCGCGCCAGCGGCGCTGTCGGTGATTCGGATTCGCTCATGGGGCGGTAAAATCGGCAAGGCGGACGGTCAGCCGCAATTGATATCCCCAATTGCGTGAACAGGACAATAACGCAGATGCCCTAACGTCAATTTTCAGGTGTTCATCCCCTGCGGCGCGCATCCCCTTGGCGGCGGTCGCGTTTTAGAGTTAACTGCCCTTAAATATCCCGGGGGTTCCCATGAAATTTTCCAGTCCGTTGCGCGCGCCCGAAGGCCTGACCTCCTATGCGCGCGTCAGCCGTGTGCGGCCGGTCCACCTGGCGATCAACCTGTTCGAAGGGCTGTTGGCACTTTTGGGTGTGGTCGTGCTGATCCTGCTGATCCGTTACGGCTCGTTCGAGAAGGCGGGACTGGCGATAGACGGCGGCATCGAAGCGGTCCGGAGTTTCGTTCTCGGTCTCGCGCACGTACAAAAGGCTTGATTCCTTCGCATTGGCGACGCTAAACGGCGGCGGGTTTTCGCAAAGGACCGCCGATGCTGGACAAGCTTATCGAGAACAACCGTATCTGGGCCGAGAAAAAGACCCAGGTGGATCCGGAATTCTTCCGCCGTCTCGTCAACCAGCAAAGCCCTGAATATTTCTGGATCGGCTGCTCGGATTCGCGCGTGCCGGCCAACGAAATCGTTAATCTCGATCCCGGCGAAATGTTCGTCCACCGCAATGTCGCCAACCTTGCGCCGCCACAGGACGCCAACTACCTGTCGACGCTGCAGTATGCCGTCGCCGTCCTCAAGGTGAAGCACGTGCTGGTCGTGGGTCACTACGGCTGCGGCGGCGTACGCACGGCGCTTGAGTCCGACGACCACGGCCTGATCGACCACTGGCTTTCCCCGGTGCGCGAACTGGCGCACACCCACCATCATGAACTCGAGGCGTGCAGCAGCCAGACCGAGCGCGTCGACCACCTGTGCGAGCTTAACGTCCGGGCGCAGGTGCGCAACGTCACCCTGAACCCGATTACGACCGCGGCGTGGCGTGCCGGGCACGACCTGACCGTTCACGGCTGGGTCTACAGCATCGCCAACGGCCATGTCACCGACCTGGGCGTCAGCATCTCGAACGAGGACGAGCGGATCGCGGTTTACGGCTTTTAACCTTCCTTAAGGGAGCTTAACGGACGTTAACCGTCTCCCCGCGCTTATCCACAGCCGGGGCCGACTTATGCACTTCGCAGACGCCGGATTTTGGCTTATGACACGGATAGTTAGCCGTTTGTTAACGAGGATTAACAGGAAATTTACCATAAATTATCCCCAGGCATACGGGATTTTTATTTTCTGTTCAGAGGTTCTTTAAGATTTAGCGGCGACGATGCCCTTAACCGGTATGGTTAAGATTCGAGAGCATCACCCTCCCCATGGTCGCCCGTTTAGGTCTAGGCTCAGCACAATTCGGCTGTGATTACGGCATATCGAACACGCGCGGCCGCGTGGGCGAGGACGAGGTGCGCCAGATCCTGGCCCTGGCCGGCGACTGCGGCATCAAGCACATCGACGCGGCCCATTATGACGGCGACGTCGAGCGGATCCTAGGCCGCTGCTGGCCGTTCCCGTCGCCGTTCAAGCCCCAGGTGCGGACGCTCCGCCTCGACAAGGGGCTCGACTGGCTTGAATCGCGCCTGCGCCGCTCGGTCGACCATATGGGCCTGGTGCGTGCGCATGCCGCCCTGGTCGATTCCGCCGAGGACCTGACGGGCGAGGGCGGCGACGCCCTGTGGGAACGCCTCGAAAAGCTGAAGGCCGAAGGCCTGATCACCCGGATCGGCATTTCCGCCACCGCAAAGGACCAGCCGCTGCTGCTGGCCAGGCGCTTCAAGCCGGACATCGTCCAGGTCCCGTGCTCGATCCTCGACCAGCGCCTGGTGAGGAACGGCGAGATCGCCGCCATGGCGGACCTCGGCATCGAGGTCCAGGTGCGCTCCGTCTTCCTGCAGGGCCTGCTTTTCCTGCCGCGCGAAGCCCTGCCGTCGAACCTGGTCGCCATCGGGCCGCACCTGTCGAAGGTGCGCCGGCTTATGATGGAACAGGGGGCCGATCCGCTGCACGCCGCCCTGAGCTTCGCCCTCAATCTGCAGGGCGTATCGACCGTGGTGGTCGGCGTCACGTCGGCTGCGGAACTGCGCGCCATCGTCGCCGCCTCGGAACGCAAGCCGCCCAGGCTCAACTGGGACGCCATGGCGCTCAACGACGATATCGCGCTGGACCCCCGCCAGTGGTACGCCGATCTCGGCGATGTCAGCAAGCGCTTCATTCGCGTGGCTTAGGGCCCCGAGATGCCCGAATTGCCAGAGGTCGAAACCGTCCGTCTGGGGCTCGATCCGTATCTGACCGGCGCCATGCTTTCACATACGCGGACGAACCGCGCCGATCTGCGCTATCCCTTCCCGAAGGATTTCGCCCGCCGTCTCGATAACGCGACGGTGCTGAGGCTCGAGCGCCGGGCCAAATACCTGCTGGCCTATCTCGACACGCAACATGTGTGGGTGACGCATCTCGGCATGACCGGGCGATTTCAGATCGACACGTCGGCGGACGGACTCGGGCACTACTATCGCCAGGTTAAGCCCGACCCCAAGCATCTGCATTTCCAGACGGTCGCGACCAGGCCGGACGGACAGGCCGCGCGCATCGACTTCTACGACCCGCGCCGTTTCGGCTTCATGCTGCTGATGACGCCCGACGAGCTTTACGACGCCAGGTGGTATAAATCCTTGGGTGTCGAGCCCTTGTCGGACGCCCTGACGCCAGACTACCTGCTGTCCCAGGCCAGGGGCCGCTCCGCCAACCTCAAGGCGCTGCTGATGGGCCAGGCGGGCATTGCCGGCCTCGGCAACATCTATGTCTGCGAGGCCCTGTGGCGCGCGCGGCTCAGCCCCGACCGCCGCTCGGCCGATCTCAAGCCGAAAGAAGCCGGCGCACTGGTCGAGGCCATCAGGACGGTCCTGGCCGAAGCCGTCGCCGCCGGCGGGTCTTCGATCAGCGACTTCACATCGGCGGAGGGCAAGGCCGGCTATTTCCAGCACAGCTTCCGCGTCTACGACCGTGAGGGCGAGCCCTGCAAACACGAGGACGGCGGCGTCATCGAGCGCAAGGTCCATCAGGGCCGCTCGACTTTCTTCTGTCCGGTTTGCCAGCGTTAATCCACAGGTTTTTGACGTCCGTGGCATTGCGGCCTATAATATCCGGCTTCCGGGAAGAGCCCGGACCCTGATGGAGGCCGTCCGCATGCGATATCGCGCGGTTCTGGTGACCGATGCCGGCGGGTGTGTAGCCCGGCAATTGACTGTTTCGCTTCTGAATGCCGGGCATGCGGTGCGCGGCACGCTCGACCATTCCGAAGACCCTGAGCGGCTCAGGACGATCCTGTCGCAATACGCACCGGTCGACGCGCTCGAATACGTGCCGGCCGACTTCGGCGCCGACGCCGGCTGGGCGCGGGCCATGGAAGGCGTGGACGCGGTCATCGTTCCCGCATCGCCCCTGCCGGCCGTGGTGGGACACAATCGCCAGGCCCTGGTCCAGGGCGCCGTATCGGCCATCCTGCGCGTGTTGAACATCGCGCGCGCCTCCGGCGTCACCCGCATTATCGTGGCGTCCTCGACCTCGGCCATCGTCGGCGGACATATCCGCGACGCCGAGGCGGGCACGCGTTTCAATCCCTTTACCGAGGCGGACTGGTCGGACCTGGCGTCGGGCCGTCTCAGCGCCGGCCAGGAAGCGCGCACACGGGCCGAACTGGCGGTCTGGGACTTCGCCATGAGCTTCGAGGAGATGGGCGTCAGCGTCATCAATGCCGGCAAGGTGTTCGGCCCGGTGATCGGCGAGGCGTCCACGGGCGGCGGCACGGGCCTGATCCGGCGCCTGATGGCCGGTGAATATCGCGACCTGCCGCGCATCGGCTTCGAAGGCATCGACGTGCGCGATCTTGCCGACCTCTATATGCGGGTGCTGGGCAACGACCTGTCGATCGGCAACCGTTACGTCGCCACCGCGGGCTTTCTGTGGCTCGAAGACGTGGCGCAGCTGCTGTCGGCGGAGTTCCATGAGCATGCCGGGCGCATCTGCCGCAGGACGGCCCCTGACATCGTCCTGAGGCTCCGGGCCATGTTCGACGGCTCGGCGTCCCGCGCCCTGCCGGATCTCGGCCACTACGCGCCCTGCTCTCCGGCGCGTGCGTGGCAGGACCTGGGCTGGCGTCCGCGCTCGGCCACGGACGCGGTCCGCTCGACGGCGCAGAGCCTGATCGCCGCCGGTCTCTTGGAGAAGGCACCGGAAGCGGTCGGTTAGGCGTCCCGGCCAGGTAAATCGGGCGTTCGTTCCGCTCAGGGAGCGTACGGAGCCGGCCGCCGGCGGGGGCGCGCACACCGGGGCTGGGCGCCCTGGCCCGTGGCAAGAGGTCCGCGACTCTTCCACCCGTGTGAATAATTTTATGCCGATGCGGCGAAAAGCGCATGTGCAGGCGTTGACCGGGGGGCAGTCATCGGTTATATCCCGCCGCCTTGAATTTCGCGGCCCCCGGTCCTGTCCCGGGCGGTCATGTTTACAACTTTCGTCCGTTTTCAGGTGATGAATGGCCAATAATCCTGGCGCCCGCAAGGCGATCCGCAAGATCGCTCGCCGTACCGAAGTCAACAAGGCGCGCCGTTCGCGCGTCCGCACCTTCGTCCGCAAGTTCGAAGAGGCGCTGGCCGCCGGCGATGCCGCCGCTGCCCGCACGGCTTTTGTCGAGGCCCAGTCGGAACTGATGCGCGCCGTCTCGAAGGGCGTCGTGCACAAGAACACCGGTTCGCGCAAGGTCTCGCGCCTGGCCGCCCAGCTGAAGAAGCTGAGCGTCGCGTAAACTACGCTTCCCGGCGCCGCCTCCGGACGGCGCCGGCCTCGCGGTCCTCTTGCGGCCGCCTATTTCCTCACAATCTGTTGACCGCGTTTGCGCACGAATTGTGCGTGGGCGGCTTTTTATTTTTCCGCAGGATGCTCCGCGGCCGCACATGCGTGCGTCTATATTTTCGGGGCTTCACAAAAGAGTTAATGAAGAGTTAATAAAGCTTCAAATTCCCTTTGCACGGGAACGGCTTATCGGAGTCAACAAAATAATCAGCGTAGTCGCGAAAATATCGGGATTGACGCGCGTCTCCGGGGCGCTAATTTGGACGCCTTCTCGCCTGGTTTCATCCCAACACGGATGAATTGGGTGGCGCCCGAAAAAAACGCGCGCCGGAGAGTTCAAGCAGTCTTTTGGCTCAGGATTATGTCTGCGAGCCTTCATTCGGTTCCGCGGCCTGAGGCGTTATTTTCAGGCACGGGAAAGCTATGACCTGACGCCGAGTGTTCGCGTTTTTGGTGTGTGGTCGGGTTTTTGCGCTCCCGACGGTTGTTTTGGGGCGTGGACTAGGGGTCGCTTGCCGGTGCGGAGGAAAGCCGGCGCATGAGCGGCAGGTCGTGACGGTGCTGAATGCGGCTGTCACGGCTAAGGCTGCGTACGTACCTGGGCTAGGGTGGCGGGGCTCTGAAAGATAACTGGCGGTCCAGAAGGGCTGCCGGGGAGGAGTAAAAGCGTATGAGTAAGTATGGGGCACATGATCGGGGCGCACAAAAAATGCCAAGCATGACAAGCTGGTCGCCGATCCTACCTGAGACGGTATGGTCTAAAGTGGCATCCGTCCTCCGCCGTGAACTCGGCGAAGGGCCTTATAATTCCTACGTGGCGCCGTCGAGCGTCAAACCGGGGCCGTACGGCGATCCGGTTCTCGTCACCCCCACCGCCTATGCGCGCGACTGGATTTCGCGCAATGCCATCCGCCGGGCGCAGGAACTCTGGGCGCAGCACGATCCCGATGCCCGCATCCTCGATGTCAAGTCGCGCGTCGAATACGATGACCAGGCCCGCGCGGCCGGCATGCCGGAGACATCGGTTGCGCCGGTGCGTCCCGTCCAGGACATCCGGTCGCAGGATCTGCGCACCATGAGCGCCATTCCGGCCGACAGCGCCGCCGATCGTTCGGCGCACCGGTCGCCGATCCAGATGCCCGCCGCCCAGCCTGTGAGCGTGCCCACCACGGCGCAGCTGACCGGCCGCATCACCGGCCTGCAGGAACGCCTGACCTTCGAAACCTTCGTGCCCGGCCGCGGCAACGAGTTCGCCTACACCATGTCGCGCCAGGTCGCGAGCTGGGCGGACGGCCACTTCAACCCGGTCTTCTTCCACGGCCCTTACGGCTACGGCAAGACGCACCTCCTGAACGCGATCGGCTGGGAAGCGCAACAGCGCCGTCCGGACGCCCGCATCGTCTATCTCACGGCGGAAAAGTTCACCTCGACCTTCGTCAAGGCGCTGATGGACAAGTCGACCGCCGCCTTCAAGGAAGAGATTCGCGGCGCCGACCTGCTGCTGGTCGACGACGTCCACTTCATCGGCGGCAAGACGTCGTCGCAGGAAGAACTGTTCCACACGCTGACCGCGCTGATGGAAAATAACCGCCGCATCGTCTTCACCGCCGACCGGCCGCCGTCGCAGCTGAGCGAGATCGAAGCCCGCCTGCGTTCGCACCTGTCCTCGGGTCTGGTATGCGCGCTGGATGTGGCCGATCAGTCGCTTCGCATCGGCATCATCGAGCGCAAGCTCGCACAACTTTCGCAGAAACTCGGCATTGCGGGGCAAAATCCGCGCGCCGACGTCATGCAATTTCTGGCCGAGCGCGTGCCGGGGTCGATCCGTGAGCTTGAAGGCGCGGTCAACACCCTGGTGGCGTCCGCCGGCCCTCGTCTTGGGAGTTTGACTTTGGAAGAAGCCATGGCCTTGCTGCAACCGAACCTGAAGGTTTCGGTGGAGCGCCGCATCACCGTCGATGAAATCCAGAAGCTGACGGCCGACCATTTCGGCCTTAAGCAGGCGGATCTGTTGTCGGAGCGCCGCACCCGTTCGGTTGCCCGTCCGCGCCAGGTCGCCATGTGGCTGTGCAAGCAGCACACGACGCGGTCCTATCCCGATATCGGCCGCCGTTTCGGCGGACGCGACCACACGACCGTCCTGCACGCCGTGAAGAAGGTCGAGGAACTCCTGACCTCGGACGACCAGATCGCCCGCGACGTCGAGGCCCTGACGCGCAAGCTGCGCAGCAACTGAACCGCTTTCGGGAACGGGGTTTGCGGACTCCGTTCCCCTTTTTACTCTATTCCTTGAGTCTTGCGCCTGATCGTGTAATGTCCGCCCCCCGGTCTCAAAAGAGTCCGGCCGGAAGAGCTCAAATAGGACACCGTAGATGCAGTTCACTATCGAGCGTGGCGCGCTGCTCAAAGCCCTTGGCCACGTGCAGAGCGTCGTCGAACGCCGCAACACCATCCCCATCCTGTCGAACGTCCTTTTGTCGGCCGAGCGGGGCAGTGTGTCGTTCTCGGCGACCGACCTCGATATGGAAATCGTCGATACGGCCGAGGCCACCGTCCAGGTGCCGGGCCAGATCACGGCGCCCGCCCACACCCTCTACGAAATCGTCCGCAAGCTGCCGGAAGGCGCCGATGTCGATCTGCGCTATGCCGCCGGCGACGATCCGCGCCTCAACGTCTCCGCCGGCCGGTCGCGCTTCGCCCTGCCGGTCCTGCCAGCCGGCGACTTCCCGATCATGTCGGGCGACCATGACGGCGTTACCTACCAGATCCTGCGCGATGACCTGAAGCGCCTGATCGACAAGACCCGCTTCGCCGTCTCGACGGAAGAAACGCGCTACTACCTCAACGGCATGTACCTGCATACGCTGGCCGAGGACGGCTCGAACTACCTGCGCGCCGTGGCCACTGACGGCCACCGTCTGGCGCTCGCTGAAATGCCGGCGCCCGAAGGCGCCATGGGCGGCGCGGGCATCATTATTCCGCGCAAGACGATCGATCAGGCGCGCCGCCTGCTCGACGACGGCTCGGGCTATGTCGAGCTGACCGTCAGCCCGGCCAAGATCCGCTTCCTGTTCGGCGATGCTTCGCTGACCTCCAAGATCATCGATGGTTCGTTCCCCGACTATGGCCGCGTCATCCCGCGCGGCAACGACAAGACGATGATCGTGGACTCGGGCGTCCTGTCCAAGGCCGTCGACCGCGTCTCGACCATTTCGGCGGAAAAGTCGCGTTCGGTGAAGATGACGATCGAAAGCGGCCGCCTGACGCTGTCGGTGCGCAATATCGAAGCCGGCCAGGCCGTCGAGGAAGCTGAGATCGACTACGACAACGCCACGCTCGATATCGGCTTCAACGCCCGCTACATCCTGGACGTCATGGCCCAGATCGGCGGCGAAACCGTCGAGCTGCGCTTCTCGGACGCTTCGTCGCCGACGCTTGTCCTTGACCCCGCCGATAACGGCGTCCAGTATGTGCTGATGCCGCTGCGGGTTTAAGCGGTGTGCGGCCCCTTTCTCTCCTCCCTGTGCGAAGCATGGGGAGGTGGCATTCGCGGAGCGAATGACCGGGGGGGCGAAGCTAAAGGAAGAAGAAACCCCTCCACCACTTCCTTGCGCGGCAAGCGCAATTCGCTTGCTACGCTCACCCCCTCCCCATGCTTCGCATAGGGAGGAGACGTCGTGTCTCGCGCCCTCCAGTCCCTGTCCCTGACCGAATTCCGCTCCTATGAGCGGCTCGACTTCGCGCTTCGTGGCCGCAGCGTCTATCTCTACGGCCAGAACGGCGCCGGTAAAACCAACCTGCTGGAAGCCATAAGTGTGCTCAATCCGGGCAAGGGCCTGCGGGGCGCGGGGTTTTCCGATTTGGGCCGCCGGCTGCCGGACGAGGATCGCGGCCGCCCCTGGGGCGTGGCCGCCACCCTCGGTGAAGGTGAAACCGAGGTCCGGCTTGCCACCGGGTCCGATCCACGCGACCCCAACAAACGGACGGTGCGCATCGATGGCGAACCGGCGCCCGCCGCGCGCCTGATCGAACACGTACGGCTGATCTGGCTGACGCCTGCCCAGGACCGCCTGTTCATCGAGGCGCGCTCGGAACGCCTGCGCTTCTTCGACCGCCTGACCTATGCCGCCGAACCCGGCCATGCCGCCATTGTCAGCGCCTACGAAAAGGCCCTGCGCGAGCGGCTGAAGCTGCTGACCGACGGGCCGCCGGACGACGCCTGGCTGACCCTTCTGGAACAGAAGCTCGGCGAGACGGGCGCGATGATGGTTGAGGCGCGCCGCCGCGCCGTCGAGGCGCTGCAGGCCGAGATCGAGCGCCACACCGGGCCCTTCCCGAAAGCCGATCTGGGATTGGCCGGAGACATTGCGGAAGATCTTGTAGAATCTGGCCTGAACACCTATATTATCAATGGGTTCCGGCAATCCCGCGCCCGGGATGCGGCCGCTTCCAGGTCGCTGTTCGGGCCGCATCGCATGGATTTCACCGTCATTCACCGCGACAAGAATCGTCCGGCGGCCGAAGGATCCACCGGCGAGCAGAAGGCGCTTTTGCTGAACGTGATTCTGGCGCAAGGGGCACGGTTGGCAAAGGCGGAATCCGCCCCTCCGCCTATCCTGCTTCTCGATGAGGTTGCGGCTCATCTCGACCCTGGGCGCAGGCATGCATTGTTTGACGAGACCCATGCTTTGGGCCTACAAACCCTGTTTACAGGCACGGATCAGGGCCTGTTCGACGGCCTGAAATCGCGCGCCCTGGGCGTTCGCGTAGAGGGTGCGCAATTTGTTGAATTTGTTGAATAAAGTGGACATCATCGCATGAGCGACGAAAACGCCGAACACCCCGAAATCGTAACCAACGCGTATGGCGCTGATTCGATCAAGGTGTTGAAAGGTCTCGACGCCGTGCGCAAGCGGCCGGGCATGTATATCGGCGACACCGACGACGGCTCGGGCCTGCACCACATGGTCTATGAAGTCGTCGACAACGC
>CAKZJB010000201.1 GCA_936940865.1 uncultured Asticcacaulis sp. | reverse complement strand
GAAAGTGGGGAATTTTACTTCGGCACTTTTGGGGAAATTTCGTCCGGCATTGACAGCAATTCCGCTTTGCTGAAGAGGCACGCGAGTGGACCTCAGTCGGGGGATCGCACACCACCTGGGCCGTCCCACTCTATGCGGATGTCGCCTCGCTGCATGACGAGGTGGTGGGGGCGCCAGGCGCCTTCGACGAGACCCTTGAAGGGCTCTATCAACTGGCACTCAACGGCGCGAAGGTGGAAATCCGGGTCGTCCTCCATGCCATGACCATTCCGCGCCTGCGGCAGCTCGCGAGTTTCATCTATCGTCGCCTGCCGTTCGTCGAGCATGTGGCGCTTATGGGGCTTGAGCCGATGGGCTTTGCAAAGCGGAATAGGGAAAAGCTTTGGATCGATCCCGCCAGCTACGTCGATGCGCTCTCTGACGTGGTTGGGTTCCTGGCGAACCGAAAGATGCAGGTTTCGATCTACAACCTCCAACTCTGCATTTTGCCGCGGTCGCTGTGGCCCTTTGCGCGGCAGTCCATCTCGGAATGGAAGAACAAGTTTGCCGCTCCTTGCGGCGGCTGCGTGGTGCGGGACCACTGCGCGGGCTTCTTCGCGTCCGCTAACGACGACTGGCGAAGCCAACATCTCAAACCCCTGACCCTGGAGGATTTATCCGATGTCGTGGCGTGATAAATTGGCCCTTTTGATGGGCACCGCAGCCCCGTTCGCTGTCACGCATGATGCGGTGGCACAAACCAGTGGCCAGCCGGTCTTTTCGGACGGAGCCACACCGCCAGAGGCCCATAAGGACCTTCTCATGTTTGTCGATCCGGGTGACCGGGCGCGCATGACGCTCCTTGCAAGCCATTCAAGCCACAGCAGTCATGCCAGCCACGCGAGCCACGGTAGCGGCTACGGCGGCCATGCGAGCCACTACAGCAGCAGTCTGTATGCGGCGCCGATCTATTCGCCTCCGCCTCCGCCGCCTCCTGTTCGCGCAAAAAAGCCGGCCAAGGCGCCTAAGGTGCAGGGGTTTGTATCGGCACCGGTCGTCAACGACACGACTGTCAATGTGGACGCCGATCAAGATGCCAAGCCGAAAAAGTACACCCAGGACGAACTCAGCCAGATCGTCATGAAGGTGCAAGTCGCGCTTATTGTCCGCGGCTACGATCCTGGCCCTGCCGACGGCGTGCTCCATGACCAAACGAAGGCGGCGCTGTCACGCTTCCAGGCCGATAACAAACTCACGGTCACAGGTGCGATGGATTTGCCGACGCTGCGGCTTTTGAACGTTGTGCCGTAATAGGGGAGTGCGGCAATGCCATTCTATATCCGCAAGTCTGTTAGTGCTGGACCATTCCGCTTCAACTTTTCGAAGGGAGGCGTTGGCGTTTCCGTTGGTGTGAAGGGATTGCGCGTCGGAACAGGACCCCGAGGGCATTATATCCACGCTGGCCGTGGAGGGCTGTATTACCGGGCCACGTTGAGCCCTGCGGGAGCACGGCGACCTGCGGCGGCGCCGCGTCCGGTGATTCGTCCTATGTTGCCAGATTCGCTCATCGATAATTCCGGCGTGGAGATGATTGAGATTGAGTCGAGCGATGTTCTCGGGATGCGAGACGAGGCATTTTCGGAATTGCTCAGCGAGATTAATCGCAAGGCGGGGCAGGTTAAGCTCTCAATGGTGTTGGGTTGGGGCTTGGCGGCCATTGGTCTCGTCATTGCAGCCATCACGCCGTTTGTTGACTTTTGGCTCGTCGGCGCCGCGCTGCCAGGCTACTTGGTCGGATTGTGGCTGGATTCCTATCGTCGAAAAACGGTTCTCTTTTATGAACTCGATGAAACGGTCGAAGAGCAGTATCAGATACTGACTGACAGTTTCGACACGTTAAGTGACTGTGCGGGGAAATGGCACATTGAGGCGGGTGGCCAGGTTACGGACCTTACGACCTGGAAACGAAACGCTGGTGCGTCCCATATCGTTCGCAAGAAGCCAACAACGCTTGCCTATGCACTGCCGGAGGTGATTTCGAGCAATGTGACGCCGCCAGCCCTCCACGTGGGGCGGCAGGTCATGTACTTTTTCCCGGACATCGTGCTTATGCAGGACGGAAGCAAAGTTGGCGCCGTGCCGTATACTGACCTGAAGATCAAGTGGGAAGACAGCAACTTCATCGAGGAGGGGACGGTGCCTCGGGATGCGGAGATTGTTGGGCACACCTGGAAGCACCCGAACAAAAACGGCGGTCCTGACCGGCGTTTTAAGAGCAACTACCAAATTCCCATTTGCCGCTATGAGACTATGCACCTCAAGAGTGACAGTGGCGTCAACGAGCTGGTAGAGTTTTCTCGGCGGGGTGTTGTGTCTGGCTTCGCAACGGCCTTAAAACAGTTCACATCGGGGAAGCGTATAACTGACCGAAACGCGGCTCTCTAAATTTTGCCATTGCCAGGTCCATGTTTGGAAATAGCCTCGGCTCTGGGAACCGAGGCCGTAGGAAATTAGGCCGGACACTTCGTAAACTTGCCCTTCGCGTCACGGCATTGCTTCTTCGGCGCTGTGCCAGTTGTTGGGCATTTCGTAAATTTGCCCTTTGCGTCGCGACACTTGGTGGCTGGCGCCGTAGTAGCGGCCGGTGTTGCGGTGGTTGCTGCCGCTTGCGCAACCGGCGGACATTTGATGAACTTGTGAGTCTTCGGGTCTTTGCACTGGGCGGCCATTGAGGGGGCCGCGGCCAGAAGGCCGAGAGCGACAACGGCGGCAAATAGCTTTTTCATGGCTTTCTCCTACTGCGCGAGAATCGCAGCGTTATACCGTAGCAAAGCAATTTTCCCCCGACGAGGGGTGTTTTACAAAACGTAGGCGTAGAACACCCAGATAACCGTCTCGCCACATGAAGATCACAGTCGCGAGTATAAAGCTAATTAGAGAGGCATAACCGCGTGCATGCCCGATTAAATCGCTAAACGTTCCTGGTTCCTGTGCAACCAGGATACCGGCTGCATCCCCAGAATAGATTGCCCGAATTGCGGCCGTGGCGGGCCTGTCGAAGGACCATGGCCCCGGAACATCGAGGGCAACTTGGTGGTGCTGACGTTCGTGATGGGGTAGGGCTCGGCCTGGTGCTACTGCCCGACGTCACCGGAGCGCGCTGTTGTACTTTGGGCGGTGCCGGCCGCGACGGGGGTACGACAGCCGGCATAAGGATATTCAGCGCCGTTAAATCGGCAACCACCTGCATCCGCTGCGCGTACACCTTCATCAGCACAGGATCCGATGTACATCGTCTTTGCTCAATAGCCTGTGCAATGCGCTGAAGCTCCCTTGGCCCTTGGGCCAAATTGGCGCGGAGTTGTCCGGCTTCACGTTGTATGTCAGCGCGTATGCGGCCGATAATGGTCTGATCCTGCGCGTTGGGGTTGGGATCATAGGCAAACCGGCCAATGAGTTTGTTTTTCCATTCGACCAAATTCGCCGCATTGACCGGGCCAAACCCTGGCACTTGCATCACCGCCACTTCATCGATGTCATCAGCGGTCTCGATACCGTAGGAGGTAAGAGTTGCCAGTTTGGCAGGGCCGATCCCCTTGATTCTGAATTGACGGATCAGGAATTTTTCGAGGTAGAGCCGAAGCTGTTCCCCGCGCCGGTTTTGTTTGTATTTGGTGATGAGTTGCGTTTCTTTTGCCGGCAGCGCCTGAAGCTCCCGCTTCATGTCGGCGAGATGGTTCTTGTAGGCCGTAAATTCTAGCGAGCCGCAGCGGGCTTCCCATTCATATAGAGCTTTCAGCCAGCTTGTTTCCACATCGCGGGCTTTAGCAATTAATGAGGTGCGTGCACTGGTGCCCGAGAATAGGAGGATCAGCCCCCACACGATGAGGGCACCGCCAAAGATAACGAGGCCAGGGTTGTTTGCGATAAGACCGATACCCGCTGTGCACACTATGGTGCCGGACAGCTTTTTTTGCCACGATGCCTTGCGACATTCATTAACGACCGCGCTTGGCTGTAGATTGAGCTGCGGCAGATACGGCTTCAAGTCCTTGTCATTTGGAGCAACGACCTTCTCAATGGCTGCCCAAAGCACCGCGACATTGCTCGTCGCATCGACGGTCGCAGCTTCGCCAAGCCTGCTTGGGGGCATGAACAACTGAACGCCCTGCATCTTTTCCATCCGGCACCACGGGCACTCACGGGCGTCGGCGGGATAGTGATGCAGCGTATTTTGTTTGCAGGCCTGTAAGCCTTGTTCGAGATCCTGTAGCAGATTGACCCATTGCGGAGCGGTAGGCCGGTGGGTGAGCCCCGATGGTCCGAAGGCCGACTCAAAGGCGTTGCGAATCGACGGAGGGAAATCGACAAGCAATGGAACCGCCGGAGGCGGCGACATGCCGGTCGCGCGGCCAGCGGAATAGGCAAACTTCAATTCCTTGATTGCCCGTTCCATGGGCATGTCGCCTCCCTGGTATCGACCGGAGAATGGATGGCGTCCCATCCAGAGAAGTTGAAAGATCGCGATCGCCAGCCCGAAATTATCGTGATTGGTCGTACGTAGAACGGTATCCAACCGCAGCCCCTGAAGTTCGGGTGGAGTATATTCCGGCACGCCGACCTTGCAGAGGTACTGAGCCGCACCATCGACAATCTGGAAGGAGTCGGCGTCGATCAACATCACAGTCGCTTTGGAGGACACCAGGACCCCGGAGTGATTAATATCGCCAATAATGCAGCCGCCAGCGTGGACGGATGCGATAGCTCGCGAAAGGTTTGACGCAACGCGCGTCAAAAACCGATAGTCGGCGTTGGGAAAGGCAGCTTTACGTGCCGCAGGAGAATACAATTCGTGCAACGGCTCATGGGCTGACACCTTCGACATAATAAAGCCGGCGAAGGCACCTGCCTCGGTCTGAACAATAGAAATCGGGAAGGCCGCCAACGGACTCTTACGGGCTAGCTCCCCTCTGATCATCGCCAAAATCTTATCGCGGCGGCTATCGATGTCCGCCACGGTGTAGACTTTCACCGCGACATCAGACTTGTCTGCGAGTGTAAAGACTTCTCCTTCGCCACCCTTGCCGATACGTTCGCCAAGGTTCAGCTGTTTGCCAGTGGTATCAAAAAGCCGTGGCGATTTCATTTCCGTACGGCGAGGATAAGGGATTTGTCGTCGTCCGTGCGTCTATTTACTGCCTCGCTGTCGAGGTACTTCGCCAGATTGTCGCACAGCGCGTTCATGCGACCATTACCCGCGTTGGCCTGAAGCGGGCCAAATATGCCTGCAAAAAACGGCGCGTGGGCCTCGCCAGTCGCAAAGTTTAGCAGGAGTTTTTCAAGGCCGTCGGTGAACAGAGCAACGGCAGAGACTTCCAACCTGCCCCGAACGATCCGCAAACGGGGTGCTGGATCATCCGTTACAAAGAAAGTCGTCGAGGCGTATTCGCCATTTTCCGGCCAGCTCGGCACCAGCCAAGCGTCGCCGGAGCGCAGGACTGCTGCGCCATCACCGATATGAAGCAGGGTGAATTCATGGGTGCTCACAAGCAGGCAGACTAGGGTGGCTGCAAAATGTCGGCTCTGGATATTTCGATTGGCTGCCGCTAGGGTTATTCGATCCCGTACAACATCAAGCCAAGACCAAAGTTCGTCGTCTGTCGGCATGGTGTTCGTGTCGCTAAAATGCTGGCGCGCGCATTGAAGAATGACGCGGCAGACAAGTGCAGCGCCCTCACCGCCGAAATCGGCGCTCCCTGCGCCATCGCTGACGATGGCAGCCAGAACGTTCGGACCGGCCAATTCGCATACTGATGCGTCCTGACATCGGATACCGGCGCGTACGTGCGATGTTCCTTTGACGGAGGCCTTCGCCCAAGACCACGTAGACATCAGCCGGCGACGGCCCAGCCGTCCGGCGCCGTCGGATTCTGGAGGGGGACCTGTTCGCCGGGGTTAGACCTCGACACAGAGCTAAGCGAGCTGGATAGCCAAGCGAACAATTCGCTGAACGCCAGTCCACGCAGTTTAAGCGGCTCCCTTACACAGAGGCTACGGAGCGCGTTCATGTCGGCGCCCTCGACGCCTACGGCGTAGAACATGAATTCCTTGCGGTCTTCGCCAGCGCGGATGAGGTCTTTGGCCCGGCTAATGGAATCTGTTGGAGCGCCGTCAGTGATCAAGAATACCCACGGACGATAGTAAGAGACGCCGTTCGCGCGGTAATCGTTTTTCCGGTTTCGGAGCAATTCGAGCCCCCGTTCAATAGCTTCACCCATCGGCGTATTGCCGGAACATTCCAGCAATGGCGGATAGAAAATGTTCGCGGACGTGAACTCTGTTTGAACCTGAACTGGCCCGAACGTTACAATTGCAAGTTCAACGCGCTTGGACGCCAAACTGTCGCTTTGCAATTCCGTCTGCAGCGTTTGAAGGCCCCGGTTAAGTTCCTCAATCGGGGCGCCTGACATCGAGCCTGATGTGTCCAGCAAGAGAAGGCAGGCGCAGCGTGACTCGGGATTTTCCGCGAACTCGGCTCCAGAAAACGCAACTTGCTCAAATTCATTGGCCATAGATGCCCCCTAGGTGTTTTGCATTCCAGGCAATATGGATAATTGAAGGGGCTATGCAAGAGCCGTATAGCGCTAAACGACTATGTGGGGTTGATTAAGTGTTCGTTCGGACGGGACCTGCCTACAACGATTTTTCCATGTCACATGCAAGCTGCACCGCCTGACTCGGATTCCCTAAGCCTTGACAAGCCATTTCGTAGTACTGCTTTGCGAGTTCGACGCTCGCGGCGATTTTCGGGGTCCCATTTTTGTAAATTGTGCCAAGGCTCGCGCACCCCCAGGCGTAATGCCCCCTGCAGGCACGAAGGAAATACGGGGCGGCAATGTCGCCTAAGTATAGCCTGTTTTCTTTGTTTGCTATCTGAATGATATCTGCACCATATAGGAAGCAATTTTCATAGTTGTAGACCTTACACGCTTCTCTATGGCTAATCATAGTGGCGGTCACATCTGGTACATCCTCCGTAAACGTAGGGGCGCCGATGGACTGCGTGGCATATGACGGAGATGTTATTGCCGCTGTCAACAACCATGCCAAAATATAGTGAAAAATATTGATGTGAATAAATGTTTTCACAGCAAATCTCCAAATGCAGAATGGCTAAGAGCAATATGTATTTTGAACTACACTAGAAAACCCATTGCTGAATTTTTGCGAGTACCTGCACGCTTCGCTAATGCTTACTCCCAGAAAGGCATTGCCAAGATGGTGCCTGTCAGAAGGCAAATAGGCAGCCACGAGGGCCTGACAGGCGTCCAGGTTCGGTGTTTTACCGCTGCAAGAAGCGTCCATATATCTCTTAAAAGCATCCTTATCGCCAGAGGTGCGTGCCTCAACTCCGTGGTCATAATTTGCGATTGCTTGTTGCAGGCCATCGACATCCGCATGCGGCGCGACGGTGTGTTCCCCTTCTTTAACCTTGGGTTCATTGCTACTTGAAGGCTGCAAGGGAACTGTCCTGCTTACCGCCGGAAACCATATTTCCACCTGATGGACCGGAGCGGCAAGCTGAAGCTGTTTTGCTGTCGCGTCTGGATAATATTTACGGACGACTTTTAAAATTTCGACTGCTGCAGGTTTATCGACGTTATTAAAATACCGTACACTTGCTTTATTAGGCAGTTGGTCGGGCTTCATCTTTTGTATTATATTTTCGACGTGGAAGCGTTGCGAAGAAAGTTGAGCTAGAACCTTCTTTCCTGTCGAGCTCTGATCGCTTCTATCTAGTTGGAGGTAGATGCGACCAGTATCACTTTGAGGTGGTGCGGACGTGGCACCTGATGGAACAACGGCCGCCGGCTGGGAAACTGTAAGTTTTGATCCTGTGAAGTCCAGAACGGATACGAGCTCCATAAAAGGCATGGGTTCCTTATCGGATATCACGAGTTGGGAATCTCCCGATCCCGCATTCACGTTAAACTCGTCCGTTTTCTCGGAAATTTGGGCGCGATCCAGAAATCTTCGCGATAGCGAGAATTTGCGCTTCCCAAGAACGTAGCCTCTAACAATCCATAGCCGTCTACCGCGTAGAGCCCCCTGGCATCGCTCACTCTGCGCTATGTCCAAAATATCGTTTTCCCCAACTTCGGCGACCTTAATATCCTCGAACGTCAGTTCGGTCACGTCGTGCGCGCCAACTTCGAATTTCGCGGCTAATTTTGTGAAGACAGGAGATTTAGAAATGCTTGCTGCGGCATCCCAATTAGTCTTGTAAACCGCCGGAAATAGCGACGGCGCTGGTGCCGGTTCGGCAATTGTCGAAAGAAGGCATCCTTTTGCATCGACGAAACCTCCCCGGCTATCAGGACGGACCAGCGTTCCGATTGAGCTCACTGGCAACAACGGATACCGAAACCGCATGCTGGGATCGTTCAATGCCGTTGTTGCATCGTTCGATATTTGCAGCATCAGGCTATCTGCAGTTTGGTAGGGGATTTGTGGCGCAACTACGTGTGGCCAAGCAAGCATCAATCCGATGCCACTAACCACCGCAATGCCGGCAACAATTGCAGTCAATCTTTGAGTCTTATTCATAGTCGTCGGTAATCCCGGATTTGGCTGGAACTAGTGACTGACTGCGATTTTATGTGCTAAAGTAATGCGTGTATGACTGCGGCCCTCCCGTCAAGGTCTGAATTCAGTTCGCTATTCATTGTGGTAAATTTGCTACCCGAGAGGCATGGGCAATGGCTTATCTCGTCTCTAACGCCCTCTCCGGCCGACCGGTCAGCCAGGCCGTACCGATGGGGCTGGGAATTTCTAACTAGCGCTATCCTCAGCGCGTAGTCTAGCCAAAACCGGGCACAGCCTGGATCATTCCAGAAGATTGTTCTTTCGCGGTTGGTTTCCATTAGCCTGCCCGCCATGTTGGCGGCCAGGCAATGGAGATCAACTGCATGTTTCTGTGCCTCATATTCGACGGTGTGCGCCAATGAGCGACCGTCAAACAACAAGAATTCGCGAACTAAACGATGCGCTGCGGAGCCAGGGTCCATCACGCCTCGGCGATTGGGTAACTACGCCCGGGCTTTTGGCGATGGGCGAGGAGTTCGTGGCTGCGGCGGTTGCCGCTGTGCGATCATTCGACCAGTTCACCAAAGATAACGACCCCTACGGCGAGCATGACTGCGCCTTGTTCACGCTCAATGGAACGAGGGTCATGTGGAAGATCGACTACTATGATTCCACGCTCGCCTATGGCTCGGAAGACCCGGCCGACCCCGAGGTCACCCACCGCGTGCTCACCGTATTATTGGCATCCGAATATTAGCGTTTAAAGCTGCCGCTCGCCGGCAGCTTTTTTCACTTGTGACGTCGCTTGGGACTGGTGCTCGGGCGGTACTGATTGCCGTCCCACCGGAAGATGTGGGCGTGGATGCCGGTGCCAGGTGTTCCTCCCCGTAGCGAGATGTCCCGATAGCCTGCGGATTGTGAGGCTAAAAGACTGATCGCCCGAGATCCGCCGAGAAAATCTAGAAGGTCCAGCCACCGGCCAGTCTGGGCGCCTATGAGGCTGGTGGGGCAGCCCGCGCTACCGCACGGGCTCGATTGGTCCTCAACCACATATTCCGGCCTCCCATCGCCATTAAGGTCAACGCGGTTGACGATATAGGTGGCTCCTCCCGTCTCGATGACACAGTCGCTCGGGCAGCGCGAGTGAGCCATGTTGGCAACGATGGCGCTGATAGCTTCCGGGGGGAGGCTCGTGTCCTCGTCCTGGGCGTAGCTCGTGTTGGGCGCCGTGCATATAGCTATGGCAACTGAAGCAAACACGACAGAGACAGAATTTGATACGCGCATCACTGCTTCCTCCTAGGTTCGCGGAATGGAAACCGACTGTGTTTTGCCATTCTCCTCATAGAAGAGGACAAGACCGGTTTGTCCGGTTACGGCAGGCACGAAGATAAGGCCTGAAACGCTGGTGCCGGGTGCCACCGGGCCAACGCGGAGCGCCTCAGTGTTGACCCGTTTGACCACCCGCTCAAGCTTACCTGCGGAATAGATGGGGAGGGCAACGTCCGCCGCGACGCCGAGCAACAGGGCAGGAGGGAAGACGAGAGCCCCAATGATCCCACCGGACGACATCAAGAGTTGTTTTCCGACACTCGGCGGCTTCACGATATCATTGCCAGTCTGCGCGTTTCGCACAACCGTTCCATTGGCTAACTGCTCGCCGCCGCCGGACACGGTGATGGTGCGCGACCCCACGTTCGTGATGCGCACCCGAAGCTGAACCCAATTGGGATCGGTGGGAATGAAATCCGGGTCTCCCTTCATCACCACGTTATCGACCTCGACGCGTACGTGGCCGTTGCTGGCGGGGGCATACGCGAAGTGTTCACTCGCCGTCTTCGGCGCTGATTCGGTTAAGCTGGGAATGCCGGTCGAGGCGCACCCTGACAGCAGCATGAGCCCAAAAACAGACGCGGGAACCATATATTTCATTGTTTGAACCCCCATTTCCGCTAATATGCGAAAATCACATATTAGAAAATCACATATATGGAAACCGCATTTAGAGTCAAGAACTGGTTCCGGTCCAGTTCATGCCCAAATCTCAATTCACGGACGCCTACGCGTCATTCATCAAGGTCCTTACGGCTGCGCGCAAAAAGGCGGGTGTTAGCCAGGTGGAGCTTGGTAAGCGGGTCGGCCGGGATCAGCCGTTTATATCGCTCGTTGAGAGCGGCGTGCGCCGCGTGGACATCATCGAGTTTTGCGCGCTTGCGCGCGGCATTGGTCGGGACCCTGCCGAGCTGTTGGCGGAACTTCAACCGCACCTTCCGGCCCACATCGAAATATAATCGACGCTTCAAACGCCAACGGGGAAACGTTGGTGACTGGGGCTCGGGCCTGGGGAGGCGCGGCTTTGGAAAGCGCCTCCTCCCAAAGTCCCCCAAAGTCCCCGAAGTCAACCGGTGGAGCGGTGAAATCACACAGCTTGATCTCAGGTAGTGCAAGAGTACGATTCCCGCATAACGGAGGTGTGCGCCATGCGCGAACCAGAAGGTGAACAAAAGTCAGTTGGCATTTGGATTCGGGTCTCAACGGAAGACCAGGTACGCGGCGAAAGCCCAGAGCACCACGAAAAGCGGGCGCGCGCATACGCGGAAGCGCGCGGCTGGGACGTCGCGAGGGTGTACCGATTGGAGGCCGTAAGTGGGAAAGCAGTCAAGGCGCATCCCGAGGCACAGCGGATGCTCCAGGACATGAAGACGGGCGTTATAACCGGCTTGGTCTTCTCGAAGCTGGCGCGCCTTGCCCGCAATACTCGCGAACTACTCGAATTTGCCGAGGAGTTTCGTGCCGGTGGCGCTGACTTGATCTCCCTCCAGGAGGCGATCGACACGAGCTCGCCGGCAGGTCGCCTGTTTTTCACCATGATCGCCGCTATGGCACAGTGGGAGCGGGAAGAGATCGCTGAACGCGTGGCGGCCTCCGTGCCCATTCGCGCGAAGCTCGGGAAGCCCCTCGGGGGCGCCGCGCCCTACGGGTACCGCTGGCGCGACCGGAAGCTCGTGCCGCACCCGGATGAGGCTCCGGTGCGCCGCCTGGTGCATGAGCTCTTTGCCGAGCACAAGCGCAAGAAGGCGGTGGCGCGTATCCTCACCGAACGTGGCTACCGCGCGCGGACTGGCGCGCCGTTTTCCGACACCACTATTGGCCGGCTCCTCATCGACCCTACCGCCAAGGGCCTCCATCGTGCCAACTATACCCGTACCAACGGAAGCGGGAAGTCGTGGACCCTGAAGCCGGAAGAGGAATGGGTCTATACGCCGGTCGAGGCGATTGTCTCCGAAGAGCTCTGGGACCGGTGTGCCCAGATTGTGGAAGAGCAACTTGCGGGCCGGAAGCCGGTTGCCAAGCCCGCCACCTACCTCTTTGCAGGCGTCACGTTCTGTCGCTGTGGCACCAAGATGTATGTCCGTTCCAACTCGCCCAAATACGTCTGCGAGGCCTGCCGCAACAAAATCCCGATGACGGATCTTGAGGCGGTGTACCGCGAGCAGTTGCGCAACTTCCTCGTCTCGCCGGCAGAAATTGAAGCACACAACTCTGCGGTGGCTGAAGCGATCAACGAAAAACAGTCGCTCATCGAATCGACCGAACGCGAGCGCGAAAAAATTTTGAAAGAGGAAGATGTGCTCTTCGGGCTCTACCAAGAGGGAGCACTCAGCAAGGACGGCTTCGCGCGCCGGCATAAGCCGCTCGGCGATCGTCTGGCGCAAATCGATGACGAGCTACCGCGCCTCCAAGCGGAGCTCGATGTGCTCCGCATCAGCTCAAAATATCGCGAAGAAGCACTCGGGGAAGCGCGGGACCTCGCAACCCGCTGGGGCAGTCTTCCGCACGACGAGAAGCGGCAGATCATTGAGGCCATAACCGATCGGATCGTTATCGGTGACGGGGAGATCGAAATCAGCCTCATGCAGCTCTCCGAGCCGCAAATAACTCGCCAAAAGGCAACGCAGGGTCATGGATTCATCGCGGCGACGAGCTGGACGCGGGCGGGATATTTGACATGGTGATTGGCGCGGGCGACGACGACCTCATTGGTTTCCAGCGGCTGCCGCAGGGCATCCAGCGCCTGGGGCGAGAATTCGGGCAATTCGTCGAGGAACAACACGCCGTTGTGAGCCAGCGACACCTCGCCCGGCTTGGCCCGCATGCCGCCACCCGTCAGCGCCGCCATCGATGCGGAATGGTGCGGCGCCCGGAAAGGCCGTTCGCGCGTCAGTTCCCCCTTGGCGATCAGGCCGGCCATCGACCAGACCTGCGAGGTTTCAAGCAATTCCTGGGAATTCATCGGCGGCAATATACCCGGCAGCCTTTGCGCCAGCATCGACTTGCCCGAGCCCGGCGGGCCGACGAACAGCAGGTTGTGACCGCCCGCCGCCGCGACTTCCAGCGCGCGCTTCGGCACTTCCTGGCCCTTGACCTCGCGCAGGTCGACCGGATGGGCCGGAGAGGCCAGCTCACCCCGCACCGGCCGTTCCAGCACGGCCACGCCCTTGAAATGATTGATGAGCGCGATCACCGATTTCGGCGCCAGCACGTCGTCGTTTCCACCCCACATGGCTTCGGGACCGTTGTCGTGCGGGCAGATCAGGCCCAGGCCCCAGCCATTGGCGGCGATGGCCGCGGGCAGGGCGCCGGCGATGGCGGCGATCTGGCCATCCAGCTTCATTTCGCCGACACAGACGTACCCATCGAGCGCGTCCTGCGGAATCAGGCCCATCACGACCATCAGGGCCAGCATGATCGGGAGATCGTAATGCGTGCCTTCCTTGGGCAGGTCGGCCGGCGACAGGTTGGCGACGATGCGCTGGTTGGGAATACCGAGTCCGATGCCGGCGAAGGCCCCGCGAACCCGCTCCTTGCTTTCGGCGACGGCCTTGTCGCCCAGTCCCACGACCTGGAAGGCGACGTGCCCCTTGGTCAGGACGACCTCGGCCTCGACCCTGCGCACCTCGGCGCCCTCGAAAGCAATCGTGGTAACCCGCGCCGGCATAGATTCCCCCAGTCTTTCCGCTGTGGCCCCGAATCGTCGGACATTACTTCCGAATGACTCGAAATTATCCACACCCTAGGTTCGGATAAAATACAAATCAAGAACAAAAATCGAACTTTAGGGGAATTCAGGGGCTGGGTGACGGAAACTTCGGAAAAATATGCAAAATTTCGCGCACGCCCTGAATTACCGCGCGCGGCGCTCAACCTGTGTGGCGGCGCTTTTCCTCGATCCGATCCCACAATGCCTCGCCCGCGTCAATGCCTTCGAAGGCCTTCAGCTGGACCGCCCCGGTGGGCGATGTGACGTTGATCTCGGTCAGGTAGTCGCCGATGACGTCGATGCCCACGAACATCAGGCCCTTTTCCTTGAGCACGGGTTTCAGCGTCTCGCAGATTTCGCGGTCGCGGTCGGTCAGGTGGAGCTTTTCCGCCCGCCCGCCGACGCGCAGGTTCGAGCGTACGGCGCCCTCTTCCGGCACGCGGTTGATGCCGCCGACGATCTCGCCGTCGATCAGGATGATGCGCTTGTCGCCGGCGCTGACCGCCGGGATGAACTTCTGCAGGATGACGGGCTCGCGGCTGATGCTGCCCATCAGCTCGACCAGGGCGTCGAGATTGCGGTCGCCGGCCTTGAGCTTGATGATGCCATTGCCGGCGGCGCCGTGCAGGGGCTTCAGGATGCAGTCGCCGTGTTCCTCGAAGAAGGCGTGCAGCGCTTCGAAGTCGGACGATATGATGGTCGGCGGCTGCAGACCCGGGAAGCGCGTGGCCAGCAGCTTTTCCGGGGCGTCGCGGACGCTGGTCGGATTGTTGACCACCAGGGTTTTCGGATGGATGACTTCCAGGAAATAGGTGGCGGTGATGTAGGCGATGTCGAAAGGCGGATCCTGGCGCATCAGGATGACGTCGACATCGTTCGACAGGTCGAGGTTCTGATAGTCGCCGGCGGTGACGTGGTCGCCCCTGACTTCGCGCAGCGTGACGGGCCGGGCACGGGCGAACGGCTTACCGTCGAGCAGCGTAAGGTGGCGGGGTTCGTAGACGAACAGCCGATGCCCGCGGCGCTGCGCCGCCATCATCAGCAGAAAGGTCGTATCCCCGCCGATATTGATCTTTTCGATCGGGTCCATCTGGACGGCGACGCGCAGGGACATGGGAAACCTCTCAGATCTTGTCCCGCTCATATGCGGTGCCGGACCAGCCTAGGCAAGACTAAAACCGCTCTTTTTCGAAGGCGTTTTTCGTATGGCGCGGCCACTGGCCGGGGGTTAGCGTGTACAGGTCTATATTGAGATGGAGCGCGGCCAGCTGCGGCCGCGTCTCCTGCAGCGCCAGTCCCGCCTGCCACAGCCGGTCCTGCTGGATCGGGGTCACGGCTGTCATGGCGGCATCCGCGTCCACGCGGGACTTGACCTCGACAATCGCGAGGCGTTGTCCCTTCTGCGCCAGGATGTCGATTTCGCCCTGCGGCATGGGCAGACGGAAGCCCAGGATGCGATAGCCTTTGAGCATCAGGTGGACCAGGGCGACATATTCGAGCAGGCGGCCGCGTCGGCGGGCCCTGCGGCCCCGAAGCGCGCGCGCGGCCGCCCTATCCACGCTCATGGCCTTTCAGCGTCAGGGCTTTTTCGTAAACGACCTTGCGGGGAAGGCCGAACATCTGCGCCAGCTGCTTTGCCGCTTCGGAGGGCGAATAATGTTCCAGCGCCAGCTTCAGCGCTTCGTCAAGATTTTCCGCCGACGGCTTTTCCTCGGCCGGCGGAGCCACGACGATGACGATCTCGCCTTTCGGCTCCTGAAGGTGCGGATCGGCGGCCAGGGCGGACAAGGTGCCGCGATAGGCATTTTCGTAAAGCTTGGTCAGTTCGCGGCAGACGCAGGCTTCCCGGTCGCCGAGCACGGCCAGCATGTCGCCGAGCGACTCGTGCAGGCGCGGGCCGGTCTCGAAAAAGACCAGGGTCGATCCTTGCGTGACGAACTCGCCCAGGAACTGCCGCCGCGCCGCCTGTTTGTTGGGAATGAAGCCGGCGAACAGGAAGCGGTCGGTGGGCAGTCCGGCCAGGCACAGGGCCGCCAGCACCGACGACGCACCGGGGATCGGGTGGACATTGACCCCGGTTTCGCGCGCCACTTCGACCAGGCGGAATCCGGGGTCGGAAATCAGCGGCGTGCCGGCATCCGATATCTGCGCCACCACCTGCCCGGCGTGCAGGCGTTCGATGATTTCGGGCAGCACCGCCGGTCCCGCATGGTCGTCATAGCGCAGCAGGGGCTTTTTCAGGTCGTAAGCCGACAAAAGCTTGGCGGCGACGCGCGTATCCTCGGCCAGCACGACATCGGCGGCGCGCAGGACGTCAAGCGCGCGCAGCGTAATGTCGCGCAGGTTCCCGATCGGCGTGGCGACGATATAGAGGCCGGGCGCGACCGGGCGCGGCGGTGGCGCGAAGAAGGATTCGGTCATTGATCGGAGCGGGAGTCTGGTCGGGTCCGGCCGCGGCCGCCGCGCAGGTGGCCCATGCGGCCGAGCACGATGCGCGCGGCGATCCAGATGACGGCAAAGATCACCACGGCGATCTGGAAGCCGTGCGGAATGCCGTTGAACAGGCCAAGGGCGTTGGCGCCGAACAATGCCACGGCTACGACGAAGGCGATGATATAGGCGATAAGGCCGGTTTTGGTCATGAAAGGTCTCCGGAGCCTATGATAGGAGTTCGAACAGCAGCCTGTCCAGCACGACCCGGCCTTTTGCCGTGGCGCGCAGCCGATTGCCCTCGATCGCCATGAAACCGTCGGCGATCAACGGCGCCGCGCGCGTCCCCAGGTCGAGATCGGGCGTGCGGGCAAGATCGAGCCCCTCGATCAGGCGCAGGCCCAGCATGGCCGCCTCTTCCTGGGCTTCGACGGGGCTCAAGGCGTCGCTGTCGTAGCCGATGCCGGTCTCTCCGACGCGGGCGATATAGCTCTTTAGGTCACCGAGGGCGGTCGTCGCGTGGCGTATGCCGTTTTTCGTTATGCGGCCATGGGCGCCCGGGCCCGTGCCGACATAGTCGACGCCTTCCCAGACCAGGACGTTGTGCTGCGACCGGGCGGCCGGTCCGCGCGCGTGGTTCGACACCTCGTAGGCTTCGAAACCCAGGGTTTCCAGCGTGTCTTGCGTCGTGAAATAGAAGGCTTCGGCGGTCTCGTCGTCGGGCGGCGACCACAGCTTGCGGCGCACGGCGCGGCCGAACGCCGTGCCGGATTCGATGGTCAGCTGGTACGGCGAGATGTGCTCGACGCCCAGGCCCGCGGCGGCGGTCAACTCATCGCGCCAGGCCGCCACCGTCTGGCCTGGCAGGGCGTGGATCAGGTCGAGCGAGACGCGGCCGAAGACGCCTTGCGCCGTCTCGATACCGCGCCGCGCCTCGGCGGCCGAATGGTTGCGGCCGAGGAATCTCAACGCTTCGTCGTCGAGCGACTGCACGCCCAGCGAAAGGCGATTGACGCCGGCTTCGTGGAAAGCGCGGTAGCGGCCGATTTCGGCGTCGGTCGGATTGGCCTCCAGGGTGATTTCGATGGATAAAGCCTCTTCTCCCCTTTCAAGGGGAGAAGAGGGGAAGAGAAATGTCGCCAGGTCGACAATCTCCGCCACCCAGTCCGGCGGCAGCAGCGAAGGCGTGCCCCCGCCGAAAAAGACGCTGGCCAGGCGGCGCGGACCTATGATCTCGGCCTGGTTGCGCAGGTCGGTGAGAATCGCGTCGAACAGCGGGCGCTGGATCGCCTGGCCACGGTCGCGCGTGACGTTGAAATCGCAATAGGGACAGATGCGCGCGCAGTACGGCCAATGGACGTAGAGGGCGACAGGCTCAGGCAAGAAGCGCCGCCTTCAATTGCGCGAAGGCCCGGCGGCGGTGGCTGATGCTGTCCTTGGCGTCCGGGTCCATTTCGGCAAAGGTCACATCGTAACCTTCGGGCTGGAAGACCGGGTCGTAGCCGAAGCCCCTGTTGCCGCGCGGCTTGACGATCTGGCCGTCGATACGGCCTTCGAAGACGCAGGCATGGCCTTCCGGCCAGGCGACGGCCAGGGCGCAGGTGAACCAGGCCGTGGTCGTAAAGGCTTCGCCCTGCGCCGCGCGGGCGGTATCGAGCTTGTGCCAGATGACCTCGGCGGCGCGGACGAAGTCCTTGGCGGGACCGGCCCACCTTGCACTGTAGACGCCGGGATCGCCGTTCAGCGCGGCGATGCTCAGGCCGGAATCGTCGGCCAGGGCGACCATTCCGGCGCGCATGGCGGCATGGCGCGCCTTAAGAATGGCATTGCCGACGAACGTGGTTTCGGTCTCTTCGGGCTCTGGCAGGCCAAGGCTGCCGGCGGCCACGATCTCGAACCGGCCTTCCAGCAGCGCGGCGATTTCGACCGCCTTGCCGGGGTTGTGGGTGGCGGCGATCAGCTTTTGGCCGGGGATCAGCGACAGGCTCATGAGGGCTCCTTGACTGAGGGAGCCTTGTAAAGGAGGCGCGGCAAATGAAAAGAGCCGTTGTGCGATGCCGTCGAATTATGGGATGAAGAGGGACTTTCAACGGCTTTTGCGATCCACATGCGCTTTCTCGGCCCGCGTTCGATTTCCAGCCTGCTCAAGACGGCGCTCGACGTCGTCTATTACGGGCTTTTCAGCCTGCTGGTCGTGGTCGTCCTGGCGGCCGTCGCCCTGCTGGTCATGCCCAACATGGCCGCCGAAATGGTGCGCCGCTTCGACCTGTCCCAGGACATGTCGTCGGGCATGGAGGCGCTGATGATGCTGGCCTTCGCGCTTTCGCTTGGCGGCTACCTGCTGGTGACGCACCTGACCCGGCAGGTGTTCTCGACCCTGGCTGCGGGTGACGCCTTCCATCCGGACAATACGCGGCGCCTGCGCTGGATCGGTTTCGGCCTCGCCGGGCTCGAAATCCTCAGCTATGCCGGCCGCGCCTTCGTCGAGCATGCGCTGCACGTCCGGCTCGAGCAGGGCTATGGCCTGCGCGCGGTCACGGCGTGGTTTTCGGTGCTGGTCGTCTTCGTCCTTGCCGAGGTGTTCAGGGAAGGCGCGCGCCTGCGCCAGGAAGCGGACCTGACCATATGATCCGGATCCGCCTTGCCGAAATGCTGGCGCGCAAGCGCCTGTCGATCGTCGAACTGTCCGACCGCACCGGCATCACCGTGCGCGATCTTGAGGTGCTGCGCGACCAGGGCGCCATGGCGCTGAGGCTCCGGACGCTCGATTGCCTGTGCCGGGCCTTGTCCTGCACGCCCGGCGAACTGATCGAATACTGCGAAGAGCCCCCCAGATAGGGCTGCGACAATAATATCCATGTAAAACTTGCGGATATTGCCTCATGCTCTTTCGATCAAGAAGGAGCCTGCCATGTCCGTCGTCCAAGCCTTCGATTCCGCAGCCACCTCCGTCGAGGCGCCGCTGATCGATCTCGACCGTATCCGCGCGGTGCCGGTCATGCATGAGCCCTATACCTATATCGTCGCGCACGGGGTCGTTTCACCGAAGCTGATCCCGCAACTGCGCATCGACTTTCCGCAGTTGAGCCAGCATGGCTTCCTGCCGATCGAGAGCATGCCGCGCACGGGGGTCTTCGACCAGCTGATCCGCGAGGTCGAAGGCCAGGGTATAGCCGAGGTGCTGACGGAAAAACTGGGTGTCGAGTTGCGTGACAAGCCTCGCATCGTCACGGTGCGGCAATGGTCCGAAGCCGCCGCCGGCCGCATCCACGTCGATGGCGAATCGAAGATCGTGACCTCGCTCATCTATCTCAACGAGACCTGGCCCGACGAAGAGGACGGCGGCCGCTTCCGGGTGCTGTTCTCGGACAAGAGCTTCGACGACTGCGCCGCCGAGGTCGTGCCGGCCTTCGGCACCTTCGTCGCCTTCGTGCGTACGGACCAGTCGTGGCACGGCCATAAGCCGTTCGTCGGCGAACGCCGCGTCATCCAGACGGCGTGGCTGCGCTCCCAGGCCGATCTCGACCGCAAGAAAAACCGCGGCAATATGCAGCTGTTCCTCAAGAACCTGCTGCTGCCGAAGAAGGCCTAGGGGCCAAACCCGACCGGGTTTTGGACCCTAACGTCCCAGCGCCTTGTTCTGCAGCTCGAACAGGGTCTTGCAGCCGGCGTGCGCCAGGTCGAACAGGGCGTTGAATTCGTCGCGCGAGAAGCCGCGCTTTTCGCCGGTCGCCTGGATTTCGACCGAATGGCCGCTGCCGGTGATGACGAAGTTGGCGTCGGTTTCGGCGTTCGAGTCTTCGTCATAGTCGAGGTCGAGCACCGGCGTGTTTTCAAAGACGCCGCAGGAAATGGCCGCGACCTGGTCGATGATGGGACTGGCCTCGATCAGCCTGTCCGCCACCAGCTTGTCGCAGGCCTGGCTCAGCGCCACCCAGGCGCCGGTGATCGAGGCCGTGCGCGTGCCGCCGTCCGCCTGGATGACGTCGCAATCGAGCGTAATCTGGCGTTCGCCCAGGGCCTTCAGGTCGATGATGGCGCGCATGGAGCGGCCGATCAGGCGCTGGATTTCCTGGGTGCGGCCCGACTGCTTGCCCGCCGCGGCCTCGCGGCGCGAACGTGTGTGGGTCGAGCGCGGCAGCATGCCGTATTCCGCCGTCACCCAGCCCTGGCCCTTGCCCTTGAGGAAGGACGGCACGCCCTGTTCCAGCGAAGCGGTGACCAGGACCTTGGTGTGGCCGAAGCTGACCAGGCACGAGCCTTCGGCATAGCGCGTCACGCCGGTCTCGATGACCACATCGCGCAACTGGTCGGGCTTGCGGTTCGACGGGCGGATGGTCTTGAGGGCGGCAAGGGCTTCGAACTGGGACATGACGGCTCTGTATTCAGGACAATGCCGCCTGCCTAACAGCTTCCCGGCTCCGAGAAAACCCTTTAATTGCCCACCCCGCGACAGGTTTCGTCCGCATCTTTTTGGGACGGTGAGGGGGTACTGGGGTGGCTGCCCTTGGGCGGATCTTCCGGCCGCTTGCAATGGGGCGGCGGGGCGGCCTTGTCCGGGCCGGTATAATCGGTGGCGGGTTTGCCCATCCGGTCGAAATCGGCACAACCGCCCAAGGCCATGCCCGCAATTGCCACGATTGCCAGAAAAGGTTTCATGTTCGCCCTCGTTCGATTGCCGTGGGCGCAATCTCGCCGGCGTTTGTGGCGGAGTTGGGGCTAATCCGCGCGGACGGCGGTGCTGCAATCCCGGTCGCCGCAAACATAGGTCGCGCCGCCGAATTTTCCGCTCTTTTCGCTGGCGACGATCACGTCGGACGCCGGCATGTATTTTGGATGATAGCCGGTCATGGCCAGGGACGACGATGACGGCGCCGTCGACGAACAGGCGCCGAGCATGCAGGCAAGGGCAAGAATGGCGGAGGGCAGGACGATGCGGATCATGATGACACCCATGGACCAGGTATTTTGCAAACGTGTGACGCGGACGGCGATAAGGAAGCGATGCGGTTGTTTAAATCTTGGCGGAATCGTCGACCTTTTGTAAAATATGCAGACACTGACCATATAGGGCGCATGCGTCACTCACCGCGTTTTCAAAGTCTGATGAATTCCACCGCGTCGTTGAGCGAGCTCGACGAACGCGCGCGCGACGTCTTTCGCCAGATCGTCGAAACCTATCTCGAAACCGGCGAGCCCGTGGGTTCGCGTACGCTGTCACGTACGGGCGTCCATCTGTCGCCGGCGTCGATCCGCAATACCATGCAGGACCTGTCGGCGCTGGGCCTGTTGTCGGCGCCGCATATCTCGGCCGGCCGTCTGCCGACGCACCAGGGCTTACGGCTGTTCGTCGACGGTCTGCTGGAAATCGGCGACCTGAGCGAACAGGCGAAGCAGGATGTCGAAGCGCGCCTGATGGCCAAGGGCCGGACCTTCGATGCCGCCCTGCATGAGGCCGGCAACCTGTTGTCGGGCCTGGCCGGCGGCGCGGGGCTGGTCATGACGCCGGTCTTCGAATCGGGCGTCAAGCACGTCGAATTCATTTCGCTGGGGGCTGATCAGGCCCTGGCCGTGCTGGTCTATGACGATGGCCGTGTCGAAAACCGCCTGATGCCGCTGGCGCCGGGCACGACGCCGTCCGTGCTGATGGAGGCGTCGAACTACCTCAATGCCCGCCTGAAGGGCCGGACGCTCGGCGAGGCCCGGATGCTGCTCAAGGCCGAACTGGACAGCGAACGCCTGCGCCTCGACGAGGCGGCGGCGGCGCTGATCGAAGCCGGCCTGGCCGTCTGGTCGGGCGGCGACCAGGAAAAGCGCGCCCTGATCGTGCGCGGCCGGTCAAACCTGCTCGAAGGCGCCGAGACCCTGGAAGACCTTGAACGCGTCCGCTCGCTGTTCGACGACCTGGAGCAAAAGGAAGAACTGATCGACCTGCTCGACGACGTCATGGACGCGCAGGGCGTCAGAATTTTCATCGGCGCCGAATCGAAACTGTTTTCTTTGTCGGGCTCGGCTGTTATTGCAGCGCCCTACATGATGCGTGAAAGCCGGTCGGGCGGACCGAGAGTTGTCGGCGCCATCGGCGTCATCGGGCCCACCCGGTTGAATTACGCACGCATCATCCCACTTGTGGACTATACCGCAAAGCTGTTGGGCCGGCTCCTTGATTAAGGGCTTTGGCCCGTGATGTAAGGACGACTTTGATATGAGCGAAGATACCGGCACGCCTGAAAGCAACCTCGAAGAGGACGGCACCGCCCTGCTCAACAAGGCGCTGGAAGAGCTGCAGGCCGAAAACGCGCAGCTCAAGGAACAGGCCATGCGTTACGCCGCCGAGGTCGAGAACGTGAAGCGCCGCGCCGAGCGCGAATCGAACGATGCCCGCGCCTTCGGCATCCAGCGCTTCGCCACCAGCCTGCTCAACGTCGCCGACGTGCTGAGCCGCGCCCTGTCGTCGGTGCCCGCCGACATCGCCGACCCGGCGTTCAAGAACTTCGTCGCCGGCATCGATATGACGGAAAAGGAACTGGCGGGCGCCTTCGAAAAGAACGGCGTCAAGAAGATCGCGCCGCTCAAGGGCGACCGCTTCGATCCCAACCTGCACCAGGCCGTGATCGAGCAACCGTCGACCGAAGTCGAAGGCGGATGCGTCATCATGGTCATGCAGGCCGGCTACGAGCTGTTCGGCCGCGTCATCCGCCCGGCCATGGTCGCCGTGGCCGCCAAGACGGCGGCGCCGCAACCGGCCCCAAATCCCACAAAGAATGGCTACGACTCCTCCGGAGAGGACGCCGGCGACCGGGTCGATACCCAGGCCTGACCGAACCATCGCTTCGCATGAAAGCCTCCGGCCAGCCCGGAGGCTTTTTTTCATGTGCGAAACAATTCGGGCACCTTGACCAGACCTGGAGCCGCGCCTATCTCCGCGCTGCTTTCGGCAATGGACAAGGGGATGGAGACGATCGGCATGTCCCGATGGCGTCTTGCACACGAAGGGGGCTCTGACCCGCACAGTCACGACCGGCCCCGCCCCGCCCGCAGGCGGTTGCTGCCCATGGTCGCAGCCCTTGCCGTTATGGCGACGATCGCCGCCGGAATGGCCTGGCTGGCCCTGCAGCCCGGCTGAAGTCCGTCAGTGAAGGCGGAACTCGCCGTCGATCGCCCGCCACTCGTTGGGGCCGATCAGTGATTTGTGCGCATAGCGGACCGAATGCAGCGGGCCATCGAGATTGGTTTCCCAGAAGTCGAGAAATTTCTTCAGCGCCGGAAAGTCCGGGGCGATATCGTAGTCCTGCCAGACATAGGTCTGAAGGACCGAGTGAAAGTCCGGCATATGATAGAGAATGTGCGCGGTGGTCATGCCGTACCCGCGCATCTGGCGCTCGAACTCGGGCGAAACACGCATAAGTTACTCCTCCGGTTACCGAGGATCAGGCTACCAAAAAAGCGGTGGATTTCAAGAAAATTTGTGTTAAAAGCTGTTTAATTACAATATATTGGCAGCAATGCGCACTGAGTGCTGCCAATTTTCGGATGCGGCTGCGGCCGTTCGCCAGCCGCTGGTTGCCAATTGTTGCAGTTGTGTTTAACTCGCCGCTTCCTGATTTGAAGGGGGCGCCCCATGTCCATCGCCATTCGCCTGACGCTCGCCGCCGTGCTGCTTGCCGGCGGCGCCACCTCGGTTCATGCCGCAACGAAGGCCAGGCCGGCCGTTTCCGCGATCGACGCGGAAGCCGATGCCTTCCTGGCCAGGGTGCCGATCACCGAAACCTCGGCGGCCGCGATCAAGGCGCGCTGCGATGCCGGGCTGGCGCTCGGCGCCAGGGCCCAGAAGGCGCTGGAAGCGCGCAAGGGACCCGCGACCATCGCGGGGGACTACAAGGCCTATGACACGCTGAACCTGATCGTTGGCGATGCTTCCAACGAAATGTACCTGGTGTCGCAGACCAGCCCGGTGAAGGCGGTGCGCGACGCCGCCGAAGCCTGCCTGCCCAGGCTGTCCGACCTCGGCACGGCCATCGGCCTGTCGCGGCCGATCTACGACCGTCTGGCGGCGATACCGGCCAGGGGGCTGGATTCGAAAACGGCCTTCACCCTGAAGAAGCAACTGACCAATTATCGTCTCGCCGGCGTCGACAAGGACGAGGCGACGCGCGCCAAAGTCAAGCAGCTCAATACCGAAATCACCGAGGCGGGCATCCAGTTCGAAAAGAATATCCGCGACGACAAGGGCGATATCGCCCTCAAGCCCGAGGAGCTGAAAGGCCTTCCCGCCGACTATATCGATGCGCATAAGCCGGGTGCGGACGGGCTTGTGCACATCACCTACGACTATCCGGACGTGATTCCGGTCTTCGACTTCGCCGACATCCGCGAGACGCGCAAGAAGGTTCTGACCGGCTATTCGAACCGCGGCTGGCCGGCCAATGACGCAGTGTTGAAGACCCTGCTTGAAAAGCGCTACGAGCTGGCGCAGGTGCTGGGCTATCCCGATTATGCCCATCTGATCACCGCCGACAAGATGATCGGCTCGCCCGAGCGCGCGGCCAGGTTCCTGGACGACGTCAATGCGGCCGCCAGGCCGGGCGCCGACGCCGAAAATGCCGAGCTGCTGGCCTTCGCAAAAACGCTCGATCCGTCGATCGAGCGGCTGGAGCGCTACGACAATTCGTACATGTCCAACAAGCTGCGCAAGGCCAAGTACGACGTCGACGCCGCCGAGGTGCGCCAGTACTTTACCCTGGCCAAGAGCCAGGCTGGCATTTTCACCCTGGTCCACGACCTGTTCGGCGCCGATATCCGCCCGTGGAAGACCGAGGTGTGGAGCCCGGACGTCACGGCCTGGGAACTCTATGACGGAAGCCGCCTGATCGGCCGCTTCTATCTCGACCTCAGCCCGCGGCCCGGCAAGTACAACCACGCCGCCCAGTTCCCGATCCGCACGGGTGTCGAAGGCCGCCAGCTTCCGGTCGGCGCCTTGGTCACCAACTTCCCGGCGACCGGACCGATGGATCATGACGATGTCACGACCTTCCTGCACGAATTCGGCCACCTGATCCACGACATGTATTCGGGCCATACTCAATACGGCACGCAATCGATGAACGCCCTGCAATGGGACTTCATCGAGGCGCCGTCGCAGCTGCTCGAGGAATGGACCTGGAACTACGATACGCTCAAGGGCTTCGCGTCGAACGACAAGGGCGAGCCCATCCCGGAAGCCCTGGTCAAGAAGATGAACGCCGGCCGCCATTTCGGCGAACCGACCATGTGGAAGGGGCAACTGGCCTATTCGGCCGTGTCGCTGAACTTCTACGACCGCAAGCCGGACTTCGACCTGCCGGCGATGTACGATGAACAGATCGCGCGCTATTCGATGTTCCCGCCGGTGCCGGGGACGCATTCCTATGCCGCCTTCGGGCACCTCAACGGCTATTCCGCGATCTACTATACCTATGTCTGGTCAAAGGCGATCGCGCTCGACCTGTTCACCCGCTTCCAGGCCGACGGCATGCGCAACCCCCGGACGGCGATGCGCTATCGCAAGATGGTGCTTGAGCCCGGCGGCTCGCAGGACGCCAATGTGCTGATCGAGAACTTCCTCGGCCGTCCTCTCAGTCTCGACGCGTTCAAGACGGAACTGCAGACCAGGTAAAAATATTAAACCCGGGCTTTAACCGCCCGGGTTTATTACAGGTATTTCTTGAACCAGTCGAGGCAGTCGGCCCAGGCGATCTTCGAGGCGTCCGGGTTATAGCTCGGGCGATAGTCGGCGAAGAAGGCGTGCTGGGTATTGTCGAGCACGATGATGTGCGACGGCGTCTTCCTGGCGGCGGCCAGGGCGTCGTTCATGCGCTGCACGCTGGCGACCGGAATGCCCTGGTCGTGGTCGGCGTAAAGACCCAGGACCGGCTTTTCCAGCGTGGCGGCGATGTCGATCGGCCACGGACGGTCTTCGGCGCCCAGGAACTGATCCCTGGCCGGACGCTCCAGCCGCCCGTACCAGGCGACACCGGCCTTGATCCCGGGCAGGGTCGCAGCCGCCATCCAGACCGGGGTGCCGCCCCAGCAATAGCCCGTGATCCCGACGCGCGCCATGTCGGCGAAACCCTTGCCGCCGAACAGGCCGTGCGGCTGGCCGATATCGCCGGGATTGGCCAGCCATTTCAGCGCAGCGCTTATATCGTTCATGACCTGGGGATAGGTCGCGGCCTCGACCAGCGGGCGGACCTGGTCGATATTGGGCAGGGCGGCGGCATTGCCCTTGCGCGCGAAGAAATCGAGCGCCAGGGCGACATAGCCCTGCTTGGCGAAGCGGCGGCAGATGTCGCGGATATAGTCGTGCAGGCCGAAGATTTCCGACACCACGATGATGACCGGATGCTTGCCGGCCTTGGCCGGCATGGCGACATAGGCCGGGATATGGTAGGCGCCTTCCTCGTTCAGCGGCGCGATCGTGATGTTTTTGGCGAACAGGCCGTCCGAGTCGGTGGTGATGGCCTCGGCCGTCGCCGCCCCGGCGGACAGGGCGTAGCCGGCGAAGAACAGGCCGGACACGCCGAAGGCGCGGCGGCTGAGATGGAAGTCCGAGGGCTCCGAACCTTCGGGGCGCGTGATATTGACGGTCGTGTCCATGCGTCTGTCCTTGTTTTTCCACCCGGCCTCATGGTTTTAATGGTTTCGCCGCGCGTGGCAAGCCGCCCGGCGCGGCAGGCGCCCCGTCCGGAAAAAATGTCGCAATACCCTTGCGGCCCATGCGGGATTTCCCATATCCCGGACTGAAGCCGGGTGTGCCCAAACTTGGTCATAATCGGTCAAAGTAACAATTTAACCTCATCGGGGATGGACAAGCGCAGTGCTTTCTTCATAAGGCTGCCGAAACCATTCGCCTAAACGGAGCAGAATTTAGACCCATGGCTAAAATCATCGGTATCGACTTAGGGACGACCAACTCCTGCGTGGCCGTCATGGACGGCAAGAATCCGAAGGTCATCGAAAACGCCGAAGGCGTACGCACGACCCCGTCGGTCGTCGCTATCATGGATGACAGCGAGCGCCTCGTCGGCCAGCCCGCCAAGCGTCAGGCCGTGACCAACCCGGCCAACACCTTCTTCGCCATCAAGCGCCTGATCGGCCGCACCTACAACGACCCGATGGTGCAGAAGGACAAGGGCATGGTGCCCTTCGAAATAGCCAAGGGCCCGAACGGCGACGCCTGGGTCAAGGCTCACGGCAAGGACTACTCGCCGCAACAGATCTCGGCCTTCATCCTGCAAAAGATGAAAGAAGCCGCCGAAGCCTATCTCGGCGAAACCGTCACACAGGCCGTCATCACGGTCCCGGCCTACTTCAACGACGCCCAGCGTCAGGCCACCAAGGACGCCGGCAAGATCGCGGGCCTGGAAGTCCTGCGCATCATCAACGAGCCGACCGCGGCCGCGCTGGCCTACGGCCTCGAAAAGAACGACGGCAAGAAGATCGCGGTCTACGACCTCGGCGGCGGCACCTTCGACGTCTCGATCCTCGAAATCGGCGACGGCGTCTTCGAAGTGAAGTCGACCAACGGCGACACCTTCCTCGGCGGTGAAGACTTCGATATGCGCATCGTCGATTACCTCGCCGACGAGTTCAAGAAGGAAAACGGCGTCGACCTGCGTTCGGACAAGCTGGCCCTGCAACGCCTGAAGGAAGAGGCGGAAAAGGCCAAGAAGGAACTGTCGACGACGGCGCAATATGACCTGAACCTGCCGTTCATCTCGATGAACGCCTCGGGTCCGCTGCACCTGAACCTCAAGCTGACCCGCGCCAAGCTGGAAAGCCTGGTCGAAGACCTGATCCAGAAGACGATCGGACCCTGCCAGCAGGCGCTGAAGGATGCCGGCCTCAAGGCTTCGGACATCGATGAAGTCGTCCTCGTCGGCGGCATGACCCGCATGCCCAAGGTCCAGGACGCGGTGAAGACCTTCTTCGGCCGCGAACCGCACAAGGGCGTCAACCCGGACGAAGTCGTGGCGCTGGGCGCCGCCGTTCAGGCCGGCGTGCTGCAAGGCGACGTCAAGGACGTGCTGCTGCTCGACGTTACCCCGCTGACGCTCGGCATCGAAACCCTGGGTGGCGTGTTCACCCCGCTGATCGAACGCAACACGACGATCCCGACCAAGAAGAGCCAGGTGTTCTCGACCGCCGACGACAACCAGTCGGCCGTGACCATCCGCTGCTTCCAGGGCGAACGCCCTATGGCCGCCGACAACAAGCTGCTGGGTCAGTTCGATCTGGTCGGCATCCCGCCGGCGCCGCGCGGCGTGCCGCAGATCGAAGTCACGTTCGACATCGACGCCAACGGCATCGTCAACGTCCACGCCAAGGACAAGGCGACCAACAAGGAGCATTCGATCCGCATCCAGGCCAATGGCGGCCTGTCGGATGCCGACATCGAGCAGATGGTCAAGGACGCCGAGGCCAACAAGGCGGAAGACGAGAAGCGCAAGGCGCTGATCGAGGCCCGCAACCAGGCCGACGCCCTGATCCACTCGACCGAAAAGTCGCTGAAGGAATTCGGTGACAAGGTCTCGGCCGCCGACAAGACGGCGATCGAAACCGCCCTGGCCGACCTCAAGACGGCCAAGGACGGCGAAGACGCCGAAGACATCCGCGCCAAGAGCCAGACCCTGATCCAGGCGTCGATGAAGCTCGGCGAAGCCATGTACGGCCAGGGCGGCGACGCCGAAGCGGCCGGCGGCGCGGCTGAGGATGACGGTGTTGTCGACGCCGAGTTCGAGGAAGTCGACGACGGCAAGAAGAGCGCCTGAGGCCCTTGCCATGGGCGCCGGGATCCTGATTGACCCTTTTCAGGCGGTGCCGATACGCAACCGAGGTACGGCGGCAAGGTTTGACTCCTTGCCGCCGGTGCCCTTAAGGTTCGCGAAAACAAAAATTCTTAAATTCGAAATCATGGCCAGACGGCCGCTAACCCGCTGGAAAAGACTTTTCCGTACAGTGGCGGGTGTGAAGCGTCGGTCGTCATCGGGGCGAGTACAATGAGCAAGCGTTGTTATTACGAGGTGCTGGAAGTCGAGCGGACCGTCGATGACGGGGCGCTGAAGTCCGCTTTCCGCAAGAAGGCGATGGAGCACCATCCGGATCGCAACCAGGGCGACCCTCACGCCGAGGCGCGCTTCAAGGAAGTCAACGAAGCCTACAGCGTCCTGTCCGACCCGCAAAAGCGCGCGGCCTATGACCGCTACGGCCATGCCGGCATGAACGGCCAGTCGGCCGGCGGGCCGGGTGGCTTCGGCGGTTTCGGGGGGGCGCAAGGCTTCTCCAACGTCGAAGACATTTTCTCCGAAATGTTCGGCGACATCTTCGGCCAGCAGCGCCGGCCGTCTGGCCCGCAGCGCGGCGCCGATGTCCGCTTCGACTACGAAATCACGCTGGAACAGGCCTATAAGGGCGCCGAGGTCGAGATTACCATCCCGACCACCATGACCTGCGAGGTCTGTAACGGCTCGGGCGCCAAGCCCGGCACCCGTCCCCAGACCTGCCAGACCTGCGGCGGTGCCGGCCGCGTGCGCGCTTCGAACGGCTTTTTTGCCGTCGAACGCACCTGCCCGTCTTGTAACGGCCAGGGCCAGACCATCAAGGACGCCTGCAACGCCTGTCACGGCCACGGCCAGGTCCGCCAGAACAAGTCGCTCAACGTCCATATCCCCGCCGGGGTCGACGACGGCGCGCGCATCCTGCTCAAGGGCGAAGGCCAGGCCGGCGCCAAGGGTGGACCCAAGGGGGATCTCTACATTTTCC
>CAKZJB010000200.1 GCA_936940865.1 uncultured Asticcacaulis sp. | reverse complement strand
CGGACGTGCCGTTCGACATCGTGCGCGGCAATATCAGCCTTGGCGCGGCCTTGAAAATCCTGTCCGAAAAGGGCGAAGCGGCGCCTGAGGCGTCTCGCCAGGCGCTCAGACGGATGGAGGGCTAGATGAAGCGCATGGTCCTCATCACACTGGCATCCACGATCAGCGTCGCCTCGCTGGCTGTCGCCCAGACACCGAACATGGCGGAATTCCAAACCGCGCTCGATCGCGCCAACGCGGCGACCGTGACGTCTGACATCGCCGGCACCCTGCCGGGCTACCAGGGCAATGCGGCGGCTCTTCAGGCGAAATCCGGGAGCAGCGTCGGCCAATTGCAATCCGACGGTGCCTTGGCCCAGGCAGGGAGTCCGGTGACGCCCTCGATCAATCGTGCAAACGCCTACGTGGCGGCCAATCCGGTGACGTCGAACGCAGCCTGGGTGAAGAACGCGCTCGGGGTCGCTAACGACCCGAACGGCACGGCGGCGGGTACGACCGGCACGACTTCGACCATTTGCCGTACCACGGCCGGGTCAACAGGCCAGGCCACCTTATACAGCTGCGAGTCGGGCAACCAGATTTCCACATCACCGCAGAGCTGCCAGACCTACCAGGACATCGTCCAGGCGCCGGCGACCAAGACCTGTAGGACGGACAGCTACTTTGAGACGATGGCCTACTATGCCGACATCGGCAGCTACACCGAGGCGCATAGGTGTACGCTCTGGGCCGGGCCCAGCGGCCTCAACACGGGCCAGGGCTGCGGCACGCTTATCAACCAAATCTCGTCAGGCGTCTGCGCGCCGCCGAAGCTGATTTCAGGCAACCAGTACCTCGAATACTGCAAGACCCCTCAGAAGACCTTCACTGACGTCACCTATCTCGGCCCGCGATCCAACACATGCCCTGCGGTCGCGGCCGAAACCTCCTGCAGCAAGACCGCGGAAACCTGCAATTCATGGATCGACGCTGCGAACGGGCTGTGCGGCGACAAGACCGTGACCTATTCGTGCGCCGACGCGGGTTACACCGACAACGGCCTCAATACCTCAGCGTGCACCGGCTATTCTGGAAATCCGGCCTGCAGCTTGACCGACCAGACCTGCGTTCAGCACGCGAGCGATGTACCGGCCGTCATGGCGGCGCTCGGCTTAGCGCCCGACACCTGCCTGCGATCCGACCTCAACTATTCGTGCGACGCGGTAACGAGCACCGGCTCGACCTGCGAAGTCCCGGCTGGCTGCACCTTGAAGGCGCAGACCTGCATCGACCCAAACTATGATGGGACCTCGCCGTGCCAGACCTACAGCTACGATTACGCGTGCCCGTCGTCGACGGCGCCGGCGAACGCCGGCCAAGCGATGTGCGATGCGAGTTGGGTGAACGGGACGGCCGTTATTACCGCCTCTGACGATCCGCAGAACGATCTGCCCCAGGCGCTGAGCGCGATTAACGCACTGAAGGATGCATCCGCCAGTTATCGAACGAGCGGCGACCTGACGATCTTCGGCGGGGAGGGGCTGAAATGTGGCAAGTCAATCGGAGGACTTTCCAACTGCTGCAAGGACTCGGGGCTTCTGCTCGATGCGAATCTTACCAGTTGCAATGCCGACGAGCAAAAGCTGGCGGCTGAACAGAAGTCCAAGGCCTGCCACTATATCGGCACCTACTGCTCGAACAAGAGCCTGTTCGGCTGCCTCATGAAGAAGATGACCTATTGCTGCTACGGGTCGGCCCTGGCGCGCATCGTCGAAGAGGCTGGCCACTCGCAACTCGGCAAGTCCTGGGGCGACGCGAAGACGCCCTTGTGCGGCGGCTTCTCGGTCGCGGAGTTCCAGGCCATCGACCTGACCAATGTCGATTTCTCCGATTTCTACGCCGAAAAGCTCGGCCAGCTCGCGAGCAATGACCCCAATTCGACGGTCGCCGCCATCACCGCTTCGATCAACGCCATGAACACCAATCAGACACCGGCCAAATGACCATGACCCGATCGCTACTTCTCGCCCTCGCGTCCATGCTGTTCGCCCTGCCGGCGACGGCCCAGAATGCGCCGCCCCTGGGACAACCAGCTCAGACGCCTGAAGCCGGTCACAGTGGTGACTATTGCCAACGCAATCTCGGCACATGGTTCTATTGCGATCGGCCGGAGCCAGAGCCTGACCAGGAAACCGCGGTGCCGCTGACCGGGCAGGCCAGCGCCGAAGCCGACTATGCCGCCGCCCAGGCTTTCAAGGCCGACATGGAAAAGGCGCGTCTCATCGCCGTCTGGAATCCGACGGAGGCCAATGTCCGCAAATACTACGCCTTCCAGCAAGAAACCCTGTCGAAGTCGGGCACCTTCGCCGACACCATACGACGGATGGTCTGGGCCGATCCCACGCTCGACTACACCCTTCAGCGTCCAGTCTCGGCCGTGGCAAAGACAGCCTGGGTCGATGGCCGAAACACGGATCGTGATCTCTTCTTCAGAGGGATCTATGACGAGGTCGGGATCTATTATGTCTATCGTGGATCGTGCGCGCCCTGCCGAGTGGCAAGTCCGATCGTCCAGCAATTCAGCCAAAGATACGGGCTGACGGTCAAGGCCATATCGGTCGACGGCGCGCGCAATGAGCATTTCCCCAACGCTGTCGTCGATCGCGGCCAGATGAAGGCTTGGGGCTTCGACGCGCCCGTTACCCCGGCATACCTGATTTACCAGAAGCCCACCTTAGACGCGCGGGGCCAGCCGCGCACAATCGAAGTAGCGGTTTCGGACGGGCGATCGTTCGCCCTTCGTCCCTGCCAGAACCCGAAGGGCTGCCTGACCTATCTCGGTGCCGGCGTCCTCTCCGTCGACGAATTGGCGGACCATCTCTTCGTTACCCTGGCCACCGAGCCCGGAAAGGACTTCTGACATGGAAATCGCAAAACGCGCTGCCCTATGGCTGGGCCTGTTGGCCATGCTCTTCACCAGTTCGGTCGCCTGCGCCGGCGTCAACGATTCGATGGACAGTTTTTGGAACGATAGCCTGTCGGCGTCAAATGGCGCCGGGCCCTCCGCCTATCAGGGCCAGGAGGCTGGCTATTACACGCTCGGCAACTACTCCACACGCGCGCCCCAGATCACGTCCCAAATCTCGTCGGTGAGCCTGCCATCGGTAAAGGCGGGTTGTGGCGGCATCGACATCTATGGCGGCAGTTTCTCCTTCATCAACACCGACCAGATCGTCGCCACATTCAAGGCGGTGGCTCAGAACGCCATGGGGCTTCTCTTCCAGATGGCCGTCAAGAGCCTGTCCGAACTGCTCGGCAACGAGATCGAGCAAATGTTCAACCTGGTCCAGAAGGCGAATCTCGGTGCGATCAATAGCTGCGAGGCCGCTCAGCAGCTCGTGAATGGCGCGGTAAATGCCCTGCCATCCGGTGCCCTCAAATCCTGCATGGAGATCGGCCTGCAGAACGGCAAGTACGTGGACGAGGCTGCGGCGCGTGCCGCCTGCGGCTTTGGCGGCGAGGCCGAGAGCACGATTGGCGAGGCCAGCGACGACCAGCGCCAAACCCAGGCCTATAATCGCAACGTGGCCTGGGAAGCGATCATGAAACACCCGCTGTTTGCTTCGGACAACCAGCTGGCCGAGACCATGATGACGCTGACTGGAACGACGATCGTCCGGGTCGACAGCGGGACCCCGGAGATTCACACCCTGGCGCCGGACGCGGATAGTGACGGGATGATCACCGCCCTGCTCGATGGGGGGGCGATCAAGGTCCACCAGTGCTCGGACGCTGCTTGTCTAACGGTTGTGCCCTATGGCCAGACGGTAAATGTCGCCGGCCTGAAGGCCAAGGTGGTGACGGTGATCGACAGCATCGTCGGAAAAATAATCAACAAGCAGACCCTGAGCAGCCAGGAGATCGATTTCTTAGGGCTGGCGACAATCCCTATGTACAAGATCGCCTCGGTCCAGGTCGCCGCGAACAAGGATTTGGCCGCGGCGGAAATGGAGAAATACGCCGACGCCATCGCGACCGACATCCTCATCGGCTGGCTTGAAGCCAACCTTCATGCAGTCCAGGCGGCTTCGGCCGACGTCGTCGGAACGGACGCTGAGACGACGACGGCCTGGCGGGCGGGTATTCGCGATATCATCGCCCGGCTCGATTCCAGGCAGCAACTGATCGAGAACCGGATCACGGCGGTCCAGCAGCTGATTCAGCGCACCCGAATGTTCGAAGAGGATATCGCGGCCGATACGACCTCGCGCCTGGCGCAATCCATCTTGTACGCCAACACGAAATCGACGAGCTGACCATGTGGGAATTCCGCGCATACGGGTCTGGCGCCCTCTATCACGACATCTTCAATGCCGTCGCCCTGATGTCCGGTGCCAACGCCATGGACTCGCTGATCCGGCTCGTCCTGGTTTTGGGCGTCGCCATGGCGATCGTGAAGGCCGTTACCGATTTCAACATCGGGTCGATCGTCCGCTGGTTTCTGTTCGCCACGATCATCTACGGCGTACTGTGGGTGCCGAAGGTGACGGTCCAGGTCGAGGACCGCCTCGACCCGGCCGCCGTCTATCCGACCGTTGCCAATGTCCCGGTAGGGGTTGGCCTTGCCGCGTCTCTCGTCAGCCAGGTCGGGGACCGGATTATCCGAATGACGGAAACGGCGTTCGCCGATCCGGCCGATGGCCAGTTCTCGGCGCACGGCATGGTCTTCGGGGCCAAGATGTTCGCCAAGATCAATGCCCTGCGGCCGGCCGATCAAAGGACCGCGCTGAACCTGCGCGCCTACATGCAGGACTGCGCCCTCTACGATATCGAAGACAATACGGTCCAGATCGACGCGCTCAGCCGATCGGCCGACATGTGGCAGACCCTGACCGCTTCGCCGAACCCGGCGCGCATGGCCTCTTACACAGCTGCGGACGGCTCGACAGCGCTCAAGTCCTGCAGCGATTTTGTGGCCGCCGTGAATACGGATCTCGGGAACGACCTTCCGAACGTCCAGAAATACCTGGTCGCTTCGGTCGATCCGGATGCGGCCGAAGGCGGCATGAACGCGCAGGAGGCTAATGTGTCCGGGGTCGTCGCGACCGCGATCGGGTCGAGCCAGGATGCAATGACGATCCTGAAGCAGGCCGTGGTGCGCAACATGCTCAATGACAGCCTGAAGGGCTACATGGGGACTTCGTCGGGCGTGCTCGGTGCCACAATGGCCGAACTTCAGACCGCGAACACGCAGCGTCTGCTTGGCGTCGTCGCCGAGAAGGCGGTCGTCAACCTGAAGATCGTCATCGAGCTGCTGTTCATCGGCATCTTCCCGGTCATCTTTCCGCTATTCCTGTTGCCGAAGCTCGGTCCCGCCATGGCGAAGGGTTACCTGGCCGGCTTCTTCTACCTCCAGCTCTGGGGCCCGATGTACGTCATCCTTCACAAGGTGATGATGGCGAACGCGTATGCGCACACGGCGTCTGCAACATTCGGGTCAGGGGGCACCCATGTCTTCAACGCGCTGACGCTCGACGCTGCGGCCCAGGCCAACCAGGATGTCTGCACGCTCGCTGGTTCGATGATGCTGATGATCCCTGTCCTGGCCGGTCTTCTGACCAAGGGTGCGATGGCCGTCGGCGCCCAGGGCGAAGCCTTGCTCGGCAACTTCCGGTCTGGGGCGGAGAGCGCGTCGTCCTCGTTGACCAGCGGCAACTGGAGCCTCGGCAACACGGCCGTTGAGAACCACAGCTGGTCGAACGAAAGCGCAAACCAGCACGTGACCAGCCGTTATGAGGATCGGTCGCGTTCCACCGCTGTCGGAAGCGATGGCGTTACCCTGACGCGCTACGGTTCGGGCCTAACGATAGCCAATGGGGCGGTCAGTTCCGGCGCACTCGATCTGGCGCGGCAAGAGGGCTACAGCGAGTCGTTGTCGCGCACCTCACAAAGCTATCTCGACGACAGCCGGTCGCTGACGGATGCCATCAGCGTTGGAAAGACCCGGTCGAAGACGGTCATGGATGAGGTGTTCCGGGGGTGGAGCAACAATACCGTCAATCTGAGTGGCATGTCGAGCGAGGAGCAGGCCTCGTCTGGCCGAGTGATCAGCGACCTTCAGCAGCTCTCGCGCTACTACCAGACCAGCCACCACATGTCGAAATCCGAGGCCGATGCCGAAGCGACGAGGGCAGGCGTCACGGCTTATGCGCAAGCCGAGGCCGGTGGCGATGTCGGGTTCGCGTCGGCGAAGGCAGGCGTCAAGGGCGAGGCGTCGAAAGATGCGAGCACGACGGCGACCCAGGCAAAGTCGAACGATCAGGGCTTTTCGCTCACCCAGTCGCTATCGACCGAGATCGCCGACACCCACAATCGGATCAGCACCGACGCAGCGCGCTCGGCCTACGACAGGTCGCATTCGAGCGACAGTGGCCAACGGCACGTCGACTCCTCGAGCTTCAGCTCACTGGAATCGATCACCGATACCGCGACCCGCCTGCGCGCAACCGGCAATCGGCTGTCGGAGGACGCGGCCAATGTCCGAAATGGCAGCGAAAGCGTTTCCGGAAACGAGGGAACGGCCTTCTTCAACTGGATGATCCAGGAGAAGGGGCTTACTGTTGCAGACGCCCGGCGGCTTTGGATCGGCGCGAATGCCAGCGACTTGAACCAGGGCATGGCGCTAGCGAAGGAATATAACAGCCTGCAGGCGGACAGCTTGGCCGCCAAATACGACGCGGCCGCGACGCCGACGAAGTCGGATATTCCGCTCACCCCTGACCTCGCCAACGCCGAGAAGGTCACGGACGCACTGCACGGCCAGGCAAATCTAAGGGCCGCTGTCGGCGCCCCCTCGCGCAAGCCCGCCCGCTCAAAGCGCAACCGGGGACCGAAGAGTGCCGCTTCGGATACGCCTCCTACTGCCGGCTGGCAGCCTCAGGCGCAGTCGCTGGACGGCAGTCCTCAAGCGGCCGCGTTCACGCAGCGCAATGTCAGCGCCGCCTCGACGACGGATGCAGTCAACCAAGGTGTCGCACATGGGGAGACCACGCTCGAGAACCAGCAGGTCCGTGAGCACATCAACATCACCGATCAGGGGGCGAAAACCTTCGACAAGATCAAGAATTCGACCGTACGGGTGGCCAAATCCTTCAAGAAAAAAGAGGATGCTCAGTAGCCGGAAGCGAGCCGCCAAAGACCGAAACTGGCCAGTAGGGGTAGCCCAACCAAACAGGCCGCAGTGCCCAACCCACTGATTGAGTTGATGCCGACGCTCAAAAACCCCCAGCCAAAGTAGAGCGCAGCAAGGGCTGGCAGCAGCGCGACCATTTGCAACACGACCTTTGAGGCGTTGTAAGACCAGACGATCTTACGATTGAGTTGCTTATTTAGGATCTTCTGCGCTTCGGGCGTCAGCTCGACCCCTGGCAGGATTGCTACCTTAGCGGTGTCGGATGTCTTGTCTACCATGTCCACCTCCCTCGCGGCGATCACGGTTTGTTCGTACGCTCCTTTCGAGAATTTGGCAAGGCGGGTGCAGAATTTGTTTATTTGAGTCAGAAACTTAGTTGCCGGCAGATCACAGTCCGGTCATGCGAATAGAAGGATAGTAGAGATGGATTGGGAAGATCTGATCCCGAATGACGAACTCGACCTCGGCGTGAAGGTCATCACTCGCAAAACCGCGCTTTTGCTGCGGCTCGAACCGAAGATCATGGACAGGCTCAAATGGAAGGAGCGCCGCGTAAAAATCCAGGTCAGCCTGAAGCAGGGCAAGAAGCGGGTGCGGATCGTGCCAGCGACGACAGGCTGGGACCTGGTGGATAAGAAGGCCAAGGGCGCCGAAATTTCCGTTCGGCAATTGGTCGCTACCGGCAAATATACTCGCAAATGCGACGCTGCGATCGAGGGGGATGCGCTGGTCATCTCGCTGCCGGATGACTTCGAATTGAAGAATCCTGCGATGGTAATGCCCGTGCGTGCCCGCGCAATGAGTTGAGCGGCACCTTTCCCCGCAGCTCTAGATCCATGTGACACCTAAAAGTGCTGCTGTTTGAGTCGATTTGAGCAAGAGAGGTCGGCGTTATTGAGAGCGGACGGTACGATTACCCACTAGGTGTCAGGCCCCATTACGCCGCCCGAACCGTCGCCAGAAATCTGTCCATTTCCTGATGGAGGCGTTCCGCCTGATCGGCAAGTTCGGCTGACGAGGTCTGGACTTGAGCTGCAGCCTCGCCCGTCTGTTCCGCGGCCCGCGCGACGCCCGTGATGTTGGATGTCACTTCCTGAGTGCCTGTCGAAGCTTGGTTGACGGCCTGGATGATTTCTTGGGTCGCCGCGCTCTGCTGGTCGACAGCGGATGCGATTGCCGAACTCGTCTGGTTCAAACTATAGATCGTACCGGCGATACTGCGCATAGCATTCGCGGCTCGGCCGGTAGCCTCCTGGATACGACTGATCTTTTCGGAGATATCGGTTGTCGCTCGCGCCGTCTGAGAGGCCAACGCTTTGACTTCGGAGGCCACCACTGCGAAGCCTTTGCCGGCCTCGCCCGCGCGGGCGGACTCGATGGTGGCGTTCAGGGCTAGGAGATTGGTCTGCCCTGCCAGTCCGGCAATAAGGTCGACTACACTGCCTATCGAGGCGGCCGTTTCGTTTAGCTCGCCGACGACCGCCTGAGCGGCTTCGGCTTCACGCGCTGCGCTGGCGGCAATAGCCGCCGAAGTTTCAACCTGCCGGCCAATTTCGCCGACGGAGGCGCCCAGCTCTTCGGTGGAGGCCGCCACAGATGTCACATTGGCGCCAGCTTCCTCGGCTGCTACCGAAACGGCAACCGACTGCGCCGACGTCTCCTGCGCCGTCGCTGTAAGCTGGGCGGCGGAGGCTTGCATTTCCGTTGCCGCCGATGACACCATCGATACGATGCCGCCAACAGATTTTTCGAACTCGTCCGCCAGCGTCAACATGGCCGACCTACGTTCGGCTTCGATGGCATCCTTTTGTCGGGCGGCGTCCGTTCTTAACTTTTCGGCCTCCGCGAGACCTTGGCGGAAAGTTTCCGCTGTGCGTGACATGGAACCGATTTCGTCGCGGCGGTCTTGGCCCGGAATCGAGACGTTGAGGTTGCCCGTGGCCATTTGCGCCATTAGTCCATCGAGTCGGACAATCGGCAGCGCTATGCCACCGCGCGTCAGCCAGATAGCTAGCGAACCGGCGGCGAGAAGGCCGATCAATCCGAAGATATTGGCGCTGAGAATCGCGCGTTCACTACCCTTATCCAATTGAATTGCGAGTTCGGTGTTTTCCACTACGATTTCGTCGACCAGTGTTCCAATTCCCTTGGTAACAGCCAAAAGTTGGGGGCCGCAACTGGAGTCCATCTCGGCTTCGGCGTCTTCTTTCTGACCCGCTTTATTGAGAGTCAAGACCTTCCGGCATCCTTCGCCCAACGCGAGGTTATATTGCTCGCGCAGGCTCGATATACGCTCCGCTTTTTCCGGCAAAAGCGACCTTGCCGTCTCGATTTCGGCGTTAAATTTGGTCTTGCCTTCCTCGACGTCCTTCAATGCCGTCTCCAGCTTATTGCTGTCTCTGGCCAGCAAGGACTTGAATATCGAGCGTGATGTCCAAACCGAGTGTCGTCCGCTTCGTGCAAGCGCTACTGTACCCCGAGCGGGTCCGTTCAGCGTCTCCCTGTACTGACTAAGACTGCTTCCAAGTGAAAGGTCCGTGTAAAGCAAGGCACAAACGCCAACCAGCGCAACCAAACCCAGGAGCAGGATAACCTTATTCTGAACCTTAAAATTGTTGATCATTGAAAGCTCCGCATCCTCACTGACGTAACAGTGGTATTGTTGGGGCTGGGCTCGTTAATTTATTGTTTACAAGGCTTTACTCAGCTATCGAGATGCATGTTCTATTTAGTTGATTCAACGGAATAATTTGTCCAGCGACTTATATTTTAATGTTACCATTCTGACACATTTCCGATGGACCGTGTCGGAAGAGGGGGACCGCTAAGCTCAAGACCAGATCCTCGATCCAGATTTCAAGCTGTAGCTCTACGAGACACACTGGCTTCAGCGCGCGACCCCGGGGCGATTGCTACAGATAACCTGAAGCCAGGCTGGGCTGCTTCTTCAAGCACTCGAAGCTTGTCCTCGTCAGGCCAGCGCCGCCGCCCGCCACCCGTAATGATCTTCATCTGCGGCATAATCGCCTCGCTCCGTAGATAGCCCCGGAGATAGCTCCGGAATTATCTCCAGAACTTCGTCCAGATCGACCGCGAGGCCAAACGCGGTGACCGGACGCTTACGAAAAAACATCATAGAGCCATCTTGCAGTGGAGCGCATTGGATACCAGCCGATTTCGAACAAGGATCTTGTTAGGTTCCTGAGGGCTTATTGGATACTCTGGAACCTTCAAACGACTTGTGGAATTGGCGCTGTCAGCCTGGATATCGCAACGTACTATGCGATGGGCATGGGCGCAGCGCTTCAGGCTCTTTCTGTTGTCGGAGGACGGCAGAAAGGACGAGACACTGAGGACTGGTCCTTGTAACTGGCGATCGGCCCGACAACTGATCCCATCGTGATAGTGTAGCTGTACGTCCCATCCAACTCTTCAGCTTCCCGTCAGCTACGCCCGCAACCATGTTTGGGAATAAATCTTATTGTCCTCGGGTACGGGGGGCTCTTGGACGGCTTGCGTCACAGGCCCGCCAATTGCGCCTGGCGCGAAATTCACGACCGCCCCGCCTGGTGAAAACCTTACGGTTAGGTTTGTGCGATTCATGCGGGCGTAGTAGGGGATCGCCGTCATTGGCGATCCGTCGGCCCATTTACCGCGCAGTACCGTGACGCCCCCGAGCAAGCCATCGCGCCATTCCGCAAGAATCGGATCGCCTCCAATTTTCTTATCGATGGCTGTCTGATCGGCCGTCTCAACGTTATAGACCAGTGGGCCATAGCGCAGGGCGACCTTGCCTCGATTGGCTTCGACCCGAGGGTCGCAGCTAATGCGTTGGACCTGCATGGGCAGAACCAGGTCTATCTGGTCGCCATCGCGCCACTCTCGGGTAATTTGTGCGTAGCCCTTTTTAACCTCAGGACGAACAAGCTCGCCGTTTACGCGGAAACTCAGGTAGCCTGAGACCTCGGGTACGGCGTGATAGAGTGCACTTGTCTTGCGATCGGGAATGCGAACATTGACTGTAAAGGTCTTTGCGACCGCAGGATGGACAGACATGGAAATGGCCCCACTCTTCGGGTAGTCCGTCCTCTGAACCATGGTGACGTCGGTTCCGGCGACGCCTTCAACCTTGACACTCCCTCCCACGAACAGATTGACGTAAAGACCTTTGTCGTCCTTCACGTAAGTCCAGGTAGGCAGCATAAGCAGCGTCCGTGGGATATTGGCCACGCAGCACGGGCATTGGTTCCATAGCGTGCGTTCGGTATTTGTCAGCGGATTGGTGTAGCAGAAGGTGGTGCCCCCCAGATCGGTGCTGCCGAGCAAGGCGTTATAGAGGGTCTCCTCGTAAAGGTCGGCATACTTGGCGTCGTGATAGGCCAGATTCATTTTGTATTGGAAGAACACGAGTCCGCAACTCGAGCACGACTCGCAATAGGCGTCATGCGGCAGGGAATAATCGGCGCCAAACCCTTCCGACGTTTCGCCGCTGCCTACGCCGCCGGTCACGTAGTATTTGCGGTTGATCATGTTGTCCCACAAGGAGATCACTGCGCTCTGGTAATCTGGGTCGCCGTTTTCCGCCGCGATGTCGGCCATTGCCGAATAGAAGTACACGGCGCGCACGGCGTGCCCAACGGCTTCGTATTGTTGAACCGTTGGCAAATGGCTCTGGTCATATTGAGATCCGCCGCGTCGTGATTCCAGAAGGAATTGGGCAAGGCGGATATAGCCATCACCGCGGCCGTGGCCCTCGACGTCATTGACGAAGCGCCCGAAGCGGACGAGAGCCTGCTCCATCTCCTGGTGGCCATCGAACCACGCCTTTTTTCCCGGACCGATATTGGCGACCCAGCAATCGGCAAGCTTTTTGGCTGCATGGTAGAGGCGCAGATCCTGACCGTCGGTCAGGGTGTAGTGGTTGATCGCCGACTCTATGAAAGCGTTTTGCGGCACTTCTCCGGTCCAAGTGAGAGACATATCTGCGGTTCCTCCAGTAGAAGAAATCGCGGCGCCAGCACCCATTCCGCTCGTATTCACCGCAACAGATACCACCCCATACACACCAACATTGCCACTCAAGCTCCACCCCGTGACGAGGGAATTGATCTCCTGATAGGAAGACGGTGTTTCCCGCCCGGTGTTCAGCTTATAGGCCCCGACCTGAAATCCAGGCAGACCGGCAAAGATTCCAAGACCTGCATAAACGTGACCGTAGCGATCGACCACCACACCCGCGGTCCCTCCGACGCACTCGCCGATGTTCACGTTGACGCTGTAGTAGTCGGCTTTACAAACGACATCCCGCGCTTTTGTTCCGACTGTTTTTATGGCCCATTTGAGCGCAGCCATAGCTAGTCGGCCGTGAACAATGCGGTTTTGGTCTTAAGCCGTTATTGGTCGGTAGGATTGGTTGCTTTTGGTGATGACGGCTGCCCATATGGCGGCGGCCACGACGGCGTAAAAACCCTTCAACCAGTTAAGCAGTAGGCGGATGTTATGGCCGGCGGCAACCAAGAGGACGTTCACGGCATCGCCGTGGGCGCCGGCGAGCCAGCTTCGTTCGAGTTTTCCGTCTGCCTTCATATGTCCAATCACGGGTTCGATCGCGCTGCGGCGCCTCAGTTCACTTTTGATGGTTGGCGATTTGATCCCCCGCGTCCTTGAGATGTAGACTTCAGGCTCTTGGAGGCCATGGCCACGGTAGCCCTGGTCGACATAGGCACGCTTGACCTTTCTTCCGGTGAGACGTTCCACCTGCTGGATCTGATCCTTCAGGGTATGTCCGTCATAGGGAAGGTTCGGACAGGCCTGGGCGCCAACGACATATTGGCCTTGAGGTTTGTCTGCGCCCTTTTTGGCTTTGGCGTTGATGACGGCGAACGAGGCCTTGGTGCCGAACTCGTACCGCGTCCGGGCCTTTCCCTTGGCGATGCATTCCACCTCAGGGGCGTGCAGGGAATAGATCTTCTTTTTGCTCTGCGGCGTCTGCGCCAGAAGCTCCAGAATGGGGTCGGCCACGGGCTTGAAGGCCGTCTGCAATTGAAGGTCATCGCCAATCTTGCGCACGATATCGCGCAGTAGCCGGCCGGTGAAGGTGCGCATCCTGCGAACCTCGCGAAGGGCCTGCTTATGCGCACGACTATGGATTTTCCGGGCGACCTCAACCCGGCACCGCTTGGCCAGTCGCAGGAATGACTGGCGCAAAGTCAGGCCATGACGGTCAGCGAAACGGTTCATCCATTCGATTGCCCGCAAGAACAAGCCGCTATCAGTGGGATGAGCGACAGCCTTGGTCTGAGCCGTGCTGTCAACTGTGATCCGTTCGAACGCCTTGGGTTCAACAGCTTTGGCGCGCTGCGCCGCCGCGAGCGTTTTGGCCAGGATCTTCTCCAGATCCGCTGTGCCAGCGCGTTTGCGCCACCGTGACATCGACGATCGATCAAGGGGCAGTTTGTGCTGGAAGAATGTCGCGCCGCAAAACTTCTGCATGTATGGATTTTCCAACCACGCCGCACATACGGCCTCGTCGGATAAACCCTTTGCGTGCTGGAGCAGATGAAGTCCGACCATCAGGCGGGTCGGCAAGCCGGGCCGGCCCTTCTTGTCGATGTAGAGCCGCCCAAAATGCGCTTCCAACGCCTTCCAATCGATGATCTTGGCGAGCCGGACCAGTTCATGGTCGGGATCGAGGATCTGATCGAGCTCAGAACGTAAGAGGTCGGAATTACCCGACCCAGATGGAGGCTTGGGAAGCATGGAGGTCCCTCACAGGATTAGCAAATCCGTATACAAACACAGCCCCCGCTCACCGAAAATCCCCAATCAAAACCCCTTGGGATTTCGCAAGCTTTTGCGGCTAAAAAGCCAAAACCTTGCGATTCAATATACACAAAATCGACAATTAATCGATATAAATCAATCGCCTAAGGAAATTTCACGGGCGACTAGCTTTAGCTTCGCCCGCTTGCGCGGCTTCTCGTGCGCGTTCCACGGGATCATCAAACGGCGAACCGCCGGTGCAAACCTGCACGTCGTAGCTATATAAGTGATATATCGTCGTCGTACCGGTGGCCCCGTCGTAATGGTGATCCGTTACTTCGTGATGCTGATTTCCACAGTTTTCAAGGCCACTTGGGTCAAATCCATTCACAGGATCCCCGTGCACATAAGTATACCAATTCAGGCCATCCTTGTATCTGAGGGGGTCAGTTTGCATGAACTGCTCAACGAAACGCTGTTCAGCTCCATGGTCCACGCCCGTGCAGTTCTCCAGGCTTGGCGGAACGACTACAACACAAATCGTCCGCACTTGCGGATCGGCTGGCTCACCCCAGTCCAGTACGCCCGAAACTTCAACCCGCGTCGTGAACAGGCGCTGCGCTCAGTGCGCAGCTCCGCGCCTGTCCCCGACGCTCACACCAATGCCAATTTCGGTAAAACCAATGACCTGCTCCCTGGAGATCGAGGCCATTTGAAACTGGAATTTTCCTCGTCCCGCAACCGGGATCTTAAGTGGAAATTTCAATTTCAAATGGCCTCGATCTCCAGGGAGCAGGTCAGCCTGCTACGGCACTCCATTTTCCGCATTAATTAGCATCGAAAGTAAATTCCGATAGCATTTCTCAAATGTATCAAGACTTTTTTTGATTGCCATTAAATCGGCTTCGGCTGCCGTTCCTATAGCACTATGCAATCCGTCACACATATCTTTAAGTTCGACGACAGATCTACCAACAACGTAGCATGAATTTTCAACAACTTTGGTGTTAAAGTTCGAATCTTCGATGTTAGGTCCGTTATGATCCATAGCGGCAATATCTTCTGTATCTGTATGTTTTGATTTTCGAAGATGATTTTTCAGATCGATTATCATTGCCTTAACCTTTCGAGTATAAAAAATTTTGTTAATTCAAGGTGGAGTCGATATTGGCTTGACGGATTTCTAGAAGATTTGTGGACTTTATTTGCTGCGTCGCTTGTTTTCTCTGTCCCTTGTGTTATTCTAGATATATTTTGACTTAAATCAAATGTTGCAACAGGTAAGTGACTTACTGCTTGCACAATTTCTTGACGTGCGTAATTTTGCTGATCAACCGCGTGCGCGATGCTGACGCTTGTGCGATTAATATTGGCGATCGTCCCTGTGATATTTTCCATCGCGCCAGCCGCCCGGGCCGTTGATTCTTGAATTTGCGTAATCTTTGCAGATATTTCGGTTGTGGCGAGCGCGGTAAGACTGGCGAGAGGCTTCACTTCGGCCGCAATCGGAAGCGACAAAATTTTCAGTAAGATTGGCCAGTTTTTCGGTGCCATCTTCGCGCCCATGAATAGAAGCCATACCGCTCAGGTTGATTGAGCGAGATCGCGGTTAATAAATATTTATTATACAGGCGTATAAATAATTTTTGCAACGCTTGGCAGTATATCGCTTTAAAATGACTGCGTTAGATTAAATATTTAAAACGTGATCAGATATTGCAGTAAATGCGTGACGACGGCTTTTTGTTTTTGTATAGCTTTCCAATTTTGGGCAATGTTACAAATATAGAAATATTAATATTCAATAAATGTGTCCATGTATTTGAATACTATTTGATGAATCGGCATTGCGGAACGTATTAATGGTAATGTATAATATATATTTTGTATAATATGTGCTGACGTGCGCCGTTCCTCTGTCTATCTATTGTGATTCTCGGAAATGGTGTGTTTTGCAGTTATTAAATTTTAATTTTAAAAGGCTAGCGGTTCGTAGCGGGCTCTTGTAAACACTTACGAAAGTGGAGCGCCGCTGATAAACCTATCGGTGTCGCATGTTTTCTGCTTAAGGTGGGAGTGGTGTTGATATGGTATTGCCGCTATTTATCGGTGTGGATGCTGGTGGAACGAACTGCCGTGCCCGACTTGTTGATGCACGGGGCAGCGTGTTGGGGTCGGGCACGTCCGGCCAGGCGAATGCGAGGGCGGGTGCCGACAAAGTTTATGACGCTATTATGACCTGCTGTATGGAGGCGGTTGGCATGGCGGGGCTAACTAAAGCTGAGGTTTCTAGGGTTCAGGCCGGCTTTGGTATTGCGGGGATATCGCGCCCAGGGGTGAAAGAGGAGCTTAACGCAAAGCCATTTCCCTTTGGGCGCGTGGTGATCGACAGTGACGCTGCGATAGCGAGTTTGGGCGCACTGGGCGGCGGTGATGGTGCGATTCTGATTGTCGGAACCGGTAGTGTCGCTTTCATACGCCATGGCACGGCGACTACAAAAATCGGGGGCTACGGGTTTCCTATATCTGACGAAGGTAGTGGGGCTGCTCTAGGGTTAAGCGCCATGCGGCACGCTTTAAGAGCGCTTGATGGTCGAACAAAGCCGACTCCGTTAAGTGCTGCTGTCACTGCGCACTTTGAGCACGATACTGCGAAGGCGATCGTTTGGATGGATAGCGCTACGCCTGCCGATTATGCAAAATTTGCCCCAATCGTGATGGAATATGCTGAAAACAATGATGAAATCGCAGTATCTATTGTGGAGGATGCCGCTCTGCATATTGAACGGTTTATCGAGACAATTTTCGCAAAAGGCGCAAAGCGCTGTGTAATGCTAGGGGGACTGTCAGAGCGAATTCGCCCATGGTTACGCGAGCGTACGGCTAACCGGCTCACTTTGCCCGAAGGAGATGCGCTTCAGGGGGCAATTTATTTGGCAGGTTTCCAAAGATAGTTCTTTTATATGAATAAAAAGATTGCTGTGTTTGAATACCTGATTTTCAATTGACGAGAGTATAAATGCGGCGCATTGTATATGGATCTGACGACCCTGTATAGCGCGTCAGCTAAGATTGTTGCTAAACAGATGGATAGCAGTAAGGGACGCGTTCGCCCCTTAACTAATGTCGGTTTTGGTGAGAACGCGTTCCTTGCTACCGCTCCATATATCACCGAATGCTAGAAGGGCCGCGCCATATGCGGCAGGGTCGTTAGATATTATAGCTGGACGAATGGAAGAGCTCGGAAATTGTGATCCCATATTTGTCGAGAGCCGTTGATTTATTTTATCGCATAATAATGCTGCTAAATTTGATGGTAAGTTTCCTCCTAGGCCGTGTGGACGAATTTGACCAAGCAAAGTCCTGCGGCGAAACTGATTATGG
>CAKZJB010000199.1 GCA_936940865.1 uncultured Asticcacaulis sp. | reverse complement strand
CGCCCGTTACAACGGCTTCTCCATCATGGCGCTCATCCGCTACATCAAGGAAGAGCTTCTGCTGGTGCTCGGCACGTCTTCATCGGAAGCGGCCCTGCCAGGTCTGATGCAGAAGATGGAACGTGCCGGCTGCAAGCGCTCGGTCGTCGGTCTCGTCATTCCGACGGGTTACTCCTTCAACCTGGACGGCACGAACATCTACATGACGCTCGCGGCCCTGTTCATCGCCCAGGCGACGGACATCCAGCTGTCGCTCGTCGACCAGGTCCTGCTGCTCCTGGTGGCCATGCTGAGCTCCAAGGGGGCTGCCGGCATCACCGGCGCCGGCTTCATCACGCTGGCAGCCACGCTCGCCGTTGTCGATCCGCGCCTGGTGCCCGGCATGGCGATCGTGCTCGGCATCGACAAGTTCATGAGCGAATGCCGGGCCCTGACCAATTTCTGCGGTAATGCGGTGGCCTGCGTCGTCATTGCGCGCTGGGAGGGCGAACTCGATCGCGACCGGCTCAAGCGCGGGCTTTCGGGGCAATCCGATCCGGAATTGCCGGCTATTTAGAGATGGACGCCGACGCGCTGTTGACGCCGGGCAGGTCCACGGGTGGCAGGCCGGCGCTTTCCGACGCGAACTCCGCGGAAATGGACGGCGCGGCTTGAGGTTGGCGGCTGTCTTGCTGCAAAAAAATCCATAAGCCTGTTCCGTTTCTCCCGGTCGCTTTTCCCTTTTGGACAGGACAATGCGGTGCTATGGTCTGACCAAAACACAAGGGAGCAAACGATGCGAACCAGCCTTGCCGTGCTGGCCCTGAGCCTTGGAATGACGGCGTTACCATCATGGGCGCGGACGCCGCCTCCGCCGGTGACCTTCACCGCCGAGCAGGACCATCAAAACATGATGGACCAGCTTCACGTCACGTCGCTGCGCCCGGGGCCCAGCGGCGATGAAAGCGCGCCGAACGCCGCCAATACCGACGAGGCCAGGGCCAATCCCTATCCCGACTGGCCTGATGTCCTGACGTTGAAGACCGGCCGCAAGGTCACGACCGCGGACGACTGGTGGAAACTGCGCCGCCCCGAGATCGTCGAGGATTTCGAGCGTGAGGTCATCGGCCGCCAGCCTGCGAACACGCCGAAAGTGACCTGGGCGGTCGCCGCCAGCGAAATGGAGTTCGTCAATTTCAAGCCGGTCATGGTGACGAAACTGATCGGCCATGTCGACAATTCGGCCTATCCCCTGATCGATGTGAATATCGACATGATGCTGATCCTGCCGGCGGACGCTTTGAAAAAGCCCGTGCCGGTACTGATCATGTTCAACTGGGGGCCGCCGAAATTCCCTGCGCCGATGCAGCCCCAACCCGCCGACATGGCGCGCATCAATGCGGCCTTGAAGGCCGAGCTGATCGCGCGCGATCCGGGGCTGGCGGACGTGTTCGCCTCGCATCCGGCCTACGACCTGGTGACGGCCGCGCCTTTTCCGCCGCCGCCCGGCAGCGGCCCTGACGAGCGCATCCAGCAGCTTCTGGCCGACGGCTGGGGCGTGGCGATCGTGGACCCGACCAGCGTGCAGGCCGATAATGGCGCCGGCCTGACGCGCGGCATTATCGGCCTGGTCAATCATGGCCAGCCACGCAAGCCCGGTGACTGGGGCGCGCTCAGGGCCTGGAGCTGGGGCGCCAGCCGCGTGCTCGACTATCTGGAAACGCGGCCCGAGGTCGACGCGAAGCATGTCGGCATCGAGGGCGTGTCGCGCTACGGCAAGGCGGCTCTGGTCACCATGGGCTTCGACCAGCGCTTTGCCTTCGGGTTGATCGGCTCATCGGGCGAAGGCGGGGCCAAGCCGCATCGCCGCAACTTCGGCGAAGCCGTCGAAAGCCTGACCGGCACCGGCGAATATCACTGGATGGCCGGCAACTTCCTGAAGTACGGCGGGCCGAAAAACGCCGGGGACCTGCCGGTCGACGCGCACGAGCTGATTGCGCTGGCGGCGCCGCGCCCGACCTTCATCTCGTACGGCGTGCCGGAAAAGGGCGACGCCAAATGGCTCGACCAGCAGGGCAGCTACATGGCGACGGTCGCCGCAGGTTCGGTGTGGAAGCTGTTGGGCGCCAAAGACCTCGGCGTCGGCAACGATTATAAGACGGCGAAAATGCCGCCGGTGCTGACCGATCTTCTCGACGGCCAACTGGCCTGGCGTCAACACGACGGTGGCCATACCGACGCACCCAATATGAAGAGCTTTATCCTCTGGGCAGACGGACAGATGGGCCGCACGCCGTTGATCAGGTAGCGGCTTCGGCGCCGCAAAAACGATTTCGCTTGCAACCGGTTTCATCGCCTTTCAAAGATAGGCGAAATCGTGAGGAGTTCCGCATTGAGCCTGATCGCCGTAGCCGCACTGGCGGCCGCCCTGCAAACCACGCCGGCCATCCACCGTTATGAAGCTCTGACCCTGTCGCCGGATGGCAGCCGCATCTCGACCTTCGAGACGATCAACAGCAGCCCGCGGCCGGTGGTGACGATCCGTGACGCCGAAGGCGCGATTACAGGCACCTCAGACCCCTGCAACACCTGCCGTTATGGCGACGCGGCCTGGTCGCCCGACGGCAAGACGCTGGCCGTGGCGGCCACGGACGGCGAGGCCGGAACCAGCAGCCTCTATGCCATCGAAGGCGCAAATATCCGCCTTTTGGCCACGGTCAAGGGAACGCTGGACGGCGTGCGCTGGGCGCCGGACGGCAAATCGGTCGCCGTGCTGGCGGTCGTCAATCCGCACAAGCTGGTCGGCGCCACCCAGGCCGGCGCCAAACAGGTCGGCGAAATCGGCACGGCCGAGGTCACCGATGAACAGCGCATCGCCGTCGTTTCCCTTGCCGGCGGCGACCTCAAGCTGGTCTCGCCCGGCGATACCTGGGTCTACGAATACGACTGGACACCGGATGGGCAGGGCTTCGTCGCCACCGCCGCCAAGGGCGACGGCGACAACAACTGGTGGACGGCGAAGCTCGAAAACTTCACGCTGGCGGGGGCGGAGCGCGTCATCGCCGCGCCGAAAATGCAGATGAACTATCCCCGCATGAGCCCGGACGGCAAAAGCGTCTATGTCATCGGCGGGCTGATGAGCGACTTTCCGGTGTCGGGCGGCGACGTCTTCGCCGTGCCGTTTGACGGCGGCGAGCCCGTCAACCTGACGCCGGGCTATAAGGGGACCTTCACCAGCCTGGTCAGCACGAAGGGGGGCCTTATGGCGTCGCTGATCACCGGCGGCGAAGTCGGCGTGGCCCGCGTCGACCCCAAGGGTGTGACGCCGCTCAGCCACGCCGAGATTTCGATGAGCGCGGCGGATGCCCGCTTCGCCGTCGACAGCACCGGCAAGACCATGGCGGCCGTCGAGGAATCGTTCGCGGAAGCGCCGCATATCGTGCGCGGGCCGTTGTCTGCACCTGTCGCCATCACCCACGACAACGACGCGGTCAAACCGCAATACATCGCCAGGAGCGTCACCTGGACGAATGAAGGCTTCACGGTCCAGGGCTGGCTGATGGGGCCGAAGACGGAGCCCGGCAAGACCTATCCCATGGTGACGATCGTGCACGGCGGACCGTCAGCGGCGATCACGGCGAAATTCACCACGGCGGGCTCTGCCGTGGATCTTGTCAAGGCCGGCTATTTCGTCTTCCAACCCAATCCGCGCGGCTCCTACGGCCAGGGCGAGGCTTTCGTGCTGTCCAACCGCCGCGACTTCGGCGGCGGCGACCTGCGCGACATCCTGGCCGGCATCGACGCGGTCGAAAAGATCGCGCCGGTCGACGACAAGCGCTTAGGGATAATGGGCCACTCCTACGGCGGGCTGATGACCATGTGGACGGTGACGCATTCGCAGCGCTTCAAGGCGGCGGTCAGCGGCGCCGGCATCGCCAACTGGTCGAGCTATTATGGCGAAAACGGCATCGACCAGTGGATGATCCCGTTCTTTGGCGCCTCGTTTTATGACGATCCGGCGATCTACGACAAGCTGTCGCCGATCCGCTATATCAAGGACGCGCACACGCCGACCTTCGTCTATGTCGGTGAGCGCGACGTCGAATGCCCGGCGGCCCAGTCGCTGGAATTCTGGCACGGCCTGAAGGCCATGGGCGTGCCGGTGTCGCTGGTCATCTACGAAGGCGAGGGGCACGGCATCCGCGCGCCGGAGCACACCCATGACATCACGACGCGGACGGTCGGCTGGTTCGACACGTATCTGAAATAGGCCAAAAACAGGAGCCCCCGCCACGGGAATGGCGGGGGCTCCCTCCGGGTTGCCGTCAAGGGTGGGCCGAGGGGGGGCGGCCTATCCTTTCGGCCTGTCTAAGATCGCGGACAAGGCGATCTTAGTAGCGGTAGCTGACGCGGCGCGTCTGGTAGCGGTGACCATAGCGGTCGTAACGGTCGTAGCCGGCGCTTTGCATCGAATTCTCGACGTTGTTGCATTGCTGCTTGCCCTGGTCCTTGCCGACCTTCGAACCGATTGCCGCCCCGGCCAGGCCGCCGGCGATCGCCCCCAGGCCCTTTTCGTTCTTGGCGACCTGGCTGCCGATCAACGCGCCGCCGATGGCGCCCAGGATCAGGCCGGTCTTCTGCGACTTGCTCTTGGTGACCTGGCAGCTGTAGGTCTGGGTGTAGGGACGCGCCTGCGAAGCCATCGGAACCGCGCTCAACAACAGGCCGGACGTGACAACGGCGGCCGTCAGGGTTTTCATCGTTTTCGTCATCGTAATCATAACTCAGGTCCTTCATGTCCGTGCCTTGTCGGGAATATTCCCTCGGCTTGATGAGGACCGTTATAAATCCGCCAACCTGAACGGTATTTGAGCGCCATATTCATCCTCGTTCAGGATGCATTTTTTTAAAACCCGCTTTATCCCCGCGCCAATACCCATGACATCAAGGCCCTGCGGAAGCGGAAAATCCGGGGCCTCCACGACCCACAGCCCGTCCGGCCCTGGGTGATCCCGGCCAGCGCCTCGAGCGCACCGGGCGATGCATCGGCCGATGCACCGAACGGTCCGTAGGCGGGATCCAGACGGCGCACCGTGCCGTCACCGGACGATACCGCCTTCCAGCCGCCGTTCAGCGCGCTCCACACGGGCCGGTCGAGCGGATGCTCAGTCACCGTCGACAACCTCGATCTCGGGCCGGCCGGCGACCAGCAGGCGCAACTGTCCGCGTTCCGGCCGCACAAGGCGCACCGGACCCTGCTTGTCCTCCAGGCGCTGGCGCAGCAGGATCAGCCGTGTTTCGAGATTGTCCTTGAGGTCCGGCAGTTTCAGCGCCGTCTCGCGGCGGATTTCGCGGTTGGCGAACTCACACCGCCCACTGTCGGCGTAACAGCGCACGAAATGATAGAGCAGCCGCCCGGCCACGCCCTTGATGACGTAGTCGTCGTCGATGAAGACGCTGTCGTCGTGGGCGAAATAGCGAAAGCGGAAACGTTTGCCGCTGTCGGCCTGTTCCGGGCACGCGGGAGCGTCCTGCGCCGGCGCCGTATCTGCAGCCATTTCGGCCAGCAACAGCGCCGAGGCCAGTTGCCCCGCCACCACCGCCAGCGCCTGTTCGTCGTCGTGGTCGAAGGCGAACGAGGTTTCGGATTCGGCGAAGATCACGCCGCGCAACTGGCCGCGCGCCAGCATGGGCACGGCCATCTGGCATTGCGGGTGGGCAAGGCCGGGCAGGGGGATGGACCGGCCTTCGCCGCCGGCCGAGGCGGCATAGCGCACGGCCGAGCGCATGTCGGCGATGCGGATGGGCAGGCGCGACCTGGCCACGCGTCCGATCAGCCCGTCGCCGACGGCGATTTCGGCTCCGGCGCCCCGGCGGTCATAACCGCGGCTGGCGACGGTGCTGAGCGTCTTGCCGTCGGCATCGGGCATCAGGATCATGACATTGCCGAAGCCCATGTCGCGCAGTCCGTCGAGCGCGGCGTCCAGGATGGCGTCGGCGTCGTCGAGCGCCGAAATGGCGAAGCCCAGGGCGGCGGCGCGTCCCAGCCGGTCGCAGCGCGGGCGCGGCGGGGGCGGGGGCTCCAGCGTCGTCGCCGGCTCGACCGGGCGGCAATCCGTGACCTGGTAGAGGTCGGCGGTCTTCAGCTTCATCATCGCGCCGAAGCCGTGCAGTTCGCTGATGACGTCGAGCTGGTTGTCCATGCGCTCGAAGATGGGGCCGGAGGCGAGCGCCTCCTTGAAGCTGAGGTCCAGCACGTACTGCTGGCCCGTGCGCGCGTCCAGCACCAGCACCGTCGCCACGCCCTGGCTGCGCACATTGGCGATCGTCTTGGAAAAATACTGGTTCGACATGGCCACATGACTGTCGTCGACATAATAGACGTGCGACAGGTAGCTGACATTGGGGATGCCATCCGCATCGACCGTGCCGACGACGGACGGGATGATGCCTTCGAAGGCGTCGCGCAAGTTCGACAGCCGTATCATGCCGCGCCTATGCGCGCGCCGGCATCGGGGCCGGGCGTCTGGGCAAAGACTTCGGTGATGCGCATGCGCAGCCGCAGCAGGCCTTCGACCGTATACATGTGCGACAGCTGCTGGCGCGTCGAGCCCAGGCTGTTGAGGACGCCCAGCATGCGGTCGATGCTGAGCCGCGCCCGCGCCACGTCGCAGTCGTCGGCCCTGTCGATCGCCTCGACGGGGCCCTTGACCTGATAGCTGACATAGGTGCCGGGGTGCGTGGCCGTGACGGCGACGATGGCGCCGGGTTTAACCGCGCGGGTGAAGTCGACCCACAGGGCCGAGGCCACGAAGGCGTCCAGGCGCCCGGTTCCGGCGTCCAGGTTGACGCCGATGGCGCGCGCGATCGCGGCGCGGAAGCGATCGTCGCGCACGGCCAGGATCGGCATCAGCGGCCCGGCGAAATGGTCGGCCAGGCCCGGCGTCAGCATGAGGTTGGTCACGGAATCTCCCCGGAAGCGATGTCAATCTAGCCGCTTAGGAAGTTTTTAGGAAGGGTGGGGCGGCCTTAGCAACCATTTAGGATGAAGGGATTTCACGCCGCGGATACACGGGCGGCACATACAAGAAATTACAGGAGATACTTTCATGCCCGATACCCAACACATGGTGACTCGCGCCGCCCCGGCGATCGCCGACCTCAACGGCCGCCACGACCTCTATGGCCTGGTGCACAAGGCGTTGCGCATGGCGCAATGCCAGATGCTGGTGCGCCTTGGCAACTTCGACTATGTCCACGGCAATGTCAGCGGCCTGGTCTCAGACCTGCGCGGCCTGCTGGTCCTGGGGGCGGGCCATATCGGCCATGAGGAAGCCCATATCCACGGCGCGCTTGAGGCAAAGGCGCCGGGCGGCACCGCCGTGCTCGACGCGCAGCACGGCGGCCACCGCGCCCAGTTCGCGGCCATCGAGGCGCTGCTGGGCCAGCTGGAAATGGCCGAGGCTTCGGCGCGCGCGGCCATCGGCCGGCGCCTGTACCTCAGCTATACGCGCTTCGTCGCCGAGGATTTCGAGCATATGCTGGAAGAAGAGACGGTGACGGCGCCGCTGTTGTGGTCGCTGTTCGACGACGACGGCCTGCGCGCCATCGAAGGCGCCATAGTGGGCTCCCTGCCTCCGGAAAAGGTCATTCAGTTCATGGGTCTGATGATCCCGGCGGCCAATCGCGACGAACGCTTTCGCCTGCTGGCCGGCATGAAGGCGAAGGCGCCGAAGGAGGCGTTTACGGCGGTGCTGGAAATGGCGGCGCGCCCGACGCTTCCGCCCGAGGACATGGCGGACCTGGAACGCCGCCTGGCGCTCAGCCAGGTGGTGCCGAACTAAACCTTTTCAAAGGGGCCGGCGCGTGCGGTGCGCCGCCCCACTTTTCGCCGAAGCTTCGGCAGCCACCTGTTATGCGGAACTGACGCAGGTTGGAGAACAGTGACGACGCAATCGGAGCGTCGTCTTGCCAAGTCATCCCAACCCTTCCCCTCCGCCTGACGTCTGGACGTCGGCGCAGCGCTATTTCGGTCCCAAGGTCCGCGCCGTCGCGGCCAGCCTTGGCCCCAATGCTTTTTCCGGCAGTTTGCCGTTCCTGGCGCCTTACCTTCAGCCGCAGCCAGCCGCCTTACCGAAAAACTGGAACACCGCCCAGGCCGTCCATCGGGCGACACAATCCTCGCCGGTCCTGCAAGGGCACCTGACCCAGCCGCAGTTTGCCCATGCGGCGTAGCACGATCTCGGGCGGCTTCATGGCGTCGAGACGACGCTGAAGGCGATGGCCCCCAAGGCCGAGGATACCTTCTGGAGAACGCTGCACCAGGTGATGCCGGGTGGACTGCTGATCGAAGCGCTGGAAACGGGCTTCGGCAACAAGCCCGGCGACATCGAGAAGAGCTTTGGCGCGGGGGCGGCGGATAGCGTCGCATCTGCCTCCAGCGGCGTGGGGGCGTTCGGCGATTCCACCGTGCGATCCATTACACGCCTGGTGACGGGCGAAAAGGGCGTGACCGATTATCAACGCCGCCGGGCGCGCGGCGAATTTGCGCCCTTGCCCAGCGACCTGTTCACCGCGGCGGCGAACCCGTTGTTCGACGGTGCGACATGGCTGAAACAAGGCGTGCGCGATACGCCACTGACCCGGGCCAGCGAAACGGCGGGCAATATCGCGCCTGGATTGGCGGTGTCGGCCGTCAATCCCTATGCCGGCGCCGCCTTTTTTGCCGCACAGGGCGCCGACAGCCAGAACCAGGCCGCGATCCGGGCCGGCAAGGCGGGGACCTGGCAGGCGGATCTGGGCGTGATGGGCAATGCGGGCGCCCAAGGTTTATTGGGGGCGATCCCGGGCGCCGGTGTCGAGCGGTATCTGCCGAAACTCGCCAGCCCCGTCGCCAATGCAGCCGTGCGGATAGGCTCGCGCACGACGACTGGCGCGGCATCCGGTGTATCGTCCAACGTCATCGGCAACCTGATCGAGAAGTATTCGGTCAATCCTGACAAGGACGTCTGGGAGGGAACGCCCGAGAGCGCGATATGGGGCGGTGTCCTGGGCGCGGCGCATGCGGTCAAGGACGCTTTGCCGGGCCGTCGATCCGCGCCGACGACCGGCGCACCGGCTCCGGAAGCGCCGCAGCCCGAACCTCCCGAGCCGGCGCCAGCCCCTCCTCCTGATCCCCACCCGGCGACAAAGGCCGCCACCGCGGTCGTCAATCATCACGCCCTGACAGAAGCGGTCAGGACCGCGCGGGCCTCGATCCTGCGTCGTGATGATCCTGCCCGGTTCCAGGCGTTCACGGCAAAGGCCGCCGACGCGGCGGAGGTGCCGTCCATCCAGGTTGCCCCGGACGTGCTCGACCCTGTGCTGGCAACGCCGGAGGGGCAGCGCGTGCAAGCGGCGGTTCCGGATCTGCCTGAGCGCGTCGTCGCGGCCAGGGAGGCCGGCACGGACGTGTCCATGCCGCCGCATGAATATGTGACGCATGTCGGGCCGGAACTGCACGACCAGATTGCCGGGGATGTCCGCGTCGGCCCCGACGCCATGACCCCGGCGGAAGCCGTGGCTGACCATCAGGCCAGGGTGGCGGCCCTGCAAAGCGCTTCGGCTGAGGCCGAAGCCGGTGCGCCAGACCCGGAGGCGTTCCGTCAGTCGCGCCAGGCCTTAATCGACCTGATCCGCCAGCACTACGACCGCGAGACCGTGGGGCAACTGTCACCGGACCAGCGGGCTCAGGCCGCCGAGCTGGCCGGGCACGCCATCGCGGTCGAAGCCGCGAAGCAGGGCGTCGAGCCGATGGAGATGTATGAGCGGGGAGCGGCGCCGGAGGCCGAAGATGCCGATTTATTTGCCAGAAGAGACATAGATCCAGAGAATAATACTCCGAAGCCGTGGACGCCGAATGACGGTTTTCAAATGCCCGCAACTGACAAAGGGCGATTTTTAGAGGCTGTAGGAGATTCGCATTTCGCGCTGTCGGATAATGCGGCCGCAAAAATGGGGCTGCCAATAGGTTCAACTATTCCTTGGAAGAAAGGAATACCGGACTTTGCCGCGCACGTAGTTCCTGGCCCGCAAGAATATCCCGGAGAATTTGACGTTCCGGGCCTGATAGGAGATCATAACGTCGACCGATCTTTAATACTGCAAAAAATATCAAACGACACGGGCCTATCCAAGCGCGAAATTCAACGTTGGCTAACGGTCAACGATGTGCGCCTTCATCACTTGGGCGGGAACACCGTTCAAAAGGTGCCCAAAAAAATTCATGACCTTCACCACTCAGGTGGAGCCCAGCAATTGCGGATGGGGAACTAAGATGTCAGATTTTGGATTTGAGCCGGGCGTTCCTTTCCAGGAAACTCAGATTAAGCGTATCGAAGAGGTCATCGGCCGAAGGCTCCCCGACGACTATGTCGCATTCGTCAAGCAATACGGTGGGGCATTTGTAGGCGGTTACGTCGACGGTTCCGAGGATTTTCCGATTTTGGCATTCTTTGATGCAAGTGAAGAAAAAGGAATTCTTCGCAATTTGAATGCATTGCCGGACTTGATGGAGGACGGAATTCTACCTTTCGCTGATTGTGAGCTTGGCAATGTCTACGTATTCGATAAGGAAAACAGAGTGCACTATATAAATTATTACGGTGGGAAAACCACCAGCAAAAAAATTGCCAACGACTTTGGTGATTTTTTGCGTCGAATTGTTGTCAACGGAGATTAACGTAGAATGTGGTGGCGAGACAGCCTATCAAGTACCCATAGATATAAACAAGAATTGCATAATTGATAATACTGCGAGACATGCGCGATTGACGACCTGCACTGAACCGAAGCGCAGATGCGCGCACTGGAGGCCTGTACCGTGGCGGCCACGGAAGCGCGTATCAAAAGCGCCGAGCTTGCGACGGGCATTACTTTTCCGCAGCAATTTAGAGACTTCCTCCTGCACGCAGACGCTTGGCCTGCATAAAATGAAAAACTGAAATATGCGGTGGTCGGGAAGACTAATTATGCAGGTAAAAGATTTGCACGATATGGACGATGACGGTCTGATCGCCTTTACCCAGAAAGACAATACCGGTCTTATTCGGGGTTTGGCGATCGCGGAATTGGCCAGGAGGGCGGTGACGAACCACGCTTTGCTGGAGGCCGCCTACGCCGCCATACGCGGCGAAAAGCGCATCGGGTTCCATGCCGGATTTCCGGCGGGATGGTTGGGCGCCGACGAAATATATCTATCGCAGGATGCGGCTGCTATTCGCGGACTTCTTCACGAGATGGACAGCTGGGAAGATACGGAACAGGAAGATTTGGTCCGCCATTGGGCCGGAAAAGAGGGGCTTGCCGCTCTCACATCCAAACTCCGCACCGTTTATGGCTGGGAGCCGCGCTACCGTAATTGATATCTATCACCTCGCGGAAATAGCGGTGGTGCTGAAAATGGCCGCTCGCCAGACGTGTGTATGGCGGACCTGGAACGCCGCGTTGCACAGACCCAGGTGTTTCCGAATTAGGCTTCCAATTCCTTGCATCTCCCCGTTTTCGAAGAAAATGGGGAGGGCGGGGCGGCCCGTGCCGGACGCCCAGAGTCGTAGGCGAGGGGGGGATTCTTGCTTATTTTCCAAACGCTGCGGGCCAAAGAAAGCAAGATACCCCACCACCACATCGCCTTCGCAACGCTTCGCGAATGCTCAGTCGTGCGGTCCCCCTCCCCATCGCTTTCGCGACGGGGAGGTGCAAGAAGACGCAACGGCCTTACACCTCCCCGTTTTCGAAGAAAATGGGAAGGGCGGGGCGGCCCGTGCCGGACCGCACGAACCGCGAAGCGGTGAGATGTGGTGGTGGGGTTTCTTGCTTTCCGACCGTTACGGCCGCGCCGCTCAAAACCCGTGCCAGCCGGACCATCCACAGCCGTGATCGCCTCTCACATCAATGTGCCTTGACCGCAGGGGGGCGTCCTCGCCTAATACGAGAAATCCCCTTTTTGAGTAAGGTTTCTGCGTATGCGTCTATATGAATCGGCCTGGGTCCTGATCGAGGGCCAAGAACAACCCGTCCAGGTGTCGCGCGACCGCAGCAACGCCGCCGTCTTCAATGTCGGCGACTGGCAGTACGATATCGACGCCCGTCCGTTCAAAACCAATCCCGACGCGCCGAAGCTGGTCAAGATCCTGAGCCTCCAGGCCGCGCGCGAAGCCGGCCTGCGCCAGGACTATAACAAGGATATTACGATCGGGATTTGAGGGCGGATTTTACGCTTTGTTCAATAAGGTGACCGGAATGCGGTGGTACAAATTCTTTCCATCTGTCGTCGCCTTTTTTAATCAAAGTTCTAATTTCAGTTCCGCTCATAAAGAGTTGCTGGTTCCCTAGTTCGAGAATCTCGACGGTATAGCCAATCTCGCGAAGAGTCTGAATCTTTTCCTCATTCCAAGCCGAGACATTGGTAGTAAAACACACTAATTCCTGTGGCCAAAATTCAGGCAATCTAGCGGGGTTTTCAATCGGAAATGGACCAATCTCTACTCGGTTAATGTCAATACCTTCAGCCAACATAATCGATTTTATAAGAGATGTACGCTCAAAATAGGTGAGGGGGTTTGAGTCTAAGTTCTGGCGATGAGGGGCAGTCTCCAAGCCGACTTTCTGTTCTGTTAAGATTTTTGTAAGTCCGATATATATGTTTTCCGCTTGCTCTAGCGCTAGCTGTAGATACCGGAAGTGTGCTAAATGAAATGGCTGGAAACGCCCGTGTATGCTTGCTATTTTGTACCGCATTTCATATTCTTTTTGTATAATTTCCAATTATTATGGGTTTGCATTCTATAGAATATAAAAGTTCTTTAATTTCATGAACATTATCATTGTCACATAGGCATAGCATTGGGCCACAGATTTCTCTTAGAGAAAGCACCTTTTTTTGATTTTCTGTTATCAATGGTGGAATTTCAAGGCCATCTGCATCTGAAATTAAGCAGGGTGGGATGACGTCCATTGAAGAGAATAGGGAATTTACGCTATTATTATCAAATTCTATATCTACTTCGAATTGGTCAGATATCATAATGAGGCTACCGATTAATCCATAACCGGATACATCCGTCCATCCTGATATTAACTTGGAAAGTTTATCGATAATAGAAAAATATGGCTTATTTATAGAATCTACTACTTTTAAGTAATCTCTATTATTTCTAATGGCTGAAAAATATAGCTGGTGAAGCTTGCCTATAGGTTCAGAAAGAAGAACTGTTCCTTTGGATGGCAAGTCGCGGAAGGTTGCGATGATCGGGCCAATCAATGATAGTGTCGCTGACGTCGTGTTCGCAAAGCCCGAGTGAATTTTCCCAATGATGATGTCATTCGTTGTTAAGAACTGTGCAAACGCGACTGATAAATCCTTACGCTCTGCTTCTGAAGCATCTAGGCCGAACTCAAACGCGATGTCGCACGAAACTGGCTTAGCGCCTGCGGCCAGAAGGTCGCGCGCACAGTGAGTGAAGGCAGCGAGGGCGAAGTCCTGAGGAGGCAAGCCTAAATCGTATACCTTGTCTATCGAGCTAGCAACTTGCATCCCGCAGAATTCTCGTATCGAAGCATCATAAATTTTATGATGTGAGAATGGTACTGTATTAGATCTTATTGATTTGATTTCGGAAAGGCTTATTTTAGAGGCGCATCCAAATCTTTCGGGAATGATCGCCTTCATTATGGAATATTTCCCAAATCTATTGGGGTGCCGGACTCCCACAAATCCGTAAAATATTTGTGGTAAGATTTGTACAGCGATGATTGCTCATATTGCCTATGGCCTTTCCGCAAGACCAGTTGTGGATTATTCTCGCCTTTGGAATGATCCCAAACATTCCAACTGAAAATGCAAATTTCGCCATCAATAAACATCAGGCGGAATTGCGGATAGTCCTTTACTAACGTCGCATTATAGTGGCGAACTTCGACTTTTAGGGCTTTTGATTTAACAAGAAGCGCAATTTTACCAAGGCTATTGTTTACGTTGGTTTTATATTCGTCATTTAAGGCGTTGTTAGTTTTTTCCGATCGACTGATTACAGGGTGATCAGGACTCGCCAGCAGCAATCGCACGGTCGTTGTTGTTGCGCCTACGCCAGCGCACCGCTCGAGAGCCTTTGAGAACTCTGGGTCGGACGTTAGCTTGGCTGCTCCTATACCCATAAAATCCAAAGAATTGTGAACCAACTTAAGTGACTCTGAGTAGGAAATACCAGATTTTGTTTTCGGAAAGGCGGCGCTGATTTGGGCTACTCTAAAGCCATCTAGAAGCCACCAGATCGCGATGGCGGATATTGACGTTATCAGTGCGGGAAAAGCATAAGTGCTTGCCGTTGCGTGGGGATCGCGTAGCAAAAAGAAAGCGCTCAATGATAGCGTTGAGAACGAGAATAGCAGAAGAATTTGTAGCCTAAATGATATAAGAGTTGGCCGGGCTATTGATTTTAATCGGTTCAGCACGAAAAGTGTAGCTGGTGCCAGAATTGACCACAAGATTTGGAACACGAAATTATTAAATATTCCGTTTGGATCAAAGCTAAGAATGGCTTGCGTTTTATCCGGCATAGAGGCTTCTCATTAAGTGCGATGACCAGCTATCAAACTCGTCTGCATTTTCTAAGGCGAATTTCTTTTCAATTTTTTTTAGATCGGTATGCATTCCGGGTTCAAGGCTAACTATCGGGGCGTCATCCGGTAGTGTGACTAAATAAACTATGCCGGCGTGCTGCCGTTCAAATGCAGAATTTTTTAAATAAATTATACCCTTGTATGATATTTTTATATTTTTTGTATCTATGCGTAGCTCTTCATACAGTTCTCTGTATAAAAAATTATGTATTATGTCCTTATCTTTAATAAATAGAGCGGGAATATCTTCGCTTTGGAGGTGTCCGCCGAAATTTAAACATGTTGTGTGGTGGAGTCTGCTTTCCGGCAGTCTTTTTGTCCTTTTGTACGAGACGACATTAACGCTATCTTCTATAACGAATGTCGGAATAATTTGGACTAAGTCTTCTCGTTCCTCCGCGTCGCTTCTGACAATATCGATTGACAGTATTAGTATGTCTTCTATTTCGGCGTGATATAAGCCACTTGAATTTGATGTGATGAGCGTTAGAAATTTATCACTTGGTATTGCTTTGATGGTTTCTTCGAGTGGATTGATTTTTCTTCTTTTTCCAAAGTATTCTGGCTCGAATTCCCAGTCTCTCAATGCGTATCTACCGCTGTAAGTCCTCTTAAAGGCTGAATGGGCGCCATGAGCTACAATATCTTGGGCGATACGGGCCGCTAACGTCTTCCAGGGAGTCTTCCCGGAGACATCAGCTAATTGCTCTTGTTTGATAATGGTGAGTAATTCTTTTGACGTAAGCGGCTTATTTGCAAGACGCAATGCAGTCTCAATCGCTTCTAAGTGCGTTTTCATCGCCATATCGAGAACCACTCGGCCGCCGACTTTTCCCCGGACTATTTTTAGTTGAGATATTAATCCCTGCAAGTGTTATTTTTGGGCTGCCGTCTTCGCACCCGCGAAAATAATCCATGGACTGGGCTGGCAATTCGGCCCGGATTCGGTTATATAGCGGCCAAAATCACAATCTGACCGTCCTCCAAGCCTCTCAAGGATGAGAGGCTTTTGTTGTATGCAAAGGCTTTCATGAACCTGCGTAACATCGCCATTATCGCTCACGTCGACCACGGCAAGACCACCCTTGTCGACGCTCTCCTGGCCCAGTCGGGCGTCTTCCGCGCCAATGAAGCGACGGTCGAGCGCGCCATGGACTCCAACGACCAGGAACGCGAGCGCGGCATCACCATCCTGGCCAAGTGCACCAGCGTCCTGTGGCACGGCAAGGCCGGCGAGACGCGCATCAATATCATCGACACCCCAGGCCACGCCGACTTCGGCGGCGAGGTCGAGCGCATCCTCGGCATGGTCGACGGCTGCGTCATCCTGATCGACGCCGAAGAAGGCGTCATGCCGCAGACCAAGTTCGTGCTGGGCAAGGCGCTGAAGCTGGGCCTGCGTCCCATCCTGTGCATCAACAAGGTCGACCGTCCGCACGCCGACCCGGACCGCGTGCACAACGAAGCCTTCGACCTGTTCGCCGCCATGGGCGCGACCGATGAGCAGCTCGACTTCCCGCACATCTATGCCTCGGGCAAGAACGGCTGGGCGACGCTGGATATGAACCAGCCGTCGGAAACCCTGGCGCCTTTGTTCGACCTGATCGTCGACCACGTGCCGCCGCCCGCCGCCCAGGCCAAGGTCGACGAGCCCTTCCAGATGCTGTCGGTGCTGATCGAAAGCGATCCGTTCCTGGGCCGGATTCTCACCGGCCGCATCGCCTCGGGCAAGGCCGTTCCCGGCCTGGCCATCAAGGCGCTGGACCGCAACGGCAATGAAATCGAGCGCGGCCGCATTACGAAAGTTCTCGCCTTCCGCGGCCTGAAGCGCCAGCCGATCGACGAGGGCGCCGAAGCCGGCGATATCGTCGCCATCGCCGGCCTGTCGAAGGCGACCGTCGCCGACACCCTGTGCGATATGAGCCTGACCGACGCGCTGCCCGCCCAGCCGATCGACCCGCCGACCATCTCGATGACCGTATCGGTCAATGACAGCCCGCTGGCCGGCCGCGAAGGCGACAAGGTGCAGTCGCGCGTCATCGCCGCCCGCCTGCAAAAGGAAGCCGAATCGAACGTCGCCATCCGCGTCACCGAAACGGCCGAAAAGGACGCCTTCGAAGTCGCCGGCCGCGGCGAACTGCAACTGGGCGTGCTGATCGAAAATATGCGCCGTGAAGGCTTCGAAGTCGCCATCTCGCGTCCGCGCGTGGTGTTCAAGAATGACCCGGAAACCGGCGAGCGCCTGGAGCCGATCGAAGACGTCGTGATCGACGTCGACGACGAATATACCGGCGTCGTCATCGAAAAGCTGTCGGCGCGCAAGGCCGAGCTGAAGGACATGGGCCCGTCCGGCGCCGGCAAGACGCGCATCACGCTGAAGTCGCCGTCGCGTTCGCTGATCGGCTACCAGGGCGAATTCCTGACCGACACGCGCGGTTCGGGCGTGCTGAACCGCGTCTTCTCGCACTATGAAGCGTACAAGGGCCCGATCGACCAGCAGCGCAAGGGCGTGCTGATCTCGAACTCGGACGGGGAAACGGCGGCCTACGCCCTGTGGAACCTGGAAGAGCGCGGCACCATGTTCGTCGGCGCCGGCGAAAAGACCTATATGGGCATGATCATCGGCGAGAACTCGCGTTCGGACGACCTGGACGTCAACCCGATGAAGGCCAAGCAACTGACCAACGTCCGCGCCTCGGGCAAGGACGAAGCCGTCCGCCTGACGCCGCCGCGCCGCCCGACCCTCGAACAGGCGATCGCCTATATCGAGGACGACGAGCTGGTGGAAGTGACGCCGAAGTCGATCCGCCTGCGCAAGAAGGAACTGAATCCGTCCTTCCGCAAGAAGCGGGTCAAGGAAGAGGCATAAGACATTCATGGGGGGAAACGCGGTTTCCCCCATGTGCCCCCTTCGGGTTCGAACGGCTCCGGCAACGGGGCCGTTTTTGCGTTTAGGCGCCAGATTCTCCTCCCCATCGCAAGATGGGGAGGTGGCGCGCAGCGCCGGAGGGGGCGAAGCTAAAGGAAGAAGA
>CAKZJB010000198.1 GCA_936940865.1 uncultured Asticcacaulis sp. | reverse complement strand
AGGCGAAGTTGTTGGCCGAGCAGGTGAATGCTCATCGTGCCGCCTTGGGTTTGGTGTCCGGCGGTCTGCAAAACGTGCTCAACGTCGCGCCCAAACCTGATGGCTCGCCCGGCGATATTACGGATCGCGATGTCATGGGCACCGTCACGAACATCATAACCAACCCATCGCTTTCACCGGAATTACGCGACACGCTGCATCATGACGCTGTGCAGCTTCTCGCCACGCTTCCGCCCGAGACGCAGCAGGCTCAGCGTCGGGCGGCAATTCAAAACGCCTTGGCCCAAACGTTGACGGTTCAGGATCAGTTCGACCGGAGATATCCGAAACCTGAGAGCGTGAATGTCGGCGGAAGCACGCAGTTCTATACCCCGAGTCAGATGATCGATACGGGCGTTCAACCTGCCGGAAGTTATCGCAACACGCTTACGCCTGAGCAGCAGGCGGCGCCGCGCAATATGGTCAATCCTGTGTCCAACCAGGCAGGGTATATTCCCACATCGCAATGGGCGCAGAACAACGGGCTCGGCGGCCTTGTCGATGGCGGTGGCTTCATTCCACCGAACGGAAGCGCGGGGGGGCAGAATTCCGCTCCTGCTGGGCGGGCGAATGGTCGCACCCCCGGCGCTCCTGTCGCGGCGGCTGGCGGCGGCGTCCCCAATTTCACGGCAACCGAGCCGATTCCGGGCCGTAAGGAGGCACAGGTCGCGAACGCACAAAGCGACGCACAAGCCGGCCAAGACGCCATCACGGCTTCTATCGACGTGCGGCAGAACCTCATGCCTCTCATTAAGGAGGCAAAGGCTGAGCTTGATCAGGGCGTCACCACCGGCCCGACGAATAAGTGGTCAAAGATGTTCGGTGCCTTCCTGGCTCAGGGCAAAATGGGCGACATGCAGAAGACGGCAGCAAACGAAACGCTGGATAAGGTCCTGGAACAGGTCGCGCAAAAGCAATACTTGAACCTGTCTCGAGCCGGTGGTTCGGATGCAAAGCTTGGCGCGGCTCAATCAGCGTCTCCAAGCTCTAAGCTTTCGACGCTCGGCGTGCGTAATACGATCGCCACCGTCGAGGGTCAGGCGAAGACGGCCATGCTGTTGGGCGAGGCATATCAGGCCGCAGTCAACAATGGCTATAGCGGTTCCTACCGCAACTTTGCCTCGGGCTTCCTGCGCGACATCGATCCGTTTGTCTTCGTGGTGCAGTCCCTCCCGCCAGATCAGCAGCGCTTGGCGCTTCAAAAAATGCCTCCGGACGCTCGCAAGGCCTACAACACGTCGGCGGCGAAGCTTCAACAGTTGACCCAGGCAATCGGCTGGAAGGATCAATAAGCCATGCAGGACACCCTTTCGTTCGTGACCGGTGGTCGGCAGTCATTTTCCGATCAAGCCGCGCCTGCCGTCCAGCCGCAGGCAGCGCCCCAGGCTTCGCCGCAACCACCGTCCGCGCCGCCTGCCGCCGTCGCCAAGCCGGTCTTTAGCAGTGACCTGGACGCCGTCGTTCGCACTGCATATGGCGAAGACGCGCAGAACCCCGATGCTATCGCCGCCGTGATTTATAACCGAGGCAAGCAGAGCGGTCGGGGATACCGAAACATTGTCACCGAGCCGGGCCAGTTCGAGGCATGGTCCCGTCCAGATGCGGCTAAACGCATGATGGCGCTTACGCCGGATAGCCCGGATTATAAGCGGATCGCCGCCGCCGTTGCCCCGGTTCTCGCCGGCAAGGTCGATCCGACGAACGGCGCGGATTCCTTCTATTCACCCGATCTGCAAGCCTCGCTTGGTCGCTCCACGCCTAAATGGGACGACGGGTCAGGAGTGAGGATCGGCACGCAGCTTTATTTCAAAAATGTCTATGGGACCGGCGATGGATCGACGCCGGAAGGCGACACGCTGTCCTTGGTGACGGGCGGCAAACAAAAGTTCGATATGACGGCTGGGCTCAAAGATCGCGCCCCTAATGAGTTCATCGATACGAATTCTCGGCAACCCTTGAACGCGAAACAGACTGAGACGTTCCAAAAGCTGATGGCGGCCGGGCTGATCTCGAACAAAGCCGGCGCTCCCGCCGTCGCGGCCGGGACCATAGGGCCGAACGGCATCCCGTACTATCAGGACTCGCCGGACGCCCCGGCTCCGAAGGGTCCGGGTGTGTATTATGTCGACTGGGACGGGGTGTTGCGCCAGACACCGGGGAAGCCTGTGAGTGGCCTTGAGGGCAACGGGATGGGCCTGCTGCACGGCGCGGCCGTGGTCGCTAAAAACATTAACGAACTCGACCCGCTTAATCACATCAAATGGCCGGGACAAGACACGTCCCTAGCCGACAAGACCAAGCGGGACTGGGCAGCGCAAGAGGCTTGGTACCGCTCGCGATATGATCAGAACGGCTACGCCGCCACAGGCGACGCGGTTGGTCAGACGGTCGCGAGCGCCCCGGTTGTCGAATTGGGCGGCAGCGTGATTTCTCCTGTCGTTAAAGCGGTTGGCGGCCCTGTTGGAAAGTTTCTCGTTGGAGAGGCTGGCCAAGGCGGAAATCTACTTATGCATGGCGTAAGAAGCAGCCCAAACCAACTTGTTCGCCTTGGGTCCCTTGCCAGTCGTGGCGCCGCTGAAGGCGCTGGAGCCGGTGCATTAACTGCCGATAGCGATAAACCCCTGCTTCCACAGGTGGTAGGCGGCGCGATGGGCGGCGGCGCTTTCAGGGCGGGTCAACCTCTTGTCGCTTCGGTAGGCAACAAGCTTCTCGGTGTCGCTTCCACGCCTGAGCAAGCCGCTGTCCGGCAGTTCGAAAACCTCCTGATCCAGAGTGGCAAGACGCCAGAGCAGATATTGGCGGGCAATGGCCTGACGACGGCGGAAAACATCGGCCCCGGCGCTGAGGCTATGTTGTCGGCCCTTGGCCGTCGCCCCGGCACGACCGGCGACGCGCTTACCGCTACGCTCGAAGGCAGGAACCAGACGCTCGCGCGTCGTTTCGAGAACGCCACCTCGAACGCCACGGGCATCGATCGTGATTTCGTGTCCGGCGATACGGAAAGCCTTGCGCGCAAAATGCAGAGAGCCGCGAAGCCGCTGTATGACCAATACAACGAACTCGGCCCGCTCACGTCGCCAACAATGGAGGGGATTTTACAGCGTCCCTCCGTTCAAAAGGCGCTCAAGCTCGCTCTGACGAATGCGAAGGAGGAAGGCTATTCGCCCGAAGATCAGCAGATCCTTCAGCAACTCGTTGACGGGTTGCCTACCGATGCCGGGCCGCGCGGCAACGCAAACGACTATGTTCAACAGGCGCAGGAATACCTCGCTTCTCAGGGCGCATCCAAGGCCCTGAAACGCGCGCTCGGGCCGTCGCTCATCGACTACCTGTCGAGCAAGGGCGGGCTGCATGACGCGGGTGGCGACCTGGCCGCGATGGATGCCCATATCGCGCATAAGGGCACGCCGTTTATGCGCAAGCTGGTCACGCCGAACGGCAAGGGTCTCGATGACGCAGCCGTGTCGGCATGGGAGGCGGGTTACTTCCCCGGCATGAAGGAACCCCCTGAGCCGGGACAGTTGCTTGACGCGATCAGGGGTGAACTTGCCGGACGGAAGGTCTATGCCAAGCCCGCGACGGAAGCCCAGGCGTTGGCAGGGCGCGTGAATGACTTCGAAACGAAGCTGGCACGGTATGGCGTCGATCCGACCGGAAAGACGGCTAAGCAGATCGCGCAAGAACTGGCTGACGAGGAGGCTATCACGCAATCGTATCAGGACTTGCACGACGCGGGTACGGCTTCGCGTGCTCCGGACAGCGTTCAGGTTCAAGCCGGCGTCCCGAATGCCCGCACCCTGAATGTTGTCAAAAAGGTTCTGGATAACCAATACGTGGCGCGCATGGATCGGGCCGACACCGGGCGTTTGACCGAGGACGACGCGGCACTACTGCACGGCAAGAACCAGACCTACGCGCAGTTCCGCGACGAACTGAAGCGCCTGGTGGACAGCACCGGCTTTGACTTCAACGGTCTGATGCAGGCCGGTGGTGAGGCACCGCGGATCAGGCAAGCTTTTCGTGACGGCTCAGCCCTGGTTCGCGGCAATGACTTCGACGGCCTGAAAACCGCAACAAAGGACATGTCCGACGCTGAAAAGAGAACCTCTCTCGGCGGCTTCATCAACGACGTGACCGCCCGTGTCGCCAAAAACCAAAACATCGGTGCCAAGGAATTGAAGCTCTACGCCAGCGACGATTTTGCAAAGCGTATCGCCCTCCTGTCCGGTAATCCGGATGCGGCGCAGAAATGGCAACAGGCCATGCAGGGGCTTGTACAGGAGCGTCGCGGCCTGCGCATGATGCCGCGCACGAATTCCATAACGGGCGAGGTAAATCAGGCCAACGCCGATCTTGACGCGTCCGGCCTTGGCAATGGTGTGGATGTTCGGACGTTGGGTAAGGCGCTGGTCTCCCCAAAAAAGACGTTGGGCGACATTGTGGCCAATAGTGCCCAGGGCGTTGCAGACTACTTCGGGACACCTCAGCGTGCGGCGGCCCGCGACTACCTCGGCAACATGCTCATGAGTCCGAACGCGGCGAAAGAGGGCCTGCTCGGATCGAAAAACGTCGAAATCCGCAATAAGCTGATTGACTATCTTTTGACCCAGAACCCCACGGCAGACGAGGCAGCCCGGCTTAGGTCGAGTATCAAGAAGCCTGTTCTGCCGCTCAATAATCCGTTCTTCCGGCCCACTGTTGGGGTTGCCGGCGGTGTCGCAGGCGGTAATGCCGTCAATTTGCTGATGGGTGGTGGAAATGGCGGCTGATGATTTCGTGCAGACCTCTCTTATCGTTGACGGTGTAATCAACCACGGACAAGCCATTGTAGAGGTTTCTCCCGAACCCGCGCCAAATGCTTTTGGTGTGGATCCGGTCGAACTGGAGATCATGAAGCCGTCGATCGACGGGCTCCTTGATCGCGCCAGGGCACGCAACGTAGTCGCACTTTTCGCGGGAGTCTCTGAGGATGGCCGACCGTCCGCACAGACGATCGGGAATGACACCTTGACCACCATGGCGACCCTCGACGCTTGCGGCACTGCGTCCCCCGCGTGGATGGATGGCATCACTGAGCAGTTAATGCAGTTGGGTGGTGATGATCCCGAAGAGCAGGCACGCACTCTTGGCCGGGGCCTGACATTCCTTCAGGGTATCCAGCCTAAAAACGAGCTCGAAGCGGCTTTAGGCGTCCAACTATTCGCGGCCAACAAACTTGCAATGCACATGGCGGCACGGGCTGGAAAGGCCACTACAGGTGACGGCGTGACCCTGTGGGGCGGGCAATTCAACAAGGCGGCTCGAACCATGGCAACCCTGGCCGAGGCCCTGACCAAGCTCCGTAGCGGCGGAAAGCAAACCGTGACAGTGAAACACATCCACATCGACGCCCGGAATTCTCAGAACGTGATCGCCGATGAGGTGACGACGGGAGGGGGTAAAGCATGATTTGTGAACCTAATCCCATGCAACCGATGCAGTTAGCCGCTGCGCCACGTTGCCATGCTCGAACCCGGAGCGGTACGCCTTGCCAGTGCCCCGCAGTGAAAGGTCGGAAAAGATGTCGGATGCATGGAGGCACAAATCGTGGGGCGCCGAAAGGACCGAAGCATGGTCAATACCGGCATGGGTTTTACACCCACGAAGGCAAGGCGATGCGGAAGCAACTGGCTCGGATCAAACGAACCGCCGCCGCTTACGCTGCTGAATGATGGCTGTAGACCTTACACCTTACCCCGTGCCTTACACCCCGCCTTACACCTAAGCGTCAAAAATATATCAACAAAATCAACCGTCTTACCTCCTTACACCGCCTTACCCCTAAAACGTCTGGATAAGGTGAGACGTCAAATCAGACCGTAAGAATTGTGGTCTGATTTCCTGTTTGGTTTGCAATATGACCGGAGACTTGAAGTCAACGACCATCCTGACGGGCGCCTTTGCCCTCAGGAGAAATTACATGTCACGTCCCAATTGCCTTGTATGGGTTGCCGGCCGTTTTTATCGCTGCCCCTCACAAGTCGCTGTCGAGGCACGCGCGACGGCCGATCCGCATCAGTACCCCGTCTACCGATGCGAAACGACCGGCCAACTGGTTCGAGAACACGAGATACTGGTGGTTTCAACCGGTGGCCGGAAATGCCCTCGATGCGGCTGCATTTCGCTGCCGCCGGATGCCGACGACGCGATCGTCGAGCTCTGATGACGCAGCCATCGAATCGTGCCCCCTCATCGCTCCAGCTGTTTAAAGTCGCTCTCGGCGCGACGGCGCAAGGCATCGTAGCTGTCCGCCGTAATGCGCACCAATGAGCCGATTTTAATTTTCGTCAAATCGCCTTGCTCGATAAGCTTGTAGACGGTCGATCGCCCCACCTTCATCAAGGCCATAATATCGGCGATAGTGTAATAGTCGGGCCGATCGATGGTTACATCGTTCGTACGCTTTCGCATTAGGTCCCTCCCAGCCCCTTATGGGCAACGTTCATGATCTGGTCGGCGGCAGCGCCTGATGAAAGCGGGTCAATATGTTCTGCAATTGCCAGGGCCCATATTGCCCAGCAATCTATGTCGGCAGTTGGCATTTTGCCAATTAGCTGCGCCTGAGCCTGCGCCACGTAGCTCCGTATGTCATTGGCGTCCCTCAGAGCCCTGGCTGATGACAATAATAGCTCGACCTGAGCCTTTGCCTCAGCCTCTGCGCGTTCCTTAGCGCGCCGTTCGCGGTCCGCAACCGCCGCCGCTATTTCGGCCTGCCTCTGGGCGCGCTCCTTCTTGGTTGCCTCAATTCTCTCCAGTTCCTCCAGCCGAAGGCTCCGCTCCCGCCGAACACCAATTTCCACCACGATCTCATGGATGATGTCTTCAATTTTGCCGGATGGGCCGTCCTTCCATCTGACATCCGGTATAGCCTTGCCATCCCCCGGCGCTGTCAGGACTAGCAGACCGTCTTTCGAGGGCTCAGATAACCTCAAGCTCCAGCCACCATGACCCGGCGAGGCCCAAAACTTTGTAGCATGGTCATCCTGAACGTTTCCGCCGCCGCCCAGGGACTCGCACACATTCAAAATGGAATTGATAATTCTTAGGCGGCGTCGATGCGCTGGAGTTATGTGAATTGGCTGCGGAAGAAATCGCCGGAATATTGGGTCCGACGCGTCGATCTTCTTTTGTCGCTTTTCATCAATGTTCAAAACCTTCTGAACCTCAGGATGCACCACCTTGAATGATTTCAGGACTTTGATTTTGTTGACGCGCTTTTCAAACTCCTCAATCATTGGCTCGATCGGTTCAGTTAGCGGATGAAATTCGTCCAGATTGGATATCAGGGCGCGCAGATCGGAAGTAAGGTAAGCGTCTGGGCCGGCCCATTGTGATTGCCCAAGACGCCTGGGCGGTAACGGGACCCTTGTGACCTTGTGCCCAGCCTCCAGCTTGTTCCAATAACCACGGGGCGGCAGAGGTACGTTGGCAGAGCGACAGTATTTTGCCGCCGCCACATCAGACATTTTGAACGCTGCCTTCGCCAGCTTTTGCATTGGCATCGCCCATACGAGTTCATACAGTTGAGAGCGAGTAAGCGAGTATCGCGGCATGGAGCGACTATCCATTAAAGGGGAAAGCGGTGACCTCGGACACTGATGGAACGACGGACTCAATATCGATATCGCGGGAAGAGTTGCATAGCAAAGTTTGGGCGAAGCCATTGGCTCGACTGGCAGATGAGATGGGAGTGAGTCCGCAGGCGCTAGCGAAAGCCTGTGACGAGCACGAAATCTCCAGGCCAGCGCCACACGGAGGGTATTGGACGCTGGTGGATATGGGCCGGCAGCCCGAGCCCACTCCACTATCAGGCGCGCCGGGCGATAGGAAGATGATTACGCTCAAGCGTCGGCGTCGAAGGGAGCGCTTGGAGGCCGTTGTGATCACGCAACAGGCATCAGAAGTCATTAAGGCACCAAAGCCCGTCACAGTTCGCTCGACCACTATGAACGAAGAGCGGGTTCAAAACCCTCACCGATTGATAGCCGAAGTATATCAAAAGCGGGACGACGATTATCGAATGGCGCTGAGAAAAACGGGTTGGGACCGTGCGTTCTATATGCCCAAAACTTACGATGCGCGCGACCTGGAGATGGATAAGGCGCTGAATGCAATTTTAATCGCGCTGGATAAACGTGGCGGACAATGTGCGAGAGGGCCTCATCCATATTTTACCGCCACTTTTTCCGGTGTGGCCATACGGTTTGGTCTCACGTGGAAAAAGAAGAACCAATGGGTGCCGGTAGAACCGCATGAAACCTATTACAAGGTGAAGAACGGGATGCGAATGGGCGTGGCGCCTACTGACCGCCTGCGCTTTGCAATCATGGACCACGTCAACAAAGACAATCGGGAATGGGTGGAGACCACCAATAGGTCAATGTTGTCGTATGTAGATGACATCGTTGCTGCGATGATAAAGGCTGGCCAGAACGGGCACGAAAGCAAGATCGCGCAAGAAGAATGGAGGCGGGAGTACGAGAAGCGGCGGCTGGAAGAAGACCGGCAAAGAGAGATCGTGCGCCGTGACAGGGATATGTGGGCCAGCTTCGTTGAGATGGCCGCCGAGCACGTTAAGGCGGAAAATGTTCGACGGTTTATTGCGACCATACGGGCGTCCGTTACGGAGGAGGACGCTGATAGCTCATTTGGTGGCAAGACGGTGTCGCAGTGGCTAGAATGGGCCGACGATCATCTGTTTGAAATGGACCCGCTTTCGGTCGGCGTCGGGCCGATGTTCACAGAGCTCCATAACGGCAGATAGACGGGCGACCCCGCCTGGCGAAATCGATATAGTCTGGAAGGAAGACTGACAGGCGATGGGTGACACATGGCGAACGATGACGATCAGCTGATCAACGAGAAGACCCGCGAGATCCAACGGGCGCTTTTGCCAGTGCTCGCCGGCACGCGGTCGGACATCGCAATGCCGGCCATGCTGCAGGTCCTTATGACCATGGCGATGTTTGTCATGGAGTGCAGCCCATCGGAAGCGATCGACCATATCATCGACACGCTCGAAGACGCTAAGCGATCGCGGGTGAATTAAATTTTAACGGGCGTCCTGTTCGTCATTGAGCCGCATCATTCCAAGGCTTGCTGCCGTTCAACAACAGGCGATCGTCATGGCCCATATCCGGACTACTGCTATCAAAGGTGGTGAAATTCCGTCGTGACAATGCCGACGAATATGCCCAAAAAAGAGTGAAGGCGGCGCCCTCACAGGCCCGCCCTCTGATCTTGTCCACGGGAGGGGCTCGCGCAACCTATCCGTAGCTCACGCCGGATTGTTAGCACTCAAAAAATTAACATGCAACTAACAAATTTGCCAGATAACAAAATTTTGACGCATGTAGAGAATTTGATCCAGCCCGAAAGACTTGGTCGTTACCTGCCAGCTGCGAACGGCGATAAATTCTTATCATTTACTTATTATCTTTGGAATTGCGACTTATCGCAATCTTTTTATATTCCTCTGCACTTTGCGGAAATTGGATGTAGGAACGCAATTCACAATGCTTTGCTCACCCATTTGGGGATTGATTGGTACGAAAAGCCGGTGTTCATTCGCCTATTAAGTGAACGTTTTCAACGTGAGCTCAAAAACGCAGTGATTGACGAGGAACAACAGCACGGAGCAAAACTCACAGCCCATCACGTAGTGTCTGCGCTCACGTTTGGCTTCTGGGAGCATTTGCTGACTAAACGGTTCGATCGGATCCTTTGGAAAGATGGTCTGCAGCCATACTTTTTAGGACTGCCAGCTAATATCAATCGTGACCAACTCAGGACGCGAATCGAGAGCGTCCGCAGGTGGCGAAACCGGATTGCGCATCATCGCGCGATCTTCGACAAGTCTCCCTCGAAAAAGTACACGGAAACAATTCAGTTGCTGAGTTGGGCCTGCCCCCATACCTCGGGCTGGGTCAAATCCGTGTCCCACGTGCAGACGATTATTAACAAGCGCCCCTAAAGCAAGCTTGATTGCTCCGCCATCCGATCTTCGGCTGGTGCAGATTGCAGCAGACCGTCCGCTAGCGGTCGTTGCAGTTCCTTTGCCACCGGCCAATCGGCCTTAAGCCAAGTCTCGAGCTCGTAATCTTCGGTCAGGATGACCGGCATGGCCTTGGCATGGATCGGCGCCACCTGGGCGTTTGGGCTCGTCGTCAGGAAGCCGTAAAACAGGCCCTCGGTCGGGGCCGGGTCGCTCTTCTTGATCTGCCGGGTCAGCGGCGCGTAGACGCCGGCCATAAACGCTACCTCCCGACCGTCCACGAACCGGAAGAAGTGGTTCTTGTGCTTGGCGTCCGGCTCGCTGAACGTCGTGAAGGGCACCAGGCAACGATGGGCCTGACCCAGCCACCGGCGCCAATGTGGAGAGGATACATTGCGGATATTCGTCACGCCGCGGTCATAGGCCAGCGGCTCGCCCTTGGAGTTGACGTTGAACTGCGGCGGCGTCGGCATCCCCCATAGCGCTTCGGTCAATTCCAGCTCGTCATCGACCAGGCGCAGGATCGGCGCGCTGTAATTCGGATAGATGCCCGGAAGCCATGGCTGATTCTTGATGTTCTGCCGGGCTTTCCATCCCTTCACGGCGTCGATAATCGCCTGAACATTGGTCGTGACGTTGTAGGCGTTGCACATCGCAGGCGTCTCCCATCCACAAGCCGTGCACGCTGCCCTATTGACTCCGATACATCAATGAGAACAAAATAGGAACATTGGGAACGGAGAGATAGCCATGCAGAAAGCCAGGGACATTCTTTACGACGTGCTGCTGTGCCATCTGGGCAGCCAACCGGGCGCAGTCGTGGTGGACGGCATGATAGGCCTGCCCGATCCGATCGACGTGATGGCGCTAGCCGACAATCTGGCCGAAACCATGGGCATCTTCGACTTGGTCTATTCGCCCGACCAGACCTTTGAAAGCATTTCGGCCCAGGCTATCGGCGCCGACTATGAACTCAACGGCCGCCGGCCGAATTGACGATGCTGTACGATCTTAGGGGATCAATGCTCGATTTGGCGCGAGTCGTGATCGTAGGGCCAATTGGGGGCGGCGGAAGCCTTACTTATGAAGGTCTCTCATTCACGGTTCAGGTGACCGGCCTGTCGCCGCACCTGGTCATCAAGGCGTCCGACAAAACGCCGGCTGAAGCCATGCGGTTAGAGACCGACCGGGAGGCCCTGATTGCCAACTGGCGCAGGTTCCGGAACGCGCGGACGAGCGGCGGCGACGTCATCTATCGACTCGGCGATCTGGACATCAACCTCCTCGCCATCAGCGCCGTGTCGTGCATCGAGCGGCGGCAGTACGGCCTAGGCGCAGGCGGCACGGCCAATCGGGAAGACTGCTACGAGGTCTTCATCATCGGCGTAGAACGTGCCGTGATCCGCTGGGCGAACGTCGAGGGAAACGGGCCGGTCGAGCAATTACGGGAGGAGCGGCAGGCACTGATTACGGCCTGGAGCGCGGCGCATCATAAGGGGGCGGCGTGACGGTCCAGAATTTATTTCTTGCCCGTTGCCGCGGACGCTTGTGTCGATTGGCGGCTATTTGGTGCTAAGGCTGCGGTTGCGGGCGCAACGCTTTTGCCCGCAATGGCGGCTTTGGCCGGCTTAATGTTCGGGCCTCCAAATATCTTTGATATTGATTGCAGCGTTTCGGGACGTGGCTGACCGTTTTTGATAAACGGCACGGCTGCGACGAAGGACAGAAGGTAGTAGGCGATCATACCGAGCGCCAAACTTGCGCCTGCGCCAAGTGCAATATAATACCCCTTCCCAAGCCACGCCATTATACGATAGGTCGATCTCTCCACCGCGATCGCACCTTTATTGCTCCAAATATAAGCAAAGTATATCATTATAGAGGCTAAAAGCGTCCACAATAAAAAGTACGGATGGTTCGATAGGTAAGTGGCCACACTTGTATATAGGGTTTTTCCCGGCGATTTTGCGTCAAAATTTTGAGCCAAACTGACATACAGCGCGGCGGCACTTAAAACCGTAGCGACAACATATTGAACGTTAGCTAGCCTCTGTGCGTGTTTAGCTTTTATTTTTTCAATAATAAGTGAAATAGACTTTTCAAGTGCGTCGCTTTGCTCTGGCAGCGCCGGCTTAGCACAACGGACGCCAAACTCGTTGAAATCGCTGTTGGAGAAAATCGAAGAGAAGTTGGTAGCATATGCCAATATCCCCAAGGCGTCAGCGAGACGGTTGATATTCTGCAATTTTCGGAGAAATATTATCTTGCGATAAAGGTTTCTCAGTACCTTGAGACGCCAGTCTCTGCCACGCGCAACCGGAACCACTTCAAGTATTGCATCCGTCTTGCTGTTGTGATGATAATGGCTATGCACACAGTCTTTTAAAAAATAGTAACACTGATCAACAAGTAGCTTAAACGCGGGGCCGTTACTACTTCCTCCCCGGGCGTCAATAAAGCACTTTCCATTTCGGAGGAGCGTAAAGTTACAGGCAAAGATTGAGCGAGACGCCAAGTCATTTTCAAAGGCCGCCCAGGTACCCGTGACGGCCTGCGCCGTTCCTCCAGATCGAAGAGTCGCGCTCGCTTCAGCCAGGTCGTCGGCCTTAGCCTTAAGAGCTTTCATAGAGGCGTCCAACGATGTTCGGAAAGGGCTTAGAATGAGGATGCATCCAACTACTCGCCCCTCCTCATTTCCTTGCGTCGGTTCCGTCGCGCCGGTCATGACGTATGTCAATGTGTCGAAGCGCAATCTACGTCGTGACGGTGATCGGAACCAATTTGCCACTCTGTTTCCCACGTACAGGATCCAGGTGTAGAGCCAAGCGTCAGGGTTTTTTCGCTTTTGAGCGCAGATGAACCACCTACGGGTAGTGTCCGACAGCTGCTGCCGCGCAACAACCTCGCTGATCGACGAGTTCTTTAGTGATTCCCCGATAGCCGTAAATGACAGGTTCCCTGTCGCGTTTGGTACCCACCCCTCGTAACGCATTTCCAGGCCTTAAGAGGGGCGCACCATCACGCCGTCGATTGCTTCTCGCGATAGGCTCCCTGCGCTCTCGAGCGAAACAATACGACCGTCATCCCCAAGATAGGGCACAACAAAATGGTCGACCGGATATCCGGGACGGCCACACTCAACGTCTTTGACGCGGCCCATCGCGACGTCCGTGAAGCTCCTCGAGACGCGTTTGTTCGAATCGTAGCTCGCGCGGTTTGACCGCGCCACCTTGAGGGTGGAATATGCGCACACAAAAGCTACTGCTGCGATAAGCGCACTCAGTCCTGCTATAATGATGCCCATTGCCGGTCCGATCAGTTTGCTTTGGTTCTCTGAGCCCAAAAAGGCTCGCCGTTATGCACTCATCTATCAGCGAGTCAAGGATGTTCCTTTGGCGACACCAATCGATGCTGATTTGGCGATTCTGTCAAACCGCCAATTTTTTCCAGGGCGTGGCAAATTCACACCCCTGAAAAAGGACCGAAATATAATGATTTAGTCAGTGTTTTCATGAAAGCGTCAACGATAAGTTTATTTTCTCTGCCCGGTTCGGAAAAACTTTTCGCGTTGCAATCATGTGACGCCGGGCGCCGGCAATTGAATTTTCGCTCATGCTTACGCGTCGGCGTTCAGCACAGCGTTTGATCTACCTACTCGAAGCCGCCATAGTGAACTGCGAAGGCCGCCCACACCCGCAAGCGGCCCTCTTTGACAATCCCTTTCAAAGCCTTAAGCCGTGCACTTCGTAAATTTGCCCTTGGCGTCCCGGCATTGCTTCTTCGCCGGAGCGGCGCCAGTGGCGGGGCACTTGGTGAACTTTCCCTTCGCATCGCGACACTTGGTTGTTGAGGCCGCAGGCGTCGCCGTTGACGCGGCCGGCGTCGGGCATTTCGTAAACTTCCCTTTGGCGTCTTTGCACTGTGCGGCTATGGACGGCGCGGCGGTTAGCAGGCCCAGGGCGATGACGGCGGCGAAAATCTTCTTCATGGTGAGATGCTCCATACGCTCGAATCGAGCTACCGCATCCTATCCCGAATAGAGTGGGTGTCCATTGAGTTGCCTTAAGTGCGGCCCCTAGCCAAAGGGTAATTAGGCGCGGAGCGTTGAAATGGCTCGATATCGATACGCTAAGTCAGAGGATGAACTGAAAGAAGAATTGCGCGAACAGGCCGGGTTTTTGCGCGATTCGATGGCCGCCTATGACGCTGGAAAAGAAGCGGAAGCAAAAAGGTTGGCGACGGTCGCTTCGACGCTTTGTCGTGATGGTGCAAGGGGGACTTCGTCCCTGCTGGGGCAATTGGGATTGCGAAGCAAAACGACCTGGCTAAGCACAGCAGACAATCCCGAAAATCGGGGTGTTCCCAATAGTGCGGTATTAACGGGCGCCAATTTTTCTCTTTGCCAATTTCAATGGGTAACCGGGCCAGAGGGGACATTAAAATATGTGCCACGTGGAACTGGCGAGGGATTGTTCGGGCCACCGCGAGAGATATCTTTCCACGATTGGTGGGAGGAAACCGTTTTTTTTGGCCGTAAAGTTCCTACGCTTTCGCGAAAGAACTTAATATGTTCACTTAGGGACCAGCACGGCGGTTCACATGTGGATGCCGAGCTTACGGACGAGAGTTATCACGCCGCTGCCACGGGAGCATTTGGAATGATGATGGCTCGGCCAGACCAACCAGACTTAAATACTACGAACGGACACCTAGCTTCCATGCGTCAGATCGCTACGGAATTAGATATCGTTCTTACTCGTCTCGGCTATTAAACTCATCACGCCATCGGGCGTGGCGTCAACTGAAGGGCCAAATTCGTCCTGGTTCGCTGACAATGGAAAATCCCAGTCTACCCGTAACAGGCAGTGGTGTTCGCCATCCTCCTGTAGGCCAGTGCATTTACTGCGGTGATAAAGCTGGAAGGCTGACGGACGAGCACATAATCGCAGAAGGCTTGGGCGGACGTGAAGTGCTGCCAGCAGCCAGCTGCTTAAATTGCGCTAGAATTACCGGAGCCTTTGAACAAAAAGTTCTTCGCCACGCGATATGGCCTCTGCGGCATCAGATGGGTATGGGGGGCAAAAAGCGAAAGAGAGGCGATACCGTTCGCACTCTCGGACGACGTGACGGTCAAGATATTTACGCTGATCTTCCCCCGTCAAAGGTCGGGATAAAGGCTGTCCTTCCAATATTTTGGAACCCACCTGGCCTGCTTGCCGGAATATTGCCAAGTGAAGATGTCGGTGTCGACTGGGATATTTTTTGCGATGCTGATTATATTGGGCGCAAAGGCGACCTGGGTTGCGTCGCCAATGTTTCGGCTCAGAATTTCGCGTTGATGTTCGCCAAAATCGGCCATGCTCACGCCGTTGCAACGCTTGGTATCGGTACATTTGAGCCATTTCTGCCGGCGGTAATTCTTGGCAAAAACCCTTGCTGGTCCTTCTTTGTAGGGCGCGCTCCAGTAGTGGACGATGAACCAGAACCAGTAGGACATCGATACCAATTGAGCGTGATGCAAGATTCCCCGCGCCAAGATATCATATTGAGCCGAATTAGGCTATTTTGCCAATTATCTGGGCCAGTTTACGACGTGGCTGTCGGCCGGCTATACACAGCGAAACCCTCGCTTGGAGGCCTTGCGCGTGTCGTAAATAAGGCGAGCCGCTTTGCCCGCCAGTTGGTCATGGATCGGTGGTGATCTCCTTCCCCTCATTGACTTAGTTGTGGGATGGTCCAAAGTCTCTCATTACCCTTGAGCCGGGGGCTTCCTGCTCGCAATCGCCACAACCTGTTTGTGCCTGGCGAACATATTGGCGATAGTTCTGAAGCTGCGGCATCTGATGCGCGAGCCCATCGTGGAGCGAAGGACTCTAGAATGTCGAGACCAAAAGCCCGGGAAATTCATGAACAAGAACAGAAGTTGCTTCTCATCGCCGAAAAATTCGGCTGGAGGTCAAACTCTCAATGGCAAAACGCTCTTAATATTCAAAACTCCTCCACCATAACTAGCTGGAAGAGCGGAGGAGGTATTGATGACAAGAACAAAGACGAACTCGTGGCCTATTTAAATAAAAGAGGCTGCGTTATTACGCTGCTTGAACTTATTTCGGACGACATCATGGAGTTCGCAGTCAAATTAAAAATGAGCAGAGAGGAAGCTTCGAGGGCGCTAAAACTATTTTCAGCAAATCAGAAAATTTCAAAAAAGTCAGAGGATGCGCGTGAGCAAAACGGCGACATCTCTGAAAATAGGTTAATTGGTAAATACATCGGAATATATTACTGTCACGCTGGTGCTGACCTGTTGAGAAGTGCGCTCGCCGTAGAAAAATTTGAAATATATAGCGACGAACTAAATTCAAATCTAATATTAAGGCAAGCGAACAACTACGTCACCGGAAAAACTGAGACGGGTAGCGTGGCGGTTAAAGATGGGCGAATCCTTGCGCAGCTTGAATATGATGATCCATCATTTCCAAACTCCATATATTATCTAATGGAGATAATTTTATTGAAGGAAAATAAGATATTATACGGGCTTTACACCGACGTAACTGACAAGCCTGTGAGGGAAATTTTTTCTACAAAATTTCTTCTTTTTTCGCTGGATAAAGAACTTCCATTATCGGAGCGCTCATACGAAGGCGATTATCTGTACGACTTGTTGTTGCCGTTTGTAAAAAATGACGTCACACAGAGGGCCAGGTTTGTCGTGGAGCCTCCGACATACGAACTTAGAGGCGCTATGATAAACGCCGTGCGAAAGGCAAGGGAGACACTAGAGCAAATGGAGCCCTAGTGCTCCGCACTTAACCAACGCCGCCAGGACCGGGCCCACTTCGGCCGTTTTGTATTGTGTCCGATTTCATGGCTACCTCCTTTCGATGCGAGCATTGTGGCATCCATAAGCTCCAAAAAACAGAGAGCTAATTCTAGTCTATTTCAGCGAAATTGAGTGGCTGTTGGCTCTGTTTTATGTGCGTTAAACGGCGTCCATACTCCTCTCCAGGACACATAGATCGGTATGTCGTCCTGTTCATAGGAGAATGAATATGTCTTACCGTCCCCCTCATGGAACACTCGATTTCTTTTTCGCTGGCCCAAAGGCGGCCAAGGAAATGAGGCAGTGTAACGCCAACTATACGAGAGGCTACGTGGAGGCTAAGGGGCGACTTGACGCCCAGCGCCGCAAGTAGAAGAGTTGGCGATCTGCCATCCGTAACGGCCATCGGTGGGCCGTTGCTCGAGCTGGGCCCGCTAGGAAACTAGCGGGCCTTTTCAGTTTTCGACGTGCTAATCGTATCCCTCCGGCGTGACGCGCCTTGCGGAAAATGATGCGGGCGCGATGCTGCGC
>CAKZJB010000197.1 GCA_936940865.1 uncultured Asticcacaulis sp. | reverse complement strand
AGCCGCGGCAGGCGCAGCCTTTGGTGCTGGAGCCGCCCCGCCCTCGCCCTTCAAACGGGCGATCGGCGTATTGACCTTCACACCTTCGGTGCCGGCGGCGACGAGGATTTCCTCGACGACGCCTTCATCGACGGCCTCGACCTCCATGGTCGCCTTGTCGGTCTCGATTTCGGCGATGACGTCGCCGGCATTGATGGTGTCGCCCACCTTGACGTGCCACTTGGCGAGGATGCCCTCTTCCATAGTCGGCGACAGGGCTGGCATCAAAATGTCAGTCATTTCAAATTATTCCCTGTATTTCTTAACGGTAGCACACGGCCTTGACGGCCTTGACGATCTTTTCGACCGACGGCACCGTCAGGGCTTCGAGGTTGGCGGCGTACGGCATCGGCACGTCTTCCTGGTGGACGCGCAGCGGCGGTGCGTCGAGATCGTCGAAGGCGTGCTCGACGACCTGGGCGGCGACTTCGGCGCCGACCCCGCACGGACCCCAGCCCTCTTCGACCGTGACCAGACGGTTGGTCTTCCTGACCGAGGCGACGATGGTCTCGGTGTCGAGCGGGCGCAGGGTGCGCAGGTTGACGACTTCGACGTCGATGCCTTCGGCGGCCAGTTGCTCGGCGGCCTTGAGCGCGAAACCGACCATGCGCGAGTGCGCGGTGATGGTGACGTCCTTGCCCTCGCGCTGGATCTTGGCCTTGCCGATCGGCAGGACGAAGTCGTCCATCTGCGGGATTTCGAACTCATTGCCGTACATCATCTCGTGTTCGAGGAAGACGATCGGGTTCGGGTCGCGGATCGCGGCCTTGAGCAGGCCCTTGGCGTCGGCCGCGTCGTACGGCGCGATGACCTTCAGGCCGGGCACGTTGGCGTACCAGGCCGAATAGTCCTGGCTGTGCTGGGCGGCGACGCGGGCGGCGGCGCCGTTCGGGCCGCGGAAGACGATCGACGACTTGATCTGGCCGCCGGACATGTAGAGCGTCTTGGCCGACGAGTTGATGATGTGGTCGATGGCCTGCATGGCGAAGTTGAACGTCATGAACTCGATGATCGGCTTGAGGCCAGCCATCGCTGCGCCGACGCCAAGCCCGGTGAAACCGTATTCGGTGATCGGGGTGTCGATGACGCGGCGCTCGCCGAACTCCTGCAGCAGGTCGCGCGACACCTTGTAGGCGCCCTGGTACTGGGCGACTTCCTCGCCCATCAGGAACACCAGTTCGTCGCGGCGCATTTCCTCGGCCATGGCGTCGCGCAGCGCGTCGCGGACGGTGATCTTGACCATCGGCGTGCCTTCGGGGATTTCCGGATCGCGGACTTCGGCCTTCGGAGCCACAGGGGCGGCGGCCGGCGCGGCTTCAGCCTTGGGGGCCTCAGCCGCCGGAGCGGCAGCGGCGGGCGCCGGGCTGGCCGTCGCGCCGCCTTCCAGGCGGGCGATCGGCGTATTGACCTTGACGCCTTCGGTGCCGGCCTCGACCAGGATGGCCTCGACCTTGCCTTCGTCGACGGCTTCGACTTCCATCGTCGCCTTGTCGGTTTCGATTTCGGCGATCACCTGACCGGCCGTGATTTCGTCGCCGGCCTTGATGAGCCACTTGGCGAGCGTGCCCTCCTCCATCGTCGGAGACAGGGCGGGCATAAGAATGTCAGTCATGGAGAATTATGCCTCGAGATAAACTTCGGTATAAAGTTCGGACGGATCGGGTTCGGGCGAGGTCTGGGCGAATTCGACCGCTTCCATCACGATCGCCTTCACTTCGTTGTCGACGGCCTTCAACTCGTCCTCTGCGACGCCCTGCTGTTCCAGCATCTGCTTGATGTGGTCGATCGGGTCGCGGGTCGACTTGACGGTGTCGACCTCTTCCTTGGAACGGTACTTGGCCGGGTCGGACATCGAGTGGCCGCGGTAGCGGTAGGTCTTCATTTCCAGGATGTACGGCCCCTTGCCCGACCGGGCATGCTCGGCGGCGCGCTGCGCGGCTTCGCGGACGGCGAACACGTCCATGCCGTCGACCGTCTCGCCCGGGATGCCGAAGCTGGCGCCGCGTTGCGACAGGTTGACAGTCGCCGAAGCACGGGCCAGCGACGTGCCCATGGCGTATTCGTTGTTTTCGATGACGTACACGACCGGCAGCTTCCACAGCTGGGCCATGTTGAAGCTTTCATAGACCTGGCCCTGGTTGGCGGCGCCGTCACCGAAGTAGGTGAAGGAGACATTGCCGTTGTTCTTGTACCAGTCGGCGAACGCCAGGCCGGTGCCGAGGCTGACCTGGGCGCCGACGATGCCGTGGCCGCCGAAGAAGCCGGCTTCGATGTCGAACATGTGCATCGAGCCGCCCTTGCCCTTGGACGTACCGCCGGAACGGCCGGTCAGCTCGGCCATGACGGCCTTGGGGTCCATGCCCGCGGCCAGCATGTGGCCGTGGTCGCGATAGCCGGTGATGACCTGGTCGCCCTTCTCGGCGGCGGCGTACATGCCGACCGCGACGGCTTCCTGGCCGATATAGAGGTGGCAGAAGCCCCCGATCAGACCCATCCCGTAGAGCTGGCCTGCGCGCTCTTCGAAGCGGCGGATCAGGACCATTTCCCGGTAAAATTTCAGCAGTTCGTCCTTCGACGTGTTGCGCAAGGCCGGGCTTGAGCCCTCGTTGCTCTTGGTGCTGGTCTGGGCGGCACGCGCCATGGACACCTCCTCAATATATGACATCAGGCCGAAAAGAACGAGCGGCCTCCAGGTAAACTGCGCGCGTGAAGATGCCGCGCGAACGGGCCGGAAAGCCACGCCTTATTCGCGTCGTCGTCTCTCGGGCACCTCCCTTTAGGAGAACCGTGCCCCGCCGTAAAGTGGTATTCAAAGATCAGGAAGCGACGTTGCCAACGCTGTCGTAACGAATGACATAGGCGTTCGGCTCGGTCAGGCCGAGCAGCAGGCGCGCGCGCTCTTCAAGCAAATCCTTGGAAAGATTGTCAGAGCGCAAGTATTTGGCGCGGGCTTCCAGGTCGGCGCGCTGGACTTTAAGTTCAGCGAGGCGCTTTTCCTTTACGACCAGGTCTTTGTCGCGGGATTCCTGAGAAAAGAATCCTTTGTCGCCCGTCAGATACTGAATGCATACATAGGTCAGGACCAGCGCGATAGCCAAAGTCGGCAGATAAGGGCGCAATCTGAACAGCATGACTTACGTCCTTCTGGACACAGGTAGGCGACGAATGAAACCTTTTTGCGCCACTCTGGTTAACAAACTGTTGCGAAACATGTCGGAGAAATGAGAAAAATTTATCGAAATCCGAGAGTTGCGCCTGCGGATTCATCACGCCGTTTTTATCAGAACTGTCAAATAGCGACTCCGAGAGGCCCACAACTGCGGCTTTCGTCCCGGTATATGGACCGATTCAAAGGTTAACTGAAAACTAATGTGTAAAGCGCCGAATGCTTTAGGCTTATCGCGGCCAGTTTACAGCGCCTCCTGGGCTTCGCACAAACAAAAGGGCGTGAAGCTGAAGCTTCACGCCCTCCCCTGACGGGATTTTCCTGCCGCTTAGCAGCGGATGACGCCGACGCCGGCATAGACGGCTTCGTCGTCGAGCAGCGATTCGATGCGCAGCAGCTGGTTGTACTTGGCCAACCGGTCAGAACGGGCCAGCGAGCCGGTCTTGATCTGGCCGCAGTTCATGGCGACGGCGAGGTCGGCGATGGTCGAATCCTCGGTTTCGCCCGAACGGTGCGACATGACGCTGGTGTAGCCCGCGCGGTGGGCCATATCGACGGCGTCCATGGTTTCCGACAGGGTGCCGATCTGGTTGACCTTGACCAGGATCGAGTTGGCCATGCCCTCGACGATGCCCGTTTCCAGGCGGTCCGGGTTGGTGACGAACAGATCGTCGCCGACCAGCTGGATGCGGTCGCCCAGGTGCTCGGTCAGCAGCTTCCAGCCCTCGTAGTCGTCCTCGGCGCAGCCGTCTTCGATCGAGCAGATCGGGAAAGCGTCGGCCAGCTTGACCAGGTAGTCGACCATGCCAGCCTGGTCGAGGATCTTGCCCTCGCCCGTCATGTTGTACTTGCCGTCCTTGAAGAACTCCGTCGAGGCGACGTCCATGGCCAGCCAGAAGTCCGAACCGGCCTTGTAGCCCGCCTGCTCGCCCGCCTTCATGATGAAGCTCAAGGCTTCCTCGGCCGAAGCCAGGTTCGGGGCGAAGCCGCCTTCGTCGCCGACATTCGTGTTATGGCCGGCCTGCTTGAGGCCCTTCTTCAGCGAGTGGAAGATTTCGGCGCCCATGCGCAGCGCTTCCGAAAACGACTCGGCGCCGGCCGGCACGATCATGAATTCCTGGATGTCGATGGGGTTGTCGGCGTGGGCGCCGCCGTTGATGATGTTCATCAGCGGCACGGGCAGGACGCGGGCCGACAGGCCGCCGACATACTTATAGAGCGGCAGGCTGGTCGACTGCGCCGCGGCGCGCGCCGTGGCCAGCGACACGCCGAGAATGGCGTTGGCGCCGAGGCGCGCCTTGTTGGGCGTGCCGTCGAGATTGATCAGGGCCTGGTCGAGACGGCGCTGGTCCAGCGCTTCGAAGCCCGACAGGGCGTCAAGGATTTCACCGTTGACGGCATCGACCGCCTGGCGCACGCCCTTCCCGCCGTAGCGCTTGGGATCGTTGTCGCGCTTTTCGACGGCTTCGTGAGCCCCTGTCGAAGCGCCCGACGGCACGGCCGCGCGGCCGAAGCTGCCGTCATCGAGCGTCACGTCGACTTCGACCGTGGGGTTGCCACGCGAGTCGAGGATTTCACGGGCGGCGATATCGATGATTTCGGGCATTTAGGGCGTCCTGCAATGTGAGAGGTCGGGAATATCCGCGCCCCCTTAGCAAGGCTCGCCCCCGTAAGCAACCCTAGGGGGCGACCGTGTAGCCGTCAGATGGCGAAACCCAAAGGACAGGCTGGTCCTGTTCGGCCTGGCGCTTGCCGTCCATGGTCGCCTGCGCCGTCAATTTGCCCGAGGCGTCCGGAACGAAAGCGGTGCAGATTTCGTGGCCTATGACCGGCGTCATGGCCTGCGTAATGGAATTGAGCACAGGACTGGCTTCTTCGGATGTCATGACGCGGTCCTGAACCGTCACCTTGCCGGCGGCGATGTCCTCGGCGCGGATGGCGCCGCAGACGGCATTGTCCTTGATGGTGACGCGCGTCGTCGTCTCGATCGTCACAGCCGGCGCCTTGTTGATCAGCACCACGGCCTTGTTGTCGAACCCGCCATCGGACCGCGCCACATAGTACGCCATGGACGTACACGTCTTTCGCGCCGTGTCGGGGAGATAGCACTGAGCCTGACCGTCGGCGGCCGGGGTCAGGGGCGAGGCATAGGCGGCGCTGGCGGCGGCCAGGACGGCAAGAAGCATGGTGTCCTCCACAGACGGATGCGTTACCGGCCGACGATACGGCAACATGTGGCCTTATGATGGCGCGTCACCGTCGCGGGCATCGTTATCCTAATTGCCCTCTTATGGCTTTCGCGGGACTCTGGTGCCGACCATGGAGGTTTTGATGACCGGAACATTGAACGACGGCGACCGGGTGGCCATGGCTATCGAAACGCCGAACAACCAGGCCTTATACCAACGGCCATAAAGAATGACCGTCGGTATTCGTTTTTTTTCAGCTCAAACGCCGCATGGCTCGCCGCATTGGCGGCGGCGGGCGGTCGCCCTTGCCAACGGCGATCGAGTCAATGCCAATCGCCGTTGGTATTACTGGCCAGTCTGCGCAAGGGCGAGCCGGGACGATATGAATTCACCCTTCGCCAGGGCGATTCGTACAAGCAACTGGAGGCGATGATGGCCGAAGCGCGGGATCTGGCCACGCGCCTCGGCGGCGTTTTTCAGCATGTCGAACGGACGTCTGCCCGGGCGGACGCCTTCGTCGTCGAAATTCCCGGCCGGGCGCCGGCTGCCTATTGAGTCAGGGGAAGGACGCTGGCCGGATCGATCGCCTGATCGCCGTGCCAAACTTCGAAGTGAAGGTGCGGGCCGGTACTTACCCCGCTGTTGCCCGAGATGGCGATGACCTGACCGGCTTCGACCCGATCGCCGACCTTGACCAATTGGCTGCCCAGATGGGCATACCGTGTCCTGAAGCCGTCGCCATTGTCGATTTCGATCTGCTTGCCCATTTTCCAGCGTTGTTCCGAGACGTCGGTGACGATGCCATTGCCGGCAGCCTTTACAGGTAAGCCAGAGCGCACGCCAAAGTCGATTCCGGGGTGGAAGCTCTGCTTGTGCGTAATGGGGTTGATCCTGCTGCCGAAGCCGCTGTTGATCGGCGCGTCCACCGGCGGCACCGTCAGGGGACCTGCGCCGGGTTTGGCCGCCGGCGCCGTAACGGGGGCCTGTACGTCCGCCGGCGCCTGTGCCTGCGACCAGGCGAGCTGCGCCACGCCCAAGGGGACGACAAGCGCTGCGGCGACGGCGGCCCCGATCAGGCGCGGCTTGCCTGATCTTGCCGGCGGGCGCATAATCTCACGAATTCTCATGCGGTAATCTCCAGATTTTTCGGGTGAGAAGGCCGTCGGAGCGTATTGCCGTACGTCTCCGGCGGCATGCTTGAGGACCTTGACGAGGGCTTCGGCATAGGTCCCGCGCATTTCGGGTGCGGCTGCGACGACCGCGGCGTCGCAGGCCAATTCGGCGGCCAGGCGGCAGGTCTGCGTCTGGCGGCGAACAAAAGGGTTGAACCAGAAAACGGCGTCGATGGCGGCCAGGGTCACGAACCAGCGCGCGTCTCCGCGCCGTAAATGTTCGCGTTCGTGGCGCAATATCATCCGCACCTGCGCCGCCGACAGGCGGTCGATCAGGCTTTCCGGCATGAGGATCGTCGTGCGCCCCAGGGCCAGCGGCGTCGTCCTGGCGGGCGTCAGGCGCACGCCCTCGCCCCAGTCCGTGGCAAGGCGCGATTTCGATGCCAGGCGGCCAAGGGCGGCCAGGCCTTTCAGAAGGCGTATGGTGTGAAAGGCCAGGCCTGCGCCGTAAAGCATCATGCCGGCGACCGCGGACCAATGCAGCCAGTCGATATGGGGCGGCGCGATCCCGCTTGCGGCGGCCGGCGCAAGGGACGGAAGCGCGGGCTCGCCGAAATCCGCCAGCGGCAGCGGAGGCAGCGGCAGGACCGCGGGCGCGAAGCGCGCGGCGATCATGACAGCCAGGCCGACGAAGACCGGCAGGATCATGACGGCCAGATGGCGCTTTTCCGTTTTGTCGTCAATATATTGCGACGTTTTCCTGAGGCCCGGAACGTGCTTGAAACCGGCAAGGATCGCCGACCACAGGAACGGCACGGCGAGGATGACCAGGGCTGCCGTATTCATCCTATTCCCCCTCTTGCAGGCGCTTCAGCAAATCCTCGAGTTCGTCGATCTCCTCGGGCGAGATAAGCTTGCTGCCGGCAAAAGCAGCGGCCGGCAGGGGCGCGTCCATGCCCAGCACGTCGCGGGCAAACGCCTGGCTCAACGCCGCGAGCGTCTCGAGCTTGCCCTGCCCGGCCACATAGGTCTTCAGGCCATGCACGCTTTCGACGCGCACCAGGCCCTTTTCCTGCATGCGGTCCAGCGTCTTGCGGGTAGCGGAATAGGACCAGCCGGTCTCCGCCTCGCTGGCGTCCTGGATCTCGCGGGCGCTCATCCGCCCCTGTCGCCACAAATGGTGCAGCAGCTTCAGTTCATAGTCGCTGGGTCGGATCATCACGCCCTCACATGTGTGTGCGACGTGTGTCGCATGTGTGCGACGGGGAGTCAATCGCCGAAGAGCGCGCCGATGTCGCCGGGCGTCTCGAACAAATGGTCGGGCCGGTCGGCCGCCAGCCGTTCGGGCGCCGAATAGCCCCAGGTCACGGCGCCGGCGATGATTCCGCATTGGCGTGCCGCGTCGATATCGCGGACCTCGTCGCCGATGGCGAGGGTTTCAGAGGGGGCCGCCTGAGCGGCCTTCATTACCGCCTTGAATCTGGCAGCCTTGCCGAACAGGGACGAGCCGCATGCATAGTGCTGGATACGCGCTGCGCTTCCCCCCAGCACGGTCTCGACATTGGCGCGCGCATTGGAGGTGACGACGGCGGTCCCGATGCCTTGCGCGGCCAGATGGTCCAGCACCTTTGCCATGCCGTCGAACATACTGATGCGGTGAAGGTCCCTGCCCTGCAGCGTCCGCGCATGGGCCGCGATCATCGGCACTTTCCACAGGGGCACGCCGTGCCGGCGCATCAGTTCGCGGGCATCGAGATGGCGCAGGGCCTCGATATTCGTCCGGTCGAGCCTCTGGAAATCGAACCGGTCGGCGATGGTGTCGAAAACATCGAGGAACCAGGGAAAGGAATCGGCCAGCGTGCCGTCGAAATCGAAGATGACCAGCTTTATGGACATGCCTGTTTCCCAAACGAAAAACGCGGGCCGTTCCGGGCCCGCGTTTTATACGTATGCGATGATGCAGAGATTAGTCGTTCTTCGGCGTCAGGACCTGGCGGCCCTTGT
>CAKZJB010000196.1 GCA_936940865.1 uncultured Asticcacaulis sp. | reverse complement strand
AACATTGAAGCGCTGGTTCGTGGCCTTGATCCATTCGTCCATCGAAATGCGGAAGTCGTAGTTGGCGTCGGCGCCCCGGATCGGTTGCGGTTCGTCGATTATGCCGTACTGAGACGCGCCCTGGATCGACTTCTGGTATTTGCCGAGCGTGGGATCCTTGTCGACGCTGTCATCGCCGCCGTCGTTATGGAAGTTGACCGGCTGGTCGATGCGCGGGTCGATCTGCGTGATTTCAGGCGCCACCTCGGTCTCATAGAAGGTGTTTTCGGGGCTGGAAATATAGTTGTCGTGGTTGCGATCCAGCATGTGGAAGAAGTTCACGGCGTCCGCCAGGAATTCATCGTGGCTGATCTTGCCGTCGTGGTCCTTGTCGGCCTGGGCGAACCAGGCGGCCACCGGATAGGGCTCGCCCGGCTTGGCGCGGAACGGCTGCCCCGACGGCGAAAAGAAGACCTGAAGGCCGCGGTTGTCCATCTGAATGTCGTCCGGACCGCCCGGCGGCATGGGCTGCGCCTGCGCCGTCGCGGCGAGGCCGGCGATTAGCGCGGCCGAAAGGACAATCCGGGGGAACAGGGTCATGACGCTCTCTGGGGCAGGCAGGCTAAAGATCAGAATGCGCAAAGATGTAGCACATCGGGCAGGGGCCGCAAGCGGCGATGCAGGATGGGAAAGCCTTGCCCGGCAATTTTTACCCCTGATCATGTGTGTCCTCGTTTGTTTTTGCGTTGTAATTTTCAGTATAGATTGAATATTGATTGCGGATTTATTTATGTCTTGGGCGTTTCAATTTTGAAATATGCCTTAAAATAAGATTTTATTAAGGGCTGGCACGCTCTTTTTACCTTGCGGACAAAGGTGTCCGCGGACCATCAGGAGATGATCATGACTATCAGCGTAAACGGCTCGGGCGCCGCTCCGTCGCTGATGCAGATGGCGCGGCTGTTCAGCCAGATCCAGTCCGGTCAAACGGCCGGAACCAGCACCACCAGCACCAGTTCGACGACAAGCAGCAGTTCGACGTCCGATACGAGTTCGACCGACACGTCGGCCAGCGACCTCGTCGCGCAGCTTCAGTCTTTTTTCCAGAGCGCCCTGTCTTCGGACACCATGGGCGGACTGCTGCAGGCTCAGGGGCAAGGCGGTGGCGCACCCATGGGGCCGCCGCCGGGCGGCGGAGCCGGCGGTCCGCCGAGCCTCAGCGACATCGACAGCGACGGCGACGGCAGTATCAGCAAGGCCGAGTTCGAAAGCTTCGCATCGTCGAAGTCGGACGGCACGTCGTCGACCTCATCGACTTCATCGACGTCGGACACGTCGAAAGCCGACGAGATGTTCAGCAGGATGGACACGAACGGCGACGGTTCCGTCAGCGCCGATGAAAAGACGGCCTTCGACAAGACGATGCAGGCCAATCGTCCGTCGGGCCCGCCCCCCGGGCCGCCGCCGTCCGGCCAGGCGTCCAGCGACTCCGGCAGTGCGTCGGATTCGGGCACGCAGAGCATGGCGGACATGATGCAGCAACTGCTGACGGCCCTGCAAAGCTACGCGTCGGCTTCGAGCAGCACGAGCAGCGGCAGCTCGGCCACATCGACGACGTCATCGACCAGTACGACCTCGGTCGCAGCCTGAGCGCAATAGTGGGGGCGATCTTCGAGCGCCTTGTCCGAACGCATCGGACGGGGTGCTCCTGCTTTTTGTTCGCTAAGACAATGCCGTTACTGGCCGAACCACTCGCGGCGGACCGACGTCCAGATATAGTCGAGGACCAGATAGTAGAAGACCAGCTTGACGATACGGAAGGTCTCGAAATGCAGGAAATATTCTGCGCAAATGGCCAGCGACAGCGTCGCCATCATGACATAGGCTGCGATCAGCAGCTTTTTGGGCATCAAAAGCTTTTCAACGAAAGACATATACGCGTCCTGTACTGTGCGGGATGGCTTTAACCTACATGGCCGCGGTTGCCCAGACGTTAACGGGATTTCTATTCGCCGCAGGTCTTCTTCCTGGGCGCCGAGTTCACCACGGTCTATGCCGAAGCGGAAGGCGAGAGGCTCGAGACCAAGCGCACCCGGACTGAGGCGCGGCCTACTGGAACAGGTCGCCTATACCGGCCTCGAAGGTGGCGGTCAGTTCGACATGGCCCAGCGGTGCGGCCAACGCGGCGGCCAGGAAACGGCCGACGGCTTCAGGAAAGCCGATGGCCTCGCGATGCAGGGCGACCAGGTTGGCGCGGACGAAGAAGCCCAGGACGCCGACCTGATAGTCGTCGCGCGACGGCATCCGCAACGCGATCATTTCGATGATATCGAGGGCGACTTCCTCGCCGCCCTCCGCGCCGGTCTCGAAAGCGACGAGGAGACCGGAAATCTGCGCCTTGAGCAGGGAGGCGCCGCTTTCGACGAACATGACAAGCACTCCAGTTTGTGTCCGGAGTCGACGCTATGCCTTTATCCATAAAGCGGCAGCATCGGTTGCAGCGCAGCGTATAAGGCGCGCATCAGTCAATTTCTTTTCTCTACCTTTGCCAAAATGTCGGCCTCTACGATGCTCAGCGTCATGCCGGCGGGCACCTTGTCGGCGCCGACGCTTTGCGCTTCCTTGTTGTCCTTCAGCTCGACGATCTTGCCGAAGGCATCGCGATCTTCGGTATTGCCGACCAGGCTGATGCGTAAGGATTTGCCCATGACGGGCTTGAGGTCGATGTCGACATAGCCCAGCGACTTGGGCGTCGTGCCCTCATAGACGACCTGGCCGTCGACTGTGACACGGATCGGATAGGCGCGCAGGCGCCATCCGGTCAGTTTAAGCGACAGGGCTTCGGGCGTTTCGAGCCGGGCGAATGTGTATTCGATCCACGCGCCATCCGGCTTGCCGTCGCTGGTCCAGGCCGTCGTTTCGTTGTCGTCGTGGCTTTTTGCGGCGGCATCCGCGTTCGAGCCGGCGGTGACCGACGCGATATCCACCGCCCGGCGGAACGGGGTGAAGGATGGCGAAAGCGGTGTCGGCCCGCGCGACAGGTCGGACGGCTGATAGTCTTCGGCGAAGACGGTCGACAAACCGTCCTTGACCGCCACCGGCTTGCTCGACGTGTCGAGCGACGCCCCCTGCAGGCCGCCGGCGGAGGCTTCCAGGTGGACCTTGCCGGCTTTCGTTGTCGCACGGATCAGCACGCGGTTGACGCCCAGCTCGACCGGCAGGGTCCTGGCCAGCACGCCGTTGCCCGAATCCTTCTTGGCGGGACCGGCCGGCCCTTCCATCTGGGCGATGCCGCCCTTCCAGACGGCGGCGCCATTGAGTTTGAAGGTGATGGGGGTGAAGGCGTTGGGGACGCGTTGGCCGTTTTTGTCGACGACCTCGACATCGACCAGCATCAGGTCGGCGCCGTCGGCGACCAGGCCGCGCGGGCCGTAGTGCGGCGTCAGGCGGATGGCGGCCGGTGCGCCGGCGGTCGTCAGCACGTCCTGCGAGGTGCGGCCGTCGTCATAGGTGGCGACGGCCCTCAGTTCGCCGGGCGCGAAGGCGACGTTCGGGAAGGTGAAGAGGAAGCCGTCGCTCTTCTGGCCCTGCCCCAGCGACTTGCCGTCGAGGAACAACTCGACCTGGTCGCCGTTGGACGCGACATAGATGGTCTTGATCGTGCCGGGGGCATAGGTCCAGTGCCCGATGATGTGCGTGTGCGGCACCTCGGAATTGACCCAGCCGTCCCACATGACCTGGTGAACGTACCACGGGTCTTTCGGCAGGCGCACGGCGTCGACGACGCCCGAGCGGCGGTAATTGTTGTCGCCGCGGAAGTGCGAATTCGAGTCGGTAAAGCCGATCTTGACCCCGCCGGCGCTGACGCGCGCGCCTGAACCCGGGCGTTCGCGGTAATAGTCGTTCCAGCGCCTGACATCCTCGACCGCCATCGATTCGACGTTGCGGTTATAGTCGGGCGCGTCCTTGTGGAAAGGCGGGGTAAAGTCGTCCTGATAGGCGCGGGCGGCCTCGTCGCGCGAATATTCGTGCGCCCACAGCGGCTTGGTCGCGCTCTTGTTGATATAGAGCATCTCGCCCCCATATTCGGCGACCGAGTCCGATCCCAGCATCTCGCGCGAGCCGATGGCGCGGCCGCCATGCGGATCGTATTGGTCGCGCACCGCCTTCATGTCGGCCATGTGCGCGGGGCTGATACCCTTGTTGCCGCCTTCGTAGAAGACGACCGACGGATCGTTGCGATTATAAATGATGGCGTCGCGCATCAGCTCGACGCGCTGGTCCCAACGCCGGCCCGACGGATCGCCTTCGCTGTCGCCGGCGGGCATGTTGGTGATCAGGCCCAGGCGGTCGGACGATTCGACCTGCTGCTTCGACGGCGTGACGTGCATCCAGCGCACCAGGTTGCCGTTGCTGCCGGTGACCAGTCCGTCCGAGAAGTCCGTAATCCAGGGTGGCACGGAAATGCCGACCGCCGGCCATTCGTCGGTGGTGCGCTGGGCATAGCCTTTCAGTTGCAGCACGCGATCGTTCAGTTTGAACACGCCATCGGCAAATCCGGTCTTGCGGAAGCCGGTCTTCGTGTCGACGGCGTCGAGCACATGGCCGGCCCTGTCCTTGAGCACGGTCGTCACCGTGTACAGATAGCCGTAGCCCCAGCTCCAGAAATGCAGGCCGCTCAGGCGCTTTTCGGCCGACAGGGTCTGGGTCCGGCCAGGCCGAAGCGTCGCCGTGCCGCCGTCGAGGCTTGCGATGGTCTTGCCGTCGAGATCGCGGACCTCGACCGTATAGACGACGTCGCGGGGCACAGCGCCGTCGTTGCGCACTTCGGTTTCGGCGTGGACGGTCGCGGACGCGGCGGGCACGTCGAACCCGTCCGCCCAGACATAGGTGCCGGTGGTCCCAAGGTTCGAATAGAGCGGCAGCGTCTGGTACAGGTCGCCGGTCAGGTGCAGCCGCACCGGTTTGTTGATGCCGCCGTAATTGGCGTAGAAATTCATGTCGCTCCACTGGAAGGCGCTACCCGTCGCGCGCTCCTTGTACTTCCAGTCGTTGTCGACGCGCACGGCCACGACATTGTCGCCGGGCTTCAGCGCCCTGGTGATATCGAAGCCGAAGGCCATGACGCCGTTTTCGCTCAGGCCCACGGGCGTGCCGTTGACCCAGACCTCCGCCGCCTGACGCACGCCCTGGAATTCGAGGAAGGCGTGGCCCGACGTGAAGGTCGGGGGCAGTTTGAAGTGCTTGCGATACCAGGTGATGCCGGTCGACAGCGTGTGGATGTCGCGGGCGAAGGCCTCGGTCTCGTTGAAGGCGTGCGGCAGGGTGACGGCTTCCCACGAGTGGTCGTCATAGACGGTGCTGCTGGCGGCCGCGTCGTCGCCCGTCTTCATCCTCCAGTCCTGGTCGAAGTCGAAGGTCCGGCGTGGCGAGGCGACGATGGTCGAGGCACGCTCCGCCAGGGCGGGATGGCAGGCAGCGGCCGTCATCATGGCGACGGCGCCGACCAGAAGGCGTTTTAAGGGCATGGGGTCCGCGAAGCGAAAATGATCCGGCCTGACCAATATTGCGCATATATGATTAATTGGCAAGGCCGGATCAAGATCGATCAGGATCGCTCTGACTCAGGGAACGCGCCGCGCCGAAACGATCTTGACCGGCTGGGCCAGCATCTGGCCCTTCATATTGTCGTCGCCCTTCTTGTGAAGCACGGTCTTGCCCGACAGGATCGATTTCACGACGTCCATGCCGGACACGACGTGGCCGAAGGCAGCAAAGCCGAGATTGTCGCCCGACGGATCCTTGCCCGCATCGAGGAAGGTCATGTCGCCGACGCAGATGAAGAAGTCCTCGGCCGCAGTGCCGGGCGCATAGCGTGCCATCGAAATCGTGCCGTCGATATTGGACAGGCCCGTCTTCTTCGTCGACTCATGCGCGATCGGCGCGTAGGGGCGTTCGCCGCCGCCGGCCTGGACAAGCCCCTGGTCGGGGGCATAGCGCAGGGCGCGGTAGAAGACCGTGTTGTCGAACTTCTTGGTGTCGACATAGTGCAGGAAGTTTTTGACCGTGATCGGCGCCTTCCTGGCTTCCAGCTCGACGACGATCGTGCCCTTGGTCGTCACGATGCTGACGCGCGGATGATCGGGATCGGCGGCGCGGGCAGGCTGTGATAAAACCAGGACGGCGAGGGCGGCGACCAGGGTACGACGGATCATGCGGAACTATGCTTTCGCTGTTAAGACACGCGCTTGGCGGTGATGATCTTGACCGGCGTCGCCAGGGTCTGGCCCTGCCATTCGCCGGGAGCGGCCTTCTTGTTGGAAATTCTGCCGTGCAGGATCTTCTTCACGACGTCCATGCCCTTCACGACATGGCCGAAGGCGGCGAAGCCCTGGTTGTCGCCCGACGGGTCGCGGCCGGCATCCATATAGCTCATGTCGCCGACGCAGATCGTCCATTCGTTCGACGCGGTGCCGACGGCATAGCGCGCTGTCGAGATCGTTCCGTTGACGTGCGACAGGCCGGTCTGCTTCGTCGATTCATGCGGTATGGGCGGGTAGGTAAAGCCCGCGGCCGTGCCCTGGATGAAGCCGGCGCTGTCGCCCGACTTCATGGCGCGGTAGAAGGTGCCGCCGTCGAGCTTATGTTCGTCGACATAGTGCAGGAAGTTGGCGGTCGTGGTCGGCGCATGCTTGCCGTCGAGTTCGACGACGATTTCGCCCTTGTCCGTCAGGATCGAAACCCTGACGCTGTCGGGCGGCGCGGGAAGGCCGGTGTCTTCCAGGGTCGGCGCCTTGACCTTCGGCTTTGGGGGCTCGGCGGGCGTTTCCGGCTTGGGCGGCGCAGCCGGTTTCGAACAGCCTGTCATGACGATTGCCGACAGGGCCAGCACGCCGGCCAGGAATTGACGCCTCATGGTCTCGCTCCGCTAATCTCCCGCCTTTATCGAAAGTCGCGAGCCGGTTGGCAAGCCAAAATACGGCGGGCCATTTGTTGAAAGCTTACGAAGCTGGCGGCCATCCGTAATCTCGCTTTCCGAAGCCTTCGCCTATGCTGGGCCATCGCCCGCGCATCGCGGGGGAGTGGAGAAAGACCATGAACATTCAACCTGTAGGCTGGTTAACGGCCATCATCGTCGGCGCCCTTGCCGGCTGGATCTCCGAGCAGATCATGAAGTCGAACCAGGGCCTGCTCATGAACATCATTATGGGGATCATCGGCGCCGTCGTCGCCAATGCGTTGCTGGCCGTGTTCGGCGTCGCCCTGGGCGGTGTCGTCGGTTACCTGATCGCCGGTATCGTCGGCGCCTGCATCCTGATCGCTATCGGCCGGATGATGCGCGGCCGGACTGTGTAGCGGCTTTTAAAAAGCCCAATGCAAAAAGAGCGGGCCTTTCGGCCCGCTCTTCTGCGTTTAGAGTGCTGAAAGCAACCGGACTTAGAAGTCCATGCCGCCCATGCCGCCCATTCCGCCGCCGCCCGGCATGGCCGGAGCCGCTTCCTTCTTCGGGCTTTCGACCACGGCGGCTTCCGTCGTGATCAGGAGGCCCGAGACCGAAGCCGCGTCTTGCAGCGCGGTGCGGACGACCTTGGCCGGGTCGATGACGCCGTCGGCAACCAGGTCGACGTACTTTTCCGTCTGGGCGTTGAAGCCGTAGGTCGCGCTGGCATTGGCCAGGACGTTGTTGACGACGACCGAACCTTCGACACCGGCGTTTTCCGAGATCTGACGGATCGGAGCCTGCAGGGCGCGACGGACGATGGCAATACCGGCCGTTTGGTCGTCATTGGCGCCTTCCAGGTTTTCGAGGGCCTTGGAGGCCTTCAGAAGCGCCGTGCCGCCGCCCGGAACGATGCCTTCGTCCACGGCCGCGCGGGTCGCGTTGAGGGCGTCGTCGACGCGGTCCTTCTTTTCCTTCACTTCGACTTCGGTCGAGCCGCCGACGCGGATGACCGCGACGCCGCCGGCCAGCTTGGCCAGGCGTTCCTGCAGCTTTTCACGGTCGTAGTCCGAGGTGGTTTCCTCGATCTGCTTCTTGATCTGGGCGACGCGGCCTTCGATCTCGGACTTTTCACCGACGCCATCGACGATGGTGGTGTTTTCCTTGGTGATCGTGACCTTCTTGGCGCGGCCGAGCATGTCGAGCGACACGGTTTCGAGCTTGATGCCCAGGTCTTCGCTGATGACCTGGCCGGCGGTCAGCACGGCGATGTCTTCCAGCATGGCCTTGCGGCGGTCGCCGAAACCCGGAGCCTTGACGGCGGCGACACGCAGGCCGCCGCGCAGGCGGTTGACGACCAGGGTCGCCAGCGCTTCGCCTTCGACGTCCTCGGCGATGATCAGCAGGGGACGGCCCGACTGAACGACGGCTTCGAGGATCGGCAGCATGGGCTGCAGCGACGAGATCTTCTTGTCGAACACCAGGATGTACGGGTCTTCGAGGACCGCTTCCATCTTGTCCGGGTTGGTGATGAAGTAGGGCGACAGGTAGCCGCGGTCGAACTGCATGCCTTCGACGACGTCCAGCTCGGTTTCGGCGGTCTTGGCTTCTTCGACGGTGATGACGCCTTCGTTGCCGACCTTTTCCATCGCCTTGGCGATCATTTCACCGACTTCGGTGTCGCCGTTGGCCGAAATGGTGCCGACCTGGGCGATTTCGGCGTTGGTGGTGACCTTCTTCGACGCCTTCTTGATTTCCTCGACGGCGACGTGGACGGCCTTGTCGATGCCGCGCTTCAGATCCATCGGGTTACGGCCCGAGGCGACCGACTTCAGGCCTTCGACGGCGATGGCTTGCGCCAGGACCGTGGCGGTCGTGGTGCCGTCACCGGCCTTGTCGTTGGTCTTGGAGGCGACTTCGCGGATCAGCTGGGCGCCCAGGTTTTCGAACTTGTCCGAAAGTTCGATTTCCTTGGCGACCGAGACGCCGTCCTTGGTCGAGCGCGGAGCGCCGAAGGACTTTTCGAGGATGACGTTGCGGCCCTTGGGACCCAGCGTGACCTTCACGGCGTTGGCGAGGATGTTGACGCCGCGCAGAATCTTGTCGCGCGCGTCGGAAGCAAACAATACGTCTTTAGCAGCCATTGTTCTGTTCCTTTGGATGTGAAAATTTGAAGGGAGCGGATGCGCCGGCGATTACGCCGTGACGACGCCGAGGATGTCGGACTCTTTCAGGATCAGCAGGTCTTCGCCGTTCAGCTTGACCTCGGTGCCGCCCCACTTGCCGAACAGGATGCGGTCACCAGCCTTGACGTCGAGGGCGACTTGCTCGCCCTTGTCGTTACGGGTGCCGGGGCCGACGGCGATGACTTCGCCTTCCTGCGGCTTTTCCTTTGCGGTGTCGGGGATGATGATGCCGCCCTTGGTCTTGGCTTCTTCTTCGACGCGCTTGACCAGGACTCGGTCGCCTAACGGGCGAAAGCTCATGATGTGTCCTCCGTAAAATGGATGGTTTTGTTAGCACTCACCATTGGGGAGTGCTAACGGCAGATGGGAGGTAGTCGCGGGCCTTTACGGAGTCAAGAGGTGCGACACCGGGAAATTTGTAGAAAATTTGTGGACCGACGTCTCCTCCCTACGCGAAGCGTGGTAAGGGGGACCACGAAGTGGTGGAAGGGGGGAAGCTAAAGGAAGAAGACCCCCCGTCATCCGTCGCCTTGACGGCGACGTCTGCCACCTCCCCACGCTTGCGCGCAGGGAGGAGGGATTTGCACTACCCCACCGTCAACAACTCGCCCTTCTGCGTCAGCCGGCCGTCCGAAGTAAGGGTATCGATCCGTTCGTCGATCCGTGTCCGTAACGCCGCCGAGGTCGAGCCGAAACCGAACAGCCGCGCCACCGCCGGGATCAGGTCACCTTTCGCCGCGCCGTAATTGTCGCTCACCACTTTCAGCACGGCCGCGTCGATCTCGGCCGGCGGCAGCATTTCCGGCTTGCGCAGGCTGGCCGAGGCCACCCTCGAGCGATCGCGGATATGGATCAGGCTGTCGGGCGCGCGCCAGAAGCCGCCGTCTTCAGCGATGACGCCCTGCGCCTGGTTGTACGCCAGCGCCGCCGCCACGAGGGTTTTCAGCCTGGGCGTCACGCGCGGCAGGCCCCACAGCGAGCGGACACGCGTGACGACCTCGTCGCCGTGCACGGGATCTTCCTGCTCGACTATCGGCAGGACTATGTCGGCCATGTCGGGGATCGACAGGTCGGCGGGATCGCGGCGGCGGTCGACGGCGAAAGCGGCTTCGGCATAGTAGAGGCGTTCGGGTTCGTCCGCTTCAGCCGGCGGCGCCAGGACCTCGGCGACCGCCACCGGCGTCACGGCTTCGGCCGCCGGTAAAGGCGCATGGGCGTCGCGCTCGCGCCACTCGGCCCTGGCCGCGTCGATGGCGGCTTCGAGCTTCCTGAGTTCTTCCTTCGGCCTGAGATACCAGTCGGCGCTCCAGATGCGATGGATGATCCAGCCATGCGCCTCAAGCACCTGCTGGCGCAGGCGGTCGCGGTCGCGTGCCGAACGCGAGCGGCGATACTGCGCGCCGTCGCATTCGATGCCCAGCACGAACCGGCCCGGCCGTTCGGGATCGGCGATGGCCAGATCGACGCGGAAGCCCGAGGCGCCGATCTGCGTGCGCACATCGTAGCCCAGGCTGCGCAGGCGCGTTGCAACTTGCTCCTCGAACAGGCTGTCGGTGTCGTCGACGGTATCCGGCCCTGTCTCGAAACGGCCGGTCTCGGCGAAGGTCATGAACAGTTTAAGCGCCGCCACGCCGCGCGACGGCGTGCGGTCCAGGTCGATATCGGCGCCGGTGAAGTTGGCGAAGACCTCGCAGCGCAGCTTGGCGCGCGAGATCAGCACGTTCAGCCGCCGTTCGCCGCCATCGCCCGACAGCGGCCCGAAATTGTGCGCCAATTGGCCTTGTTCGGTCTTGCCATAGCCGACCGAAATGAAGATGACGTCACGCTCGTCGCCCTGGATGTTTTCCAGGTTCTTGACGAAGAAGGGTTCGGCCCGGCCCTCGTCGAAGAAGCCTTCGCAGTCCGGATTCGCTCGCCGCAGCCGTTCCAGTTCCTTTAGAACGGCCTGGCGCTGCGCTACCGAAAAGGTGGCTACCCCCAGGGATTGCTGCGGATTTTGCTGTGCGTGGGCGATAACGGCCTCCGCGACGATCCTGACTTCCTTTGGATTGGTGCGCGTATTGCCCCGGTCGTAGACCGTGTCCTTCAGCCAGTGGAATTTCAGTCCCATTCCCGCGACGGCATCGAACGGCGACGGCACGATGAACAGCCGGTTGTCGTAGAATTCGCGGTTCGACACGGCGATCAACGACTGGTGCTTCGAGCGATAATGCCAGCTCAGCATGCGGTGCGGCGCGCCCTTGGCCAGGCACAGGTCCAGGATACTTTCGGCATCGCGGGCGGCGATGGTCACGCCGTCATCCTCTTCCGCTTCGTCTTCACCCGCCAGTTTCTTGAAGAAGGCGGTCGGCGGCAACTGGCGTTCGTCGCCGACCACGGCGATCTGTTTGACGCGGGCAATGGCCCCCAGCGCATCGACCGGCTCGATCTGCGACGCCTCGTCCATGACCAGCAGGTCGAAATGCAGGGCGCCGGGCTTGAGAAACTGCGCGACCGAAAGCGGCGACATCATGAAGACGGGCTTCAGGTCCTGGATGGCGGGGCCGGCCTGTTCCAGCAGGACGCGGATCGGCTTGTGCCCGCGCTTCTTCGCCAGTTCGGCATTG